>NZ_CP110389.1:0-301250 GCF_026015985.1 Rhodopseudomonas sp. P2A-2r | reverse complement strand
GGACAGGCCGAGCGCCGGGGCTTCGTCGACCCGGCCGGCGGGCCAGTTGCGTTCACCGAGATGGATCAGGCCGCGCAAAAAGGTGCCGGTGGTGATGACCACGGCGCCGGCGGCAAGCTCGCGGCCATCGGCCAGGCGGATGCCGGTGACGCGGCCATCGGCGACGATCAGGTCGTCGGCTTCGCCTTCGATGACGCTGAGATTGTCAGTGGCGACGATCGCGGCCTGCATCGCGGCCGCATAGAGCTTGCGGTCGATCTGGGCGCGCGGGCCGCGCACCGCCGGACCCTTGCGCCGATTGAGCATGCGAAACTGGATGCCAGCCTGGTCGGCGACGCGGCCCATCAGCCCGTCCAGCGCGTCGACCTCGCGGACCAGATGGCCCTTGCCGAGTCCGCCAATGGCCGGGTTGCATGACATCGCACCGATGGTGGCAAAGCGATGCGTCACCAGGGCTGTGCGTGCGCCCATGCGCGCCGACGCAGCTGCGGCTTCGCAGCCGGCGTGGCCTCCCCGATGACAATGACGTCGAATGAGCTGTGCATGGCGCGCGTTCTAGCGCGGGACAGGAAATGCGGAAAGTGGAAATCGAGGCGGTGTTTCACGTGAAACAGACGGCCGAGGGGGCATCCCATCCGTGTCTCGTCAGAGGCAGATATCTCCGGGATGAGATCGTGCGCTCAGGCACGGACGGACGGAACTTGAGCCAGCCACTCGTTTCACGTGAAACAATTAAGTGAATTAAAATTCAAATCTATAAGAAAAAAATACAAAATATTCCTTCTCTACTTTCCTATACAGAACTCGCGAAAGATCACGTCTAGGATGTCTTCGACATCGACCCGACCGAGCAACTGCCCCAGCCGGTGCGCGGCCACACGCAGATCCTCCGCCATCAGCTCCGCCTGCTCCGGCAGATCGACGGCGCGACCCAGCGCATCCGCGGTCTGCCGCAGCAATTCGCGATGCCTGGACCGGGTGATCAGCGACGACTCCTCGGCAAAATGCAGCGACGCGAACTGCGCCAACGCCTCCATCAGTTCCGGTACCCCAGCGCCATTCGCCGCCGAGATGGCGAAGCAAGGCCAGCCCGACGGCGACACCGCAGGCGCCGACACGCCGATCTCATCGACCTTGTTCCGCACCACCCAGAACCCGTCCTGCCCCTCTTCCATCCAGTCGCGCAGCCCGGCTTCCCCGTCGGCGCCGTCCACCTCGGCCTTGGCGTCAACCAGCCAAAGCCGAAGGTCGGCATCGGCGGCCCGCATCCGGGCCCGGCGCACACCCTCCTGCTCCACCGCATCGATCGCCTCGCGGATGCCTGCGGTGTCGATCACGGTCACCGGGTAGCCGCCGAGATCGAGATGCACCTCGATCACGTCGCGGGTGGTGCCGGCGTGCGGCGAGACGATTGCCACGTCCCGCCGCGCCAGCTGATTCATCAGCGTCGACTTGCCCACATTGGGCGGCCCGGTGATCGCCACGACCAGGCCGTCGCGCAGCCGTTCGCCACGGCCCTCCACCGCCAGCACGGACTCGATGTCCAGCAGCAGCACGCGGATGCGTTCCAGCGCCGGCTCGATCAGCTCGCCCGGCACATCGCCCTCGTCGGAAAAATCGATGCCGGCCTCGATCAGCGCCGCCGCCTCGATGATCTCCCGCCGCCAGTCGCGCGCGCGGTCGCCCAGCAGGCCCTTGAGCTGGCGCAACGCCTGGCGCCGCTGCCTATCGGTGTCGGCGTGGATGAGATCGTCGAGCCCCTCCGCTTCCGTCAGATCGAGCTTGCCGTTCTCGAATGCGCGTCGGGTAAACTCGCCCGCCTCGGCCGGCCGCACATGCGGAAACTTCGACAGCGCCGCCACCAGCGCCGCCAGCACCGCGCGACCGCCATGGATATGGAATTCGGCCACGTCCTCCCCGGTGGCGCTGGCCGGGCCGGGAAACCACAGGGTCACGGCATCGTCGATGGCGTCGCCCGCGGCATCGCGCAGCAGCGCCCGGGTTGCCACCCGCGGCAGCAGAATCTTCTTGGCCAGCACGGACAGAACGCGGCCGGCCTCAGGGCCGGACACCCGAACAACGGCGATGGCGGTCGGCGGCCGTCCCGATGACAAAGCAAAGATGGTCTGGTCGCGTGGATGCATTTGACTATTTGTCCATGCCCGTCATGAGGCGTCATGTGATTTGTCTGGGATCAGCACCGGCTGTCGTCGCCCGGCCTGCGCGCAATAGCGCGCTTGGACCGGGCGACCCAGTATACGCCGGCACTGGCGATAAACACCGACGTATGTGTTGACTGGATCGCCCGCTTTCGCGCGCGATGACAATCGGGAATGCGCCCAAAGAAAAAGGCGCCGCTGGTTCACAGCGACGCCTTTCGCAATTCCAAACCTGAAAACTCAGGTGTTCATCGACTCGAAGAATTCCGCGTTGTTCTTGGTGTTACGGAGCTTGTCGAGCAGGAAGTCGATGGCGTCCATGGTGCCCATCGGATTGAGGATGCGGCGCAGCACGTACATCTTCTTGAGCAGCTGCGGATCGGTGATGAGCTCTTCCTTGCGGGTGCCGGAGCGCGAGATGTCAATGGCCGGGAAGGTGCGCTTGTCGGACACCTTGCGGTCGAGGATCAGCTCCGAGTTGCCGGTGCCCTTGAACTCTTCGAAGATCACTTCGTCCATGCGCGAGCCGGTATCGACCAGCGCGGTGGCGATGATGGTGAGCGAGCCGCCCTCTTCGATGTTTCGCGCGGCACCGAAGAAACGCTTCGGACGCTGCAGCGCGTTGGCGTCGACGCCGCCGGTCAGCACCTTGCCGGACGACGGCACCACGGTGTTGTAGGCGCGGCCGAGGCGAGTGATCGAATCCAGCAGGATGACCACGTCGCGGCCATGCTCGACCAGACGCTTGGCCTTCTCGATCACCATCTCGGCGACCTGGACGTGACGCACCGCGGGTTCGTCGAAGGTCGAAGAGACGACTTCGCCCTTCACCGAACGCTGCATGTCGGTGACTTCCTCGGGCCTTTCATCGATCAGAAGAACGATGAGGTAGCATTCCGGGTGATTGGCCGTGATGGAGTGCGCGATGTTCTGCATCAGCACGGTCTTGCCGGTGCGCGGCGGCGCGACGATCAGTGCGCGCTGGCCCTTGCCGATCGGGGCCACGATATCGATGACACGGGCAGACAGATCTCGGCGGGTGGAATCTTCCAATTCAAGACGGAAGCGCTGATCGGGGAACAGCGGCGTCAGGTTATCGAAGTTGACCTTGTGCTTGGACTTCTCGGGGTCCTCGAAGTTCAGCGTGTTGACCTTCAGCAGCGCGAAATAGCGTTCGCCTTCCTTCGGGCTGCGGATATGGCCTTCGATGGTGTCGCCGGTGCGCAGACCGAAGCGGCGTATCTGCGACGGCGAGACGTAGATGTCGTCCGGTCCCGGCAGGTAATTGGCATCGGGTGAGCGCAGGAATCCGAAGCCGTCGGAGAGAACCTCGACGACGCCTTCACCGATGATGTCGGTTTCCTTGATCGCCAGCTGCTTGAGGCTGGCGAACATCAGCTCCTGCTTGCGCATGGTGCTGGCATTCTCGACCCCAAGCTCTTCCGCAAACGAGACAAGCTCGGCTGGCGTCTTGGCCTTGAGGTCTTGGAGTTTCATTTCCCGCATGGGGGTGGTCCTGTGGAAGATCGGGGGAGTGGGATGCGAGGTGGCCGGAAGAAATGCGGACGCTGGAAAAGATCAGGAAAGTCCGCAGGTCTTCAGAGATGAGGTCTTGAGCAAGGAAGGTGCCGAAGAGGCTTCAACCCTGATGCGGCGACCGGTTCAACAACAAACCGGAACGCAATCACATCCGCCTGCGTGGGGGTGGGATGCCCACAATATATAAAATCACCGTGCGTCGCGCAAGCCGTTCGCGATCCCCTCGCCATCAGCCCCGGCTAAAACGGTTTGACGATCACCAGCACGACGATCAGAATCATGAGGACCGTCGGTACCTCATTGATAATCCGATAGAATTTCTGGCTTCGCGTGTTGCGGTCGAGAGCGAAATCGCGCACCCGCGAGGTGAAAAAGCCATGCACGCCGGACATCGCGAGCACCAGCAGCAGTTTACCGTGGAACCAGCCGGCGGTGTACCAGTGGCCGGCCCAGGCGAGGTAGATCCCGACAATCCAGGTCACGACCATGGCCGGATTGATGATCGCCTTGAGCAGCCGGCGTTCCATCACCTTGAAGGTTTCGGATTGCTGCGATCCGACCGCTGCCTCGCAGTGGTAGACGAACAGCCTAGGCAGATACAGCATGCCGGCCATCCACGAGATGACAGCGATCACATGCAGCGCCTTGGCCCATTCGTACATTTTTAGGAAACTCTTAATCGTTCGGTAACGGTTGCGATGGCATCAATGCAGCTGGAACATTCGGCGAGATTTCAGCGTTGCAGCGGTGACGGATAAAGACCCGATCGGCGGGATATCCGCAAGCGAACCTTTTCTAAAACAATACTTATAGATTCTTAGGTTTGAGTCTGAGTAGCAGTGGATTAGGCCCGCGCAACGCCATCCCGTTTTGTCCCGGCCTTATGCACATCTCCAGTGCCGTCGCCGGATTCCGCCTCGATCAAAATAACATGACGAGGTTCAAGGACTTGGCGAGCGCCATCCCGGCTTTATCCAGAGACAAAACCGGATAACCCCATTATTGTCGAAAAGCGCGTTCGACTTTTCCATTCACGAGGCCTGTGAAGAAAAACGGCAGTTATCCCGGATCCCTCGCCGCCCCGGCGGGAAACCGGGAAAAGCTCCACAGGGATTCACAGGATACACAGGCTCCATGGTGCCCACCTCCGGCAGCTATTTTCATCTGCACCTCGTTTCCGATTCGACCGGCGAGACCCTGATCACGGTGGCGCGCGCCGTTGCCGCGCAATATGCCAACGTCACGCCGGTGGAACACGTCTATCCGCTGGTGCGCAGCCAGAAGCAGCTCGACCGGGTGTTGACCGAGATCGAGGAAGCGCCCGGCATCGTGTTGTTCACCCTGCTGGAAAAGGATCTGGTCGGCCGCCTCGAAGCGAAATGCCAGGAGATCAACAGCCCGAGCCTGTCGATCATCGGCCCGGTGATGCAACTGTTCCAGGCCTATCTTGGTGCATCCACAACCGGCCGCGTCGGCGCGCAGCACACGCTCAACGCGGAATATTTCAAGCGCATCGATGCGCTGAACTATTCGATGATGCACGACGACGGCCAGCACGTCGAAGGGCTCGAGGAAGCCGACGTGGTTCTGGTCGGCGTGTCGCGCACGTCGAAGACGCCGACATCTATCTATCTTGCCAATCGCGGCGTGCGCACCGCCAATGTGCCGCTGGTGCCCGGCATTCCCATTCCACCGCAGCTGGAAGTGCTGAAGAAGCCGCTGGTCGTCTCGCTGCATGCGACGCCCGAGCGGCTGATCCAGATCCGGCAAAACCGCTTGCTCAGTCTCGGCGCCGATTCCGGCAATGAAGACTATATCGACCGCCAGTCGGTCACTGAGGAAGTCACCTTCGCGCGCCGGCTCAGCGCCAAATATGGCTGGCCACTGCTCGAGGTGACGCGTCGCTCCATCGAGGAAACCGCCGCGGCGATCATGAAGCTGCTGGCCGACCGGCAGCGACAGCGGTTTCCCGAATGAGCATCTGGCAAGGCGAACATCCGCTGATCCTGGCGTCGCAGAGCAGCGCGCGAAAAACGCTGCTGCGCAATGCTGGCATTGCCTTCGAGGCCATCCCCGCGGATATCGACGAGCGCAGCATCCAGCGCGACTCCGGACTGACATCGCCCGGCGAGATCGCCGCGATGCTCGCCGAACGCAAGGCCGCCTTCGTCTCCCTCCGTCATCCCGGTCGCTACGTGGTCGGTGCCGACCAGACCCTGGCGCTGGGCAGCGAATTGTTCAGCAAGCCGGCCGGCCGCTCCGCCGCCGCCGCGCAGCTGGCGGCGCTGGCCGGCAAGACCCACGAGCTGCATTCGGCCATCGCGGTGGCGTGCGACGGCGCGACATTGTTCAGCAGCGTCTCGGTGGCACACATGACCATGCGCAAGCTGGACGATGCCGCCATCGATGCCTATCTCGACGCGGCCGGCGATGCCGTCACCACCAGCGTCGGCGCCTACCAGGTCGAAGGCCTTGGCGTGCACCTGTTCGAACTGATCGAAGGCGATCACTTCACCATCCTCGGTCTGCCGCTGCTGCCGCTGCTGAAATTTCTGCGCGGCGAGAAGATGATTGCGATCTAGTCGGCACCTTCGTTTCCCGGGCGCGCTGCGGCATCCTTATGCCGTTGCGCAGAACCGGAATCCCGATTTCTTACCAACAATCGGGACCCCGGATCTGCGAAGTGATACTGGCGGCGATGCAATAGCATCGCCTGGTATCGCATCGCGTCCGGGGAACCAGACTGGACTGACTTGAGCCATCCCAGACGGAATTGATGGATGTAACGAGATGATTGTTCTTGGACTCACCGGTTCCATCGGGATGGGTAAATCGACCACCGCAAAACTGTTCGCCGAAGCCGGCGTGCCGGTCTACGACGCGGACGCCACGGTTCATCGGATCTACGAAGGCGAAGCCGCCCCGGCCGTCGAGGCGGCGTTTCCCGGCACCACGGTGGACGGCAAGGTCGATCGCGCGAAACTGTCCGCGCAGGTGGTCGGCAATGAGGCGGCGATGAAGCGGCTGGAGCAGCTCGTGCATCCCATGCTCGGCGCCTACCACAAGAAGTTTCTCGACGATGCCGAGCGCGGCGGTGCGCCGGTGGCCGTGGTCGATGTGCCCTTGCTGTTCGAGACCGGCGGCGAGAAGCGCGTCGACGCCGTCGTGGTGGTGACTACCGACGCCGAACAGCAGCGCCACCGCATTCTTGCGCGCGGCACCATGTCGGAGCAGGCGCTAGATGCCATCCTGGCTCGGCAACTTCCCGACGTTGAAAAGCGCAAGCGTGCCGATTTCGTGGTGGATACCTCGCATGGGCTGGAGCCGGTGCGGCTGCGGATCCGTGAAATTCTCGATCAGGCTGCTAGGATGCCGCGACGGCGACCCTGATTCGATAACCGGCCAGAAGCATGCGTGAAATCGTTCTCGATACCGAAACCACCGGCCTCGATCCGCTGCGCGGCGACCGGCTGGTCGAGATCGGCTGTGTCGAGATCTTCAACCGCATGCCCACCGGCCAGACCTTTCACCGGCACATCAATCCGCAGCGCGACATGCCGCTGGAAGCCTTCAACGTTCACGGCCTGTCGGCCGAGTTCCTCGCCGACAAGCCGCTGTTTCATGAGGTGGTGGACGACTTTCTGGAATTCATCGGCGACGCGCCGCTGGTGATCCACAACGCCTCGTTCGACATCGGCTTCATCAATGCCGAGCTCGACCGCATCAAGCGGCCGGCGATCGCCCGCGATCGCCTGGTCGACACGCTGATGCTGGCGCGGCGCAAGCATCCCGGCGTGTCGAACCGGCTCGACGATCTCTGCTCGCGCTACGCCATCGACAATTCACGCCGTACCAAGCATGGCGCGCTGCTGGATTCCGAACTGCTGGCGGAAGTCTATATCGACCTGATCGGCGCCCGGCAGTCGAGCCTGATTCTGGCCGACGACGTGCCGATGCAGCGCACCGGCGGTATCAATGACGCGCCGCGCCGTCAGCGCCCGGCACCGCTCGCCCCCGGCTCACCGAGGACGATGTCGCCGCACACCGCGCCTTCGTGGCGACAATGGGCGACAAGGCGATCTGGAACGAATTTCTGGGCTGATTGGTCGTTCCGGGGCGCGGGCGGCGCTAGCCGCACGCGAACCCGGAATCCCGAACTGCGATGCGATGAGCATCTGGAGATCCCAGGCCTGCATCAGCCGGCTTCGCCGCCTGCTGCATCCCGGGATGACACGAACGTGTCAGCTCTGCATCGGCTGCTGGGCCTGGCGTTCCATGTTCTGGCGGTACAGGCCGACGAAATCGACGGGGTCGAGCATCAGCGGCGGGAAGCCGCCGTCGCGCACCGCGGTGGCGATGATCTCGCGGGCGAACGGGAACAGCAGCCGCGGGCATTCGATCATCACCAGCGGATGCAGGTTTTCCTGCGGGACGTTGAGGATGCGGAACACGCCGGCATAGGCCAGCTCGAAGCTGAACATCACGGTACCGGCGTTCTCGGCCTTGCCCTCGACCGACAGCGTCACCTCGAATTCGTTCTCGGACAGGTTGTTGGCGCCGACATTGATCTGGATGTTGATGTTGGGCTGCTGGGGCTGCGGCGCCAGCGAGGCCGGGGCGTTCGGGTTCTCGAACGACAGGTCCTTGGTGTATTGCGCCAGCACGTTGAGCTGGGGGGAAGACCCGCCTCGGGAGGGTGCCGTTGCCGTTGGTCATGGAGTTCTCCTGAAGCGTTTCGGAAGTGGAGCGGCGTCGGATGTCGCCGGATCTCGGAAAGCGATGTCGGGCGAGTGGCTATCATAGCCCCGCCGTGCTGGACAAGGACGGCACGCCCCGGTCGCGCCATTCGCGGGAGCCGCCGAATCGCTGCCGCCGGCCCGGAGGAGCCAAAGACCGCCGCTTTTGCGGCCAAAATCGCCTAAACGGCTGAGGGCGCGGGCGTTCCGGTCGCAATCCGGTTTCCACTGCAGGCCGAAACGCGCTAGAATCGATCAAGACCAAGGCCCGAAGAGGTCGCTATCCGGCTGCTATGCCGCAGACTGAGTCAAACCGCGCCATTGGCTGGGCTCAATTTCGTGCCTACATGAAGCGGGTCCACCCTTGATGTGACTGCTGCCGTTTCCCGGACCGTATCCGGCAGGACATTTCCCCGCCGGGCCCGGCCCGGCGCCGATCAGAAAGCAATGCGACGTGGATATTTACACCATCATCTTCCTGGCGCTGGCCGTCTTCATTTTTCTGCGGCTGCGCAATGTCCTCGGCCAGCGCACCGGCACCGAACGGCCGCCGTTCGACCGCGCGGCCCGCGACGTGGTGCAGGGCGCGCCGGATAGCAATGTGGTGCCCATGCCCGGCGCCATCGTGGACCAGCCGTCCGCGGCGCCGACCGCCGACGTGACCCCGACCGCCGATCGCTGGAAGGGCGTTGCCGAACCGGGCACGCCGCTGGCCGCCGGGCTTGATTCGATCCTCGCCAAGGACGCCTCCTTCGATCCGCGCCATTTCATCTCGGGGGCCAAGGGCGCCTATGAGATGATCGTGCTGGCCTTCGCCAATGGCGACCGCCGCGCGCTCAAGGACCTGCTGTCGTCCGAAGTGTTCGAAAGCTTCGACGCCGTCATCAAGGACCGCGAGAAGAACGAGCAGAAGACCGAGACCCGCTTCGTCTCGATCGACAAGGCCGAGCTGGTCAATGCCGAGGTGCGCGACCGCAACGCCCAGCTGACGGTGCGCTTTGTCTCGCAGATGATTTCGGTCACCCGCGACAAATCCGGCGCGATCGTCGATGGAAATGCCGAAAAGGTCAGCGATATCACCGATGTCTGGACATTCGCCCGCGACATCGCCTCGCGCGATCCGAACTGGAAGCTGGTTGGCACCGGCAGCGTCAACTAGGGCGCGCCGCACTACGGCGTCCGTCGCGGTTTGTGCGGCGATCGCCGCCGTGGTGTCGCTTGTGCAGCCGGTCCCCGCTGTCGCGTCGCGGCTCCACCTGCACACGCAATGGCCGTTCGAGATCATGGGCAGCCAGTACGCGCCGGTGGCCTGGGCCGACATCGACGGCTGGGCCGACGATGACCATCTGCAGGCCTTCCAGGCCTTCCGCACCAGCTGCAAGCCGATTTCGGCGCAGCGCATCCCGCCGGTGGACTCCAAGGCGCTGGGCGGCTCGCTGCGCGATCCCTGCCATGTGGCGAAAGCCGCCGACATCTCCGACACCGCCAAGGCGAAGGCCTTCTTCGAAAACAACTTCCTGCCGCTGCGCATCTCGCGGCTCGGCGAGGCCGACGGGTTCGTCACCGGCTATTACGAGCCGGTGATCGAAGGCTCGCGCACCCGGACCGGCGTCTACAACGTGCCGGTCTATCGCAAGCCGTCCAACCTGTTCGTGCGCGGCGTTCCGCAGAGCGCCACCAGCATGCCCAACAAGGGTGAGGTGTTCCGCAAGATCGGCCGCCGCAAGCTGGTTCCCTATTACGATCGCGCCCAGATCGAGGACGGCAAGATCGCCGGCCGCGGCCTCGAAATCTGCTGGCTGAAAAGCCAGACCGATCTGCTGTTTACCCAGATCCAGGGCTCCGCCCGGGTCAAGCTGGAGGACGGCGGCACTGTGCGCATCAACTACGAGGCGCATAATGGCTTTCCCTATACGCCGGTGGGCCGCGTACTGATCGACCGCGGCATCGTGCCGAAAGAGCAGATGTCGATGCAACGTATCCGACAATACATGGAGGAGAATCCCGACGCCGCCAACGAGCTGCGCCGGCAGAACCGCTCCTACGTTTTCTTCCGCGAGGTGCAGTTGTCCGACAAGGACGAGGCGGTAGGTGCGCAGGGCGTGCCGCTGACCCCCGGCCGCTCGATCGCCGTCGACAAGTCGCTGCACGTCTACGGCACGCCGTTCTTCATCGAGGGCGACCTGCCGATCGACTCCGAACAGTCGAAGACCCCGTTCCGTCGGCTGATGGTGGCGCAGGACACCGGCTCGGCCATCGTCGGCCCTGCCCGTGCCGATCTGTATTTCGGCGCCGGCGTCGAGGCCGGCCGCGTCGCCGGTCGCATGCGGCATCCGGCGCGTTTTGTCATGCTGGTGCCGAAGAGCATCGATCCCGTCGCGCGCGGCAGGACCATGCCGCTGCCCGAGGACCGTCCGTCGGCGAAAATTGCAAAGTTGTTTCCGCAGGTCGAGCCCAAGGTCGAGCCGCCGAAGGAGCCCGCCAAACCTGTCGATGCCAAACCCGTCGATATGACAAAGCCTGCCGACGTAAAGCCGGCGGACGCAAAGGCGCCCGACGGCAAGATTGCCGATACCAAGCCGGCCGAAAAGCCGATTGAGAAAGCAGCGGATGCGCCGGCCGCGCCTGTCGTGAAGGACGCGTCTGTGCCGGCCGATGCCGCCAAGACGGCTGTGCCATTGCCGGTGCCGTCGCCGCTGGCACAGGCGACGCCGCAACCCGCGGCAACGGCGGTGCCGCTGCCCGAGGCGCGGCCGCAGATCGCGCGTGAGCAGCCGAAGCCGAAACGCCGCGTTCATCGCCGCGGCCATTCCCATCACCGCCATCGCTTCTTCTGGCAATGAAGAAGCGTCAGCGTCCGCCGCAGATCCTCGATGCCCCCGTGTCGCGCCGCAAGCGCGTGCTGAACGAGGAAGAGCTCGAGCTGTGGCACAGCATCGCCAAACAGACGCGCCCGCTGCGCAAGAAAGTTCGCGTGGCAAAGCCACACGCGGCCGAGCCTGAACCGGTTGCGAAGAAAGCGGCGACCTCGGCGAAGCCGGAACATCCCGCGCATCCGGCGCATCTGGTCAAGATCGTGCGGCCGGACGTGCGCCCGTCACCGCCGCCTCTGGCGCCGCTTGGTCGCCGCGAGCGCTCGCAACTGTCGCGCGGCCGCAAGGATATCGACGCCCGTCTCGACCTGCACGGCATGACCCAGATCCGCGCCCATCGTGCGCTGCTGTCGTTCCTGCAGCGCGCCAACTATGAGGGCCATACCTTCGTACTGGTCATCACCGGCAAGGGTCGCACCGTCGGGCCGGAGTCCGAGCGCGGCGTGCTGCGCCGACAAGTGCCGGAATGGCTCGGCCTGCCGGAATTCCGCACGCTCGTCGTCGGCTTCGAGGAAGCCCATATCGGCCACGGCGGCGAAGGCGCGCTGTATGTGCGGGTGAGACGGGCGAGGTAGTTCGCCGCCGCCAACAGACACTCCGTTGTCATCGCCCGCGAAGGCGGGCGATCCAGTAAGCGGCAGCGTTCCGGCTCCATCACCGACGTCTGAGTTTACTGGGTCGTCCGGTCCCGGCGCGCAGTTGCGCGCCGGGACCGGACGATGACAGGTGAGTGTGTCGCAGCCTACAGAATAAACCGGCTCAGATCCGCATTCTTGGCGAGGTCGCCGACATACTTCTGCACGTAGGCGGCGTCGACATGAATGGTCTCGCCGTTGCGGTCCGGGGCGGCGAAGGAGATATCGTCGAGCACCCGCTCCATCACCGTCTGCAACCGTCGTGCGCCGATGTTCTCCACGCTGGAATTCACGGCCACCGCGACATCGGCCAGCGCGTCGATGGCGTCATCGCCGAATTCCAGCGTCACGCCCTCGGTCGCCAACAGCGCCACATACTGCTTGATCAGCGACGCTTCCGGCTCGGTGAGGATGCGACGCATGTCGTCGCGGGTCAGGGCGTTGAGTTCGACGCGAATCGGCAGGCGGCCTTGCAGCTCCGGTAGCAGGTCCGAAGGCTTGGCGATGTGGAACGCGCCCGAGGCGATGAACAGGATGTGGTCGGTCTTCACCGCGCCGTGCTTGGTGGAGACGGTGGTGCCTTCGATCAGCGGCAGCAGATCGCGCTGCACGCCCTCGCGCGACACGTCGCCGCCGCTGCGGCCGTCGCGCACGCAGATCTTGTCGATCTCATCGAGAAACACGATGCCTGAGTTCTCCACCACGGAGATCGCTTCCTGCGTCAGCTGATCGGAATCCAGTAGCTTGTCGGATTCCTCGTTGACCAGTAGTTCATGCGACGCCTCGACCGTCAGACGCCGCGTCTTGGTGCGCTGTCCCATCTTGCCGAAGATGTCGCCGATATTGATGGCGCTCATCTGCGCGCCGGGCATGCCCGGGATTTCGAACATCGACGGGCCGCCGGAGGCCTAGGTCTCGATCTCGATCTCCTTGTCGTTCATCTCGCCGGCGCGCAGCTTCTTGCGAAACGATTCGCGCGTGCTCGGACCCGAGCCCGGCCCGACCAGCGCGTCGAGCACACGTTCTTCTGCGGCCTGTTGGGCGCGCGCCTGCACGTCCTTGCGCTTGCGTTCGCGAACCTGGGCAATGCCGACCTCGAGGAGGTCACGGATGATCTGCTCGACGTCGCGGCCGACATAGCCGACCTCGGTGAACTTGGTGGCCTCGACCTTGATGAACGGCGCGCCGGCGAGTTTTGCCAGCCGCCGCGCGATCTCGGTCTTGCCGACTCCCGTAGGTCCGATCATCAAAATGTTCTTCGGCAGCACCTCGTCGCGCAGGTGGCCGGTGAGCTGCAGCCGCCGCCAGCGGTTGCGCAGGGCGATGGAGACGGCGCGCTTGGCGTCGTGCTGGCCGACGATATAGCGGTCGAGTTCGCTGACGATTTCACGGGGAGAAAAGTCGGTCATGGCTGTTCAACACTACAGGTTTGTCGCCGGCACAAGCCGGTCAGATGATGGGCGGCCCGGCCTGCCATTGACGGATGGCGTCGGTGGGATGGATCAGCATGATGATGTTGAGGGTCAGGTTGTCGCGGATATGCAGGCCGACCGCGACTTCGAACACCAGTGCGATGGCGACGGTCGCCGCCACCGGCAGTCTGCGCGCCAGCAGGAAGCCGCCGACCATGGCCAATGTATCGGCCAGCGAATTGACGATGCTGTCGCCGTAGTAGTCGAGCGACATGGTGGCGGTGCGGTAGCGGTCGATGATGAAGCTGGAATTCTCCAGCAACTCCCAGCCGCCCTCGATCAGCATCGCCACCAGCAGCCGGCAGATCCACGGCATCCGCCGCAGCACCAGCCAGGTGGCGGCATAGAACAGGAAGCCGTGGATGATGTGCGAGAACGTGTACCAGTCGGTGAGGTGCTGGGAATTTTCCGAACTCATCACCACGCCATGCCACAGCTTGACGTAGCCGCAGGCGCAGATCGGCAGCCGGCCCATGGCGTAGAGAATGACCGCCTGCAGCACCAGCAGGCCGGCAGCCATCGCCATGCCTTGCGCCAGAGTCGGGCGCGGCAACGTGGGCAAGCTCGCCGGCCGGACCTCCGCGGTCATGCGGACAGCGTCTCCAGCGTCACGTTGCGGTTGGTGTAGACGCAGATGTCCGCGGCGATATCCAGCGCGCGGCGCACGATGGTCTCGGCGTCCTTGTCGGAATCCACCAGCGCGCGCGCCGCGGCCAGCGCGTAATTGCCGCCGGATCCGATGGCCATGACGCCGGCTTCCGGCTCCAGCACGTCGCCGGTGCCGGTCAGCACCAGCGAGACATCCTTGTCGGCGACGATCATCATGGCCTCGAGCCGGCGCAAATAGCGGTCGGTGCGCCAGTCCTTGGCCAGTTCGACGGCCGCGCGGGTCAATTGGCCCGGATACTGCTCCAGCTTGGCCTCCAGCCGCTCGAACAGGGTGAAGGCGTCCGCGGTGGCGCCGGCAAAGCCGCCGATCACGTCGCCCTTGCCCAGCTTGCGGACCTTTTTGGCGTTGGATTTGATGACGGTCTGGCCGATCGAAACCTGGCCGTCGCCGCCGATGACGACCTTGCCGTCCTTGCGGACGGTCAGGATGGTGGTGCCGTGCCAGACCTGGGGCGAACCCTCGCTGGCCGAATATGATGCGCTCATGGAATTCCTCGTGGGGCCTCTGATCTAGGCACTGGCCTCTCACGTTGCAAATGCGGCGAAAGCGCCGGATTCCGGTCACCATAGGCGCAAGATCGGGCCGAAACCGTCCTGCCGCGGTAGCGAAGCTGTCATGACCCTGTTAAAAGGGCGCGTTTTCAGCACCCGGAAAGCCATTTTCATGCGTCAGGCGACGATCAAGCGCAAAACCAAGGAAACCGACATCGAGGTCTCCGTGAACCTCGATGGCACCGGTGTGTCCCAGGTTGCCACGGACATCGGCTTTTTCGATCATATGCTGGACCTGCTCGCCCGCCATTCCCGCATCGACATCGCCGTGAAGGCGGTCGGCGACCTCCATGTCGACTTCCACCACACCACGGAGGATGTCGGCATCGCGCTCGGCCAGGCCGTCAAGCAGGCGCTCGGCGACATGGCCGGGATCACCCGCTATGCCTCGATCCACATGCCCATGGACGAGACGTTGACCCGGGTGGTGATCGACATCTCCGGTCGTCCGGTGCTGGTGTTCAAGGCGGCCTTCCCGACCCACAAAATCGGCGAATTCGACACCGAGCTGGTGCGCGAGTGGTTCAACGCCTTTGCCGGCAATGCGGGCGTGACTTTGCATGTCGAGACCCTATATGGCGAGAACAGCCATCATATCGCCGAATCCTGCTTCAAGGGTCTGGCGCGGGCGCTGCGCACGGCGGTTGCGATCGATCCGCGCAATGGCGGTGAAGTGCCATCCACCAAGGGTCAGCTCGGCGGCTGATTTGCTTGTCTTTTCCTTGCATCGGCGGAGTTGATGCCATGCCGGTCTATACAGTTCATGCGCCTGCGGCCTCGCGGCCGGAGGTCGCTTCGACCGACCGTTTCGTGTTCGTGCGCGACGGCTTCTACGTCTGGGCGTTTCTCGCAGCCTTGGTCTGGATGGTCTGGCATCGGCTGTGGTGGGCGCTGCTGGGCTATATCGCGATCTCCATCGTCGGCGAGGTCGCGCTGTCGGCGCTGCACGCCGGCTTCGGCGCGCGTCTGGCGGTCATGCTGCTGTTTGCTCTCCTGATGGGCCTCGAAGGCGGCAGCCTCAGGCGCTGGACCCTGTCGCGCGGCAAGTGGCGGCAGATCGACGTGGTGGTCGCCGATGACGAGCAGTCCGCCGAGCGCCGCTTCTTCGATCGCTGGACCGCACGGCGCAACATCGTCAACGACCAGACGGCCGTCGAGCGCGGTGGGCCGCCGCCGACCCGCCATGTGGCGGGCGAGCCGTTTTCGCGCCCGCCCTCGGGCGCCCACGAGGCCATCATCGGCCTGTTTCCACAACCGGGAGCGTCGCGTTGAGCGTTGCCATCATCGATTACGGCTCCGGCAATCTGCACTCGGCGGCGAAAGCCTTCGAGCGCGCGGCGCGCAGCATGGACGTGCCTGAAAAGGTCGTCGTCACCCGCGATCCCGAAGTGGTGTTTCGCGCCGACCGCATCGTGCTGCCCGGCGTCGGCGCTTTCGCCGACTGCCGCAAGGGACTGGATGCGCTGGACGGCATGGTGGACGCCATGACCGAGGCCGTCAGGCAGAAGGCGCGGCCGTTCTTCGGCATCTGCGTCGGCATGCAGCTGATGGCCACCCGCGGCAAGGAGCACGTCACCACCGAAGGTCTCAACTGGATCGCTGGCGACGTGGAAAAGATCACGCCGCGCGAAGAGAACTTCAAGATCCCGCACATGGGCTGGAATACGCTGGACATGGTGCGCGAGCACCCCGTGCTGGAGCGGCTGCCGCTCGGCCCCAAGGGCCGCCACGCCTATTTTGTGCACTCCTATCACCTCAATGCCGCCAACGAAGCGGACATCCTGGCGCGCGCCGACTACGGCGGCCCGGTCACCGCCATCGTCGGCCGCGACACCATGATCGGCACCCAGTTCCATCCGGAAAAGAGCCAGCGCTTCGGGCTGGCGCTGATCTCGAATTTTCTGAAATGGAAGCCGTGATTTTGATTTCGACATCGGCGGTCACACCCCTCCCCCGCGAGCCCTTGCGAGCGGTGGGGAGGGTCGACGCCGCAGGCGTCGGGGTGGGGGCGCTTTCTTGGCCGAGCAGCCCCCACCCCCGACCCCTCCCCGCCAAGTGGGGGAGGGGAGCTACAGCGCTCCTGGTTTCCGGATATTTGCATCATGATTCTCTTCCCCGCCATCGATCTCAAGAACGGCCAGTGCGTTCGCCTCGAACAGGGCGACATGGCGCGTGCCACCGTGTTCAATCTCGATCCCGCCGCCCAGGCGCGTGACTTCGAGAGCCAGGGCTTTGAATATCTGCACGTGGTCGATCTCGACGGCGCCTTCGCCGGCAAGCCGGTCAATGCCGGGGCCGTGGAGGCGATGCTGAAGACGGTCAAGATGCCGGTGCAGCTCGGCGGCGGCATCCGCGATCTCGCCACCGTCGAGGCCTGGCTGGCCAAGGGCATCACCCGCGTCATCATCGGCACCGCCGCGGTGCGCGATCCCGCTTTGGTCAAGGAAGCCGCGCAAAGTTTCCCGGCCGGGTCGCCGTCGGCCTCGATGCGCGCGACGGCAAGGTCGCGGTCGAAGGATGGGCCGAAACCTCGACGGTGACCGCGCTGGAAATCGCGCAGCGTTTTGAGGATGCCGGCGTCGCCGCCATCATCTTTACCGATATCGCGCGCGACGGCTTGTTGAAGGGCCTCAATCTCGACGCGACCATCGAACTCGCCAACGCCATCTCGATTCCGGTGATCGCCTCCGGCGGCTTCGCCTCCATCGCCGATGTCGAGGCGCTGCTGCAGCCGCGCGCGCGCAAGCTCGAAGGCGCGATTTCCGGCCGCGCGCTGTATGACGGCCGCGTCGATCCGGCGGCGGCGCTGGCGCTGATCAAATCCGCACGCGCAGCGGCATAGGGGTCCTCATGTTCAAGATGCGCGTCATTCCCTGCCTCGATGTGAAAGACGGCCGCGTCGTCAAGGGCATTAACTTCGTCGACCTGCGCGATGCCGGCGATCCCGTCGAAGCCGCGGTGGCCTATGACGCCGCCGGCGCCGACGAGCTGTGCTTTCTCGATATCAATGCGACGCACGAAAACCGCGGCACCATGATGGACGTGGTGCGGCGCACCGCCGAGGCCTGCTTCATGCCGCTCACCGTCGGCGGCGGCGTGCGCACCACCGACGATATCAAGGCGCTGCTGCGCGCCGGCGCCGACAAGGTGTCGATCAATTCGGCGGCGGTGGCCGATCGTCAGTTCGTCAAGCAGGCGGCGGAGAAATTCGGCGACCAGTGCATCGTGGTGGCCATCGACGCCAAGCGCGTGACACGCGCCGGCGGCGGCTCGCGCTGGGAGATATTCACCCATGGCGGCCGCAAGGGCACCGGCATCGACGCCATCGAATTCGCCCAGGAAGTGGTGTCGCTGGGGGCCGGCGAGATCCTGCTGACCTCCATGGACCGCGACGGCACCCGCCAGGGTTTCGACATCCCACTGACCCATGCGGTGGCCGACAGTATCAACGTGCCGGTGATCGCTTCCGGCGGCGTCGGCAATCTCGATCACCTTGTCGAAGGTATCCGGAGCGGCCACGCCACCGCGGTGCTGGCAGCGTCGATTTTCCACTTCGGGGAATTTACCATTCGTGAGGCCAAGGACCATATGGTCCGGGCGGGTCTGCCGATGCGGCTCGACCCGTAATCCAAAGTCTGGCAGGAAATCCAGCCAGTTCGCGGCCCCATCGGGGGCCTGACAGAAAGCGCCGCAATGGCCCGCTTCACGATCCACGACCTGGCTGCCATCATCGACGCCCGCGCGGCGGCGGGCGGCGAGTCGTCCTACACCCGCAAGCTGCTCGACAAGGGCGCCGAGCACTGCGCCAAGAAGTTTGGCGAGGAAGCGGTCGAAACCGTCATCGCCGCGGTCGAGAACGACCACACCAATCTGATCAATGAAAGTGCGGATCTGCTGTTCCATCTTCTGGTGCTGCTGAAATCGCGCAACGTGACCCTCGAAGAGGTCGAGACGACGCTCGGACAACGCACCAGCATGTCCGGGCTTGAGGAAAAGGCCTCGCGCAAGCGCGATTGAACAAGGCGGCGGCGCAATGGATATGCGGTCAGAGCAGCAATACAATCCCTACCGGACCTTCACCCGCGCGCAGTGGGCGGCATTGCGCGACGATACGCCGATGACGCTGCAGGCCGGCGAGGTCGCGGCGCTGCGTTCGATGTATGACCGCCTCGATCTCAAGGAGGTCGAGGAGATCTACCTGCCGCTGTCGCGGTTGCTGTCGATCTACGTCACCGCCACGCAGCGGCTGTATTACGCGCAGCGAAAATTCCTGGGCATCGAAGACCGCAAGATGCCCTACATCATCGGCGTCGCCGGCTCCGTGGCCGTCGGCAAGTCGACCACCGCGCGCGTGCTGCAGGCGCTGCTGGCGCGCTGGGGCGCCAAGCCCAAGGTCGATCTCGTCACTACCGACGGCTTCCTGTTTCCAAATGCGGTGCTCGAGCGCCAGGGGCTGATGCAGAAGAAGGGCTTTCCGGAAAGCTACGACCTGCCGACGCTGCTGGCCTTTCTCAGCGACATCAAGGCCGGCCGCTCACCGGTGCGCGCGCCGCTGTATTCGCATCTCACCTATGACGTGCTGCCCAACAAATGGCAGGAGATCGACCAGCCCGACATCCTGATCGTCGAGGGCGTCAACGTGCTGCAGACCGGCCGGCTGCCGCGCGACGGCAAGGCGGTGCCTGTCGTCTCCGACTTCTTCGATTTCTCGGTCTATATCGATGCCGAAGAGCCGGTGCTGCGTGACTGGTATGTGCGCCGCTTCTTGGCCCTGCGCGACACCGCATTCCACGACCCGCGATCCTACTTCCATCGCTACGCGCCGCTGTCGGACGAGGAAGCCACCGCCACCGCGCTGGCGATCTGGGAACGCACCAACCTCGCCAACCTCGAGGACAATATCCTGCCGACCAGGCCGCGGGCGACGCTGATCCTGAAAAAGGGCGCGGATCATGTGGTGGAGACGGTCGCGCTAAGAAGGCTGTAGTCGCACAACGGACGCGCCATACACTCGGTTGTCATCGCCCGCGAAAGCGGGTGATCCAGTAAACGCCGGCATCGCGGCTCTATCATCAACAACAGCGTTTACTGGGTCGCCCAGTCCTGGCGCGCAAATGCGCGCGGCCGGGCGATGACAGCGGAGTGTGTCTCCGCTGTGCGCTTACGCCGCCCGCGCGTCGCCGCCGAAGTGCTCGATATACTTCGCGCCGATGGCGGCCACAGGCATCACGATCAGTACGTCCGTCGTGCCGAACTGGTGGTCGATCACCGCGCCATCGCCGATCATGGCGCCGAGCCGCAGGTAGCCCTTGATCAGCGGCGGCAGCATGCGCAGCGCGGCCTTGCTGTCGATCGCCTCTTTCGCCATCCGGTTCATCTCGACATAGCGGCCGGGATGCGCTCGGGCGCGCCACGCCTCGGGCGCGCGGGCGTGGTGATGCAGAAATGACAGCGGCAGCGCCAGGCGGTCCGGGTCGGTGCCCTCGAAACTGGCGCAGCCGATCATGACGTCGAA
The DNA here is from genome assembly GCF_026015985.1 of Rhodopseudomonas sp. P2A-2r. GTDB lineage: Bacteria > Pseudomonadota > Alphaproteobacteria > Rhizobiales > Xanthobacteraceae > Tardiphaga. The sequence goes on along the minus strand of NZ_CP110389.1, from coordinate 281,100 downwards.
GCGGTTCTGTTTCACATAGGCCCAGATGCCCTGCCACAGCAGTTCAACGGTGCGCTTGTTGCGATAGGGCGGCAGCACGCAGGAGCGGCCGAGTTCGAGAAAGCGCAAAGCGGCATGGCGCTCGATCATGCCCGACAGGTCGAATTCGTTGTCGGTGTAGAAACCGCCGTTGCGCATGGCCGTCTCGTGGCGCAGCAGGCGATAGGTGCCGACCACCGGCTGGCGGCCGGACAGAGTCGGCTTGGCGGCGTGGTCGATCACCATCAAATGGTCGCAGATCTTGTCGAAGGCGTCCTTGTCGCGCTGCGCCAGCATGGTGGCGGCGTCGGCGATGGCGCTGCCGTCCTTGTAGAACACCTTGTAACGCAATTTCTGGGCACGCTTGATGTCGCGCTTGTCGCGGGCGAGCCGCACTTCCAGCGGGCCCATCCGGCCGAGCGTCGCCGGCGGCAGTCCGACGCCGTCGGGCAACGCGGCGTTGGGCAGCGTGATCTGCGGCGGCTTGAAGAAGGTAATGGTCTTCTGCGCGGCGAGGCCGACATTCTGCGGCCGCAGCATCTGCAGAAACCCCAGCTTCGATCCCGTCAGCTGTTCACCGCGCATGAGACTCCCTCAGCCGCGGGCTGATTCGAATCCGTGCGGCTTTCAGGACAGACAGATCACGCGCAACCGACAACGGGATGACGAGCTTGTTGCGACTGTGTGACAAGGCCAATGGCTGGGCCACCCGCGAAAGCGGGTGGCCCAGTAAACGAGAGCGGTGCGCCACTATCACTGGCGCGGAATACCGGATCGCCCGGTCCTGGCGCGCAATTGCGCGCCTGGCCGGGCGATGACATTCTGAGATGGTTCAGGCGGCGATATGCCGCGACCGCGCGAGGTCTGCCAGCGCTTCCGACAGCTTGTCGCGGTCGAGCGGTTTGACGAGGAAGCCGTCCATGCCGGCGTCGAAGCAGGCATAGCGATCTTCCACCAGCGTGTTGGCGGTCAGCGCCAGGATCGGCGTGCGGCGGCTGCGGCTGCCGGCCTCGCGGGCGCGGATCCGCCGGGCGGTCTCGATGCCGTCGAGGCGCGGCATCTGCAGATCCATCAGCACCAGGTCGTAGGGCGTGCCGGCGGAGGCCGAGGCCTGCCAGGACTCCAGCGCCTCCTCGCCGGAGGTGGTGATGACAACCTGATGGCCGAGGCGTGTGAGCAGCGCACGCATCAGCAGCGCGTTGATCTCGTTGTCTTCGGCCACCAGGATCGACAGGCCGCGAATGGCGCGGGCCGGCGGCGCGTCGGGCTGCGGCTCGAACAGGTCGTCGATGGTCATCGCCGGTGCGATGGTTTCCGCGGGCGCCCCGAGCCGGGCGGCCAGTGACACCGTGCGCAGCGGCTTCACCAGATAGCCGGTGAAAGCGGTGGTCGGCACCGGCTGCAGCTCGTGGCGCATCGCCGGGGTGAACATCACGATGCGCTGGTCCGCATGCGGCACCGCCATTTCGGCGAACGCCTCCACATCGGCGGCGCCGAAGCCGCGGTCGATCAGCACCGCCTGCCACGGCCGTTCCGGCAGCAGCGCCCGCGCCACCGCGATATCGGACACCGTGCAGGTCTGGGCGCCCCAGCGCTCCAGCCGTCGCGCGGTCAGCGCCGTCTCGATGCTCTGCGGCGACACCAGCATGATCGACTGGCCCGCGAGGTCCGGTGCGTCGAACGTTTGGCGATCGCCGCCGTCGGCGTCAGCCGCGGCCAGCGGGATCGACACTTCGAAGGTCGAGCCGACGCCGGGCTGGCTCTGCAGGGTGATGCGCCCGCCCATGCGCTTGACGATGCGCTCGCTGATGCTGAGCCCGAGGCCGGTGCCGCCGTAGTTGCGCGCGGTGCCCTCGTCGGCCTGCTCGAACTCCTGGAAGATGCGTTGTTGCGCGTCCGGCGCGATGCCGATGCCGGTGTCGCGCACCCTGAAGCTGATGTCGCCAGGCGAGACGCCCGGCTCGACGATGATCGCGACGCCGCCGGCCGTGGTGAACTTGATGGCGTTGCCGGCGAGGTTGAGCAGCACCTGACGCAATCGCGCGGCATCGCCGACCACGTCGCGCGGCAGTCGCTCGTCGACATAGGCCGCGATCTCCAGTCTGCTGGCATGGGCGCGGGGCGCCAGCAGTTCGGTGATGTCCTCGATCATGGTCGCCAGCGCAAAGGGGCGATGTTCGAGGTCGATCTTGCCGGCCTCGATGCGCGAATAGTCGAGCAGTTCCTCGATCAGCGAGAGCAGCGCGTCGCCGGAGGTCTTCACGGCGCGGGCATAGCTCGCCTGCTCTGGCGAAAGCTGGGTGTCGAGCAACAACCCGCTCATGCCGATGATGCCGTTCAGCGGCGTGCGGATCTCATGCGAGGCCATCGCCAGGAAACGCGACTTGGCGCGGTTGGCGGCATTGGCCTGGTCGCGCGCTTCGCCGAGCGCCCGCTCGGTTTCGCTGCGGTCGGTGACGTCGCGGCCGACGCATTGCAGTTCGGCCGGCTGGCCGGCCTCGCTGTGCACCAGCCCTTCGCGCCAGGCGATCCAGCGCGGGCCCAGCGCGCTGGCGATGCGCTGGTCGTGGATGCGGGTGCCGTTGGGTTCGGTGGTTGTGTCGCCCTGCTCCACCACGTCGAACGTAAAATCGCTGCCGATCAGCGACGCGCGCGATCGCTTTGCCAGCGCGCAATAGGCGTCGTTGACGAAGGTGATCTGGCCGTTGCCGTCGCGCATCACGATCAGGTCGCCCTGCGCCTCGAACAGGCTGCGCGCACGCTGCTCGGCCTCCTGCAGTTCCCAGTTGCGATCGACCAGCGCCTCGTTGTGCTGCGCCAGCTTGCGCATCCGCCGCGCCACGAAGCGCAGCCGCATGCTCAGCATGGCGAGACCGCCGCAGGCCAGCGCGAACAGGAAGCTGGCGCCGATGGCGAAGGCGTGCGGATCGTAGCCGGAGCCGGGCGACCTGCTGCCGGAAATGAAGCCATAGGCGCCGCCGAACGCCGCCGAGAAGATCATGAAGGAGCGGATCGCGAAGCTCAGGGTGGGATGGCGCCGGACGAAGCAGCGCAGACGCGTCTTGATCCGGAAGAACCTGGGTCTCACTGCTCACCCGCCAATGTTGTCGGCCGCGCGCCGGGGCGCTCGGGCGCCCGCAGGACTCGGGATCGCTGCGTAATAATGCGGGGATGACGTTGCAAAGTGCTTGATGGTGCAGGTTTCGAGCGCGATCGCTGGCAGCAGGGTTAGCGCCGGGTTAACGGCGCTCAGAGCGCCGCCGCGGCCAGGCGCGCCGCGCCGCCGTGGCCTGGCCCGTCATGGGCGCCGACGATCAGCGCCGCGGCGTCGCGCGGCGTGAAGGAATTCGACGTCACGAAGATCCGGTAGTCCGCATCGCCGTCCTGCGACAGGTAGATCACCGCAGCGTCGGCGGCGGGTGCGGCACTGATGCCGATCAGGCGCGTGGCGGCATTGCTCCTGCAGGCATCGCCATCGCTGCTGTCCTGGACGTCGTCGACCACCGCGAAATCGGCAGCTTCGGCGCTGTCGACGATCTGCACCCGCACGGTGGCGCGGCGGGGATCGTCGGTGAAGCTGACCTGGCTCTGCGCCTGCCACGGGCCTGCGGCGATGCGCACCGTCGTCTCGCCGATCGCGATGCACGGCTGGGTGGCCGGCGCGAAGCCGCCGCGCGCGAACACGGCGGCGAGGACGAGCGGAAACGTCGAGGCAAGGATCTTGAAACGCAACATGCTACGCTACTCGCTGGCCCGGGACGTGCCCCTATGGTTTGTAGAGCGTAAACAGAAGTCGTTACTTTCGGGTTGACGACGCGATGGTGTTGCGGTCGCTGGCACCGGTCATGGTCGGTTTCTTCCCGTGAAGCCATGCGGCCGGTGCGCGTGCCCGTCAGGCTGCGCGGCGGGCGTCGTCGGCCAGCGCCCGGTAGGACAGGGCTTCGGCGAGGTGCAGCCGTCCGATCCTGTCGGCGCCGTCACAAGTCCGGTGGTTCTCGCAATAACCATGACACCGCCATTGCAACCTTCAGCGGTTGAGCGGAGCCTATGATGAAGACAGATGAAATGGTTCGCGCGGATCTGGTTAAGCGACACGGGCCCGCATGCACCGATGATGTCGTCCAGTTCTTGTCGTTCAATGGTCCGACTACACCGGAAGAATTGGCTCAGCTGCGTGAAGCCATCTGCAAAGAAAGTGACGTCGGTCTATTCGCTGGAACGAAACGCTCTATACGGGGGCCTGGCACAAGCTACGACGTATTCTTCTGCAGAGGTCCATATGGATCCATGGGCATCGACCAGAAGGAAGTTCCGGACCTTCTACGGGTGCTTGATCAGATCGAGGCGTTTGGCACATACCGGGCCGCCAACTAGATCGGGTTGTTCTCAGCATGGGGAGGGCGCAGTGCGCCCTCCCCTAATTCTGTTGCGATTGCCGGCGACCGATCCCTTGCCGCCGAGACTCTAATTGCCACTGGATGAAAGTTTAGGGGCAGGTCAAGCGAGGCAAAGATTCCACCACGCGACCACGCGTAGAAATAGCCCTGCACCGTCGAGTAGGGTGGGAAGTCCTTGGGCAACTGCCGCCATTGGCAACCGGTGGACGCAATGTAGAGGATCGCATCTATCACCGTTCGCATGTCTGTTGCACGTGGACGCCCGAGCGCTGAAGCAGGCGGCAGAAGCGGCTCCATCACAAACCACTCTGCATCCGTCGTTTCGCTTTCATACCGCAAGCCTTCGCGTCTATAATGTCGACGAGTGATTTCAGTCCAGCCCATCGTGTTCTCCCTCGAATCTTCGCAAATCCGAAGGAATCACAACTGGCTGAAATCACCCAGCTTCTTTTTCAGTCCGGCTCTAATCCTCATGAGTTGATCGTTGATCCCTGCTCCTTTGGACGTGCTGTTGGGAGGCTCGAGAGATGGCAATGAGAAATCTATTCGCGGCGGGACTGTCGCTTTTGGTTCTGGAGGCGGTGGGCGCGGCTAACGCCGCGGACATCCCCGTGAAGGCGCCGATCGCCAGGGCGATGCTGGCATGGAGTTGGACGGGATTTTACGTTGGCGGCCACCTGGGTGCCGGTGTCGGCTCAACGACGGTTTCCAATCCCTATGGCCCGTCGGCATTTGGCGACGTGGTGACAACGCCGGCGGCGCTTCTTGGTCTCCAGGCCGGGTATAATTGGCAGATTTCACCCCAGACCGTTGTCGGTCTGGAGGCTGATACCAGCTTTCTCGACTCCAGCGGAAGCAATACCTGTCTGCAGATTTCGCCGCTTGTCGTGAATCAGGTTGGATCGAACTGCAACGCGAGGCCGCGGTGGACCGGAACGTTAACCGGTCGCCTGGGTCTGATCACCGGCGCCCAGGGGCGGACGTTAGTCTACGGCAAGGGCGGGCTCGCCTGGATGCATGGCGATGTCTCAATGGATCCAAATAATCAGTTCTATAATTCCGCTGCCCAGGCGTTAGCCGTCCCGACTAGCCTGTCGAACACACGGTGGGGATGGACGATCGGCGCCGGTGTCGAGCATGCGATGACGCCGGCATGGTCGCTCAAAGCCGAATATGACTACAGCCGATTCGGCAATTCCAGCATGACGACCCCGGCGACCTCTTTCATCGCAGGCTCTCTTTTTCCGGTTCTTCCCGCGACCTCGTCGGTTGCACAGGATGTTCATGTCGTGAAACTCGGCGTGAACTATCACATGGGTCAATCGGAAAGCTTTGGAGCCCTCCCCGTAGTGCCTCGCAAGGCTGCTCCCGTCGTGGCGTCCGGCTGGGCCGTCGATACCGGGGCGCGGTATTGGTACAGCTCCGGCAAATTCCAATGGGATAATTTCGCCTCGCCGAATGTCGCGCAGTCGCGTTTGACGTATGATAGTCTGACGGCGTCATCAGGCGAGATTTTCGCACGCATCGATACGCCGGTGAATCTGTTCGTGAAGGGCTTTATCGGTGGCGGCCGCATCAACAGTGGCAAGATGAACGATGAGGATTGGGGTATGGATGCCCCCGCAAATGCCTCGGTCAACACTGCCTATACCAATACCCTGTCAAACCCGGTCAACGGGCCGATCTCCTACGGCACGATCGATGTCGGTTACGATTTCCTCAAAGGTGTGGATTACAAGGTTGGCGCGTTCCTCGGATACAATCGCGTCCACGAGGTCATGAATGCGTGGGGCTGTACGCAACTGGCACTGCCGGCGTCCGGCATCTGCGCGCCGTCCTTTCCATCCACCGTCCTGACGATCACGGAAACCGCCACCTGGCAGTCGTTGCGGGTCGGTTTGTCCGGGGAATCCGTGCTTTGGAATCGCATAAAGATCGGCGGCGACGTCGCCTATCTGCCCTATGCTCGCTTCGACGGACTGGACAATCATTGGCTGCGCGATGTCCCGACCTGGTTTGCGCAATGGGGAACGGGAAGGGGCGTGCAGGCTGAACTTGTCGCCTCTTACCTCGTAACCGACAACTTCACGGTTGGTGTTGGTGGACGTTATTGGGCGATGTGGACGACCAATGGCGAGTTCAACTGCACGGGCTGCGACAAGGCAGCCCCGACGGTGACGAGCGAGGCGTCCCCGTTCAAGGGCAATGCTGAACGCTACGGCATGTTTGTGCAGGCATCCTATAAGTTTGGTGCCGAACATTGACAGGCTATCGGTGGGAAACCGGACATGGCGCTGAAAGCCCGATTTGATCGAAAATAACCCAAACCGCTACCTGATAGGTCCGAGCAAGCCTGGCGTTGGCAAGATCGGGCTTGAGTATCTCGTTGATTGGCCTGTGTGCCGCGCGTGGTCGCACCCCACCACCGAAAGTTGAATCAGACTTGACCTGGAACAAAGCGTTGCCAGTGCGAATCACTTAGCCGCCTTGAGAACTAAGTCGCGACTGTGTCCGACGGACCAGTCTCAGGGAGGAATTGGGATGAGCCACGACCTTTCGCGGATGCTGTCGATTTCGCTGCCGTTGAATCGAGGGCGAACCGCGCTTGGCGGCACCGCGGCGGCGGCGATCGTCTCCGTAGTGATACTGGGAGCCACAATCCTTCCGGCCAAGGCGCAATTCACCGCGATATACGGCTTCGGCGACAGTTATGCCGATACCGGTGCTGCGCCGGGCGGTGCGTTCCAGCTTGGACACCTGAACTGTGTCTACTCCCCCAATTGCACGTTCACCGGCAGCACCACCTTCGTTCAGTCGCTGCAGTCGATCTATGGCCTGCCGGGAATGACCAATTATGCGATCGGCGGCGCGCGAACTGACAATACCAACACGCTCGCCCCTCTCAACCCCGGGTTCGGCTTCAGCTACGAACTCGTCCAGTCGGCCGGCCTGCACTACGCCAGCAGCGACCTGATCGCGCTGTCGATCGGCGGCAACGATCTGTCGGCCATCACCCTCACTGGCGTGGCCGCGGCCGATCGGCAGCTGATCGTCTTGGGCGCGACCACTTCGGCGGGGTTGGCGGCCGCCGGCGTGCAACAGATGGCGGCGCAGGGCACCCGCAACATCGCCTGGCTCAGCACCGGCAGTTCGAAATGGTTTCCCGCCCCGCCCGGCTCCACCTTTCTCACCGACCCGTTGCGCGACGCCTGGGCGAACACCTATTACCAGCAGACCCAGCAATTGCTGGCGCCGCTGGCGCAATCCGGTGTGCGCATCTTTCTGTTCAATTTCGGCATCCTGCAGGAGCGCGTCGCCAACAATCCGGGGATGTACGGCTTCACGAGCGCCACCGCTTGCGAAGCGGGGCCGGCACAGCCGGGAGTACCCCGCCTGCCGGCGTCACCGTGAATTTCGCAGGCTGCTTCTATCAAAACTCGGTCCATCCCACCGGCGCCGCGATGGCGCTGATCGCGACCTACATGGCGAACCAGATCGACGCGCCGACCACCGTAGTGCCGCAGGGCGCCATCACCGCCAGCCTTGCCGCTGGCTTCGCCGGTTCGGTGTTTGGCCGGCTCGACGCCTCGCGCACCTCCCAGCCGTTCGGAATCGGCAACGCGATGGCGATGGCCTATGCCGGCCCGACCAAGGCTCCATCTCCGCTCAAGCCGGAAGACAGATGGTCGGTTTACAGCGACTTCAGCTACGCCAGCGGCAGCCTCGACAGGCAGTTCTTCAATGCTGGCTATGATTATCACGCCCCCGGCGGCACCTTCGGAATCGAGTACCGCTATGATTCCAGATGGCGGCTGGGATTTGCGCTGGGCTACTCCGAACCCGATGTCACTCTCGGCGTTCAGAACGCGCATGATCACGTGAAATCCTATCAGTTTGCCGGCTACGGCTCGTTTACCGATGCCAACTGGTTCGTCGACGCGCTCGCCGCCTATGGCCGCCACGACTTTGCGCTGGATCGCCAGGGCGTGATCGACGTGATCCACGGCAGCACCAGCGCCGACACCTTCACGACGGCTGCCAGGGCCGGCTACCTGGTCAACGCGGGAGCGGTACGCGTCGGGCCGATCGCCGGATTCAGTTATACCCACGGGGTCATCGGCGGCTACACCGAGAGCGGGGACGTCCTGCTGACCATGATGGTCGACAGGCAAACGATCAACGCCTTGACCGCCAACGCCGGGCTTCAATTGCGATTGCCATTCGTCACGGGAATGGTGCTGTACAGCCCCTTCATCAACCTCACTGCCGAGCAGGATTTCGCAGGCTCTGGCCGCAACGTGACCACCACGCTGGTAACCGCACCGCTGCTCCCGATCCTGACGCCGGTCTCCGCGCAGGACCGCACCTACGGCAGGGTCGCCGCCGGCATCGGCGCTGGAATTGCCGGGAATATCAACGCAACACTCACTATCACGTCGACCTTCGCACGCGCCGGCGGCAACGACTTTGCGGTCAGCAGTGGGATCCGGGCTGCGTTCTAGAGCGTGATTTTGTCACTTTGAAGCGTATCCTGAGTTGACGAGGTAGTTGGCGCATTCTTGAGGGCTGAAGGCGTTGAGGAGCGTTCCGATTCTTCGCCATGTGGCTTCGACGGTTCGTTCTGCGGCCTTGCGCAGGAGGGTTTTAAGCTTGGCAAACATCTGCTCGATCGGATTGAGGTCGGGGCTGTAAGGCGGCAGGAAGAACAGCTTTGCGCCGGCCGCGCGGATTGCGCGACGGACGGCCTTTCCCTTGTGGCTGCCGAGGTTGTCGATGACGACGATGTCGCCCGGCTTCAAGGTCGGAACCAGCATTTGCTCAACATAGGCAAGGAAACTGTCGCCATTGATCGGCCCGTCGATCACGCAGGGAGCGTCGATGCGGTCGGCGCGCAGCGCTGCGAGGAAGGTCAGCGTCTGCCAATGACCGTGCGGCACCTTCGCCACCAGCCGTTCGCCCCGCCGCGCCCGGCCATGAGTACGTGTCATGTTGGTCTTGGCCCAGGTCTCATCGATGAAGACGAGCCGTCCTGGATCGAACTTGTGTTGCAGGCGCTTCCATCGTGCCCGCCGCCTGGCCACGTCGGGCCGATCCTGTTCGCTGGCGTGAAGGCTTTTTTGAAGCTGATGCCTTCATGCTCGAAGAAGTGCCACATCGCGTAGTAGCTGATCTTGATGCCGCGCGCCGCAAGCTCCGCTACCAGCGCCCGCAACGTCACATCAGGCTGATCGGCGAGGCGCTTCAGCAGCCAGTCCCGCTGGCCGGCCAATGCATAGGGCCGGTTGCCACCCATCGGGCGGGCTGCAGGGCTAGCCGGGGTGTTGTTTGCGCCGCAAAGTGCACGAAGGCAGAAAGCCATATTAATAGTACACACCATCAGGAAATTCGGCGGGCCGGGCACGACCTGCACCTGGACATCGACGGCGCGCGCCTCGATTCCCTCGTTCGCAACCGAAGGTAGCGCGAGGCGCATCGTTCCGCAAGAACATTAAGTGAACATTACCTGCGAAGATTTACCGCGGAACTCGCCAGGATGAGAAAGTAATAACTCCGATCTTTACCAAATATTATCGATAATATTCCTTAATATCTATGGTTAACCAACTATTAAGGCATTCGTTTACTTCGCTGCATTATAATTTACCTTGATCCTTACTTCGGATTGGGGAGAATCACATGCCGATGTCGAGAGGGTTGCTGTGCGCGATGCTTGTCGTTTTGCAGGCGGGGGCGGCGCTGTCGCAGACGCTTTCAGGCGATCCGGGCAGTCCCGCTCTGCTCACCCGGCAGGGCGGTTTCGTCTGCCAGGTGCCGCCGCGGTCGACCGAGCCTTTCGATCCGCCGACCACGTCGGCGCTGCCGGGCGCCGAGAGCTTCGTGGTTCGTCAGCACTTCCGGCTCGACACCGCGCCCGCTGCCGACGTGGCGCTGTCCTGGCTCGGCGCCACGTTCATGCAACGCTACGGCGGCAAGATCGAGAACGGCGTCGCCGTCGCCCCGTTGCAGATCTTCACGCTGGGGGTGGCGGCGCGCGATCGCGAGATCATGGCCGCGCTTGCAGGTCGTCACGAGACGGAACTCGGCGCGATCTGGTGCAGTCTCCGGATGCAGGCGCATGGCGAAGGCGGCGCGCTGCTGACCACGGCGGTCCCGAATGTCTTCTATGCGCGCGATCCGCCGGTGCGCTGGCCGCGATCGACGTGGTTTGGGGCGGCGCCGGATGGGAGATCGGCGCGAGCAGCATCGAGGGCGAGCGTCGTTGGCCCGCCGGCGTGCGCGTGTTGTCACGCGAATAGTTCCACATGGAACCCGGTGCGACGCACTGCGACAGTGCCGCGGGTTACCCTCACCTATAGAAAATCTTAAACGCTGACGTGCGAGCTTTGCCGAATTCATCCATGACCAAATCGAGCGGCAGTATGTCCGATCCCTTCCCCGTGCAGTCGGTCTTGTCTGACCAGGCGGAATTGATCGAATTGTTGAAGGCGCGCGTCGCGGCGCAGGCGGAACTGATCCGCGCGCAGGCTGCCTCGCTCGCGCACAGCCAGAAGATCTTCAATCGCTCGTCGGCGGCGGCGCGCATTGGTGTGTGGGAGTGCAACCTCGCCGATGAATCGCTGGCTTGGACAGATGTCGTCTACGACCTGTTCGACCAGGAGCGCGGCACGCCGCTGGACCGCGCGGTCACGCTCAAATGTTATCCGGAGGAATCGCTGCGGGCGCTCACCGCGGCGCGCAGCAAGGCGATCGCCGACCGCACCGGCTTCACGCTGGAGACCGAGATCGTCACCCCGAAGGGCAACCGGCGCTGGATCCGCATCACCGCCACGGTGGAATGCGTCGACGACGTCGCGGTGCGCATTTTCGGCATGAAGCAGGACATCACCGAAGAAAAGATTCTGGCCGACCGCAATCGCTACCTTGCCGAGTTCGACGTCATGACCGGGCTGGCCAACCGCAGCCAGTTTCAATCGCGCCTGTCGGAACTGAGCGCCGCCGAGAGGCCGTTCGGCGCGCTGCTGCTGATCGACCTCGACGAGTTCAAGTCGGTCAATGACAGCTATGGTCATGCCGCCGGCGACGAATGCCTGCGCGAGGCGGCGCTGCGCATCGGCAATGCCTGTCCCGGTGCCGAACTGGTGGCGCGGATCGGCGGCGACGAGTTCGCGGTGATGCTGGCTCCGCATCTGCAGTTCGCGGAGATTTCGGAAACCGCGCGCGCCATCGTCGAGGCGATGCGCCGCCCCGTCGTCTTCAACGGCCGCGAGCTGCAGCTCGGCGCATCGGTGGGCATCGCGCTGGTCGATGGCTGCGCGCCGTCGCAACTGTTCATGATGGCGGACGCCGCGCTGTATGCGGCGAAGGCCGCCGGCCGCAGCACGTTCCGGATTCACAAGCCCGGTCCGGGCCGCCGCCCAAGCGGCTCGTCGGCCGCAGCCTGACGCCGTGCGTCATCGCTGCGATCGCGGTATTTGCTACCACGCGATCGTAAACACGCAGGCCCTGGCGCCCATGGCCTGGCAGTCGGTCTCCACCACGCGGGCGCCCGCGTGGACCAGTCGCCCGTAGAGCCGCTCGAACGTCGCCGCATAGAAATCGCAGTACGGGCTCGTTGCGTCTTGTCCGCGGCAGATCGGGCAGTTGGCGATGGTGAAGGTGGTCGGGCGGCCATGGCGTGCGGCGAAGCTGCCGGTGCCGGCGAAGGTCCAGGCGTTGCCGGCGATGGCCCTGGCGAGCAGCCGGCTCGCGGCCGGCGCCGGCAGGGCGCGCAGCAACCTCTGCGCTAGCTGCGGAATCCGGTGCGCGAGCAGATAGTCGGCGGTGCGCTGGCCGGCAATCCAGCCGACCGTGCGGGCGCGCGCGCCTCCGAGATCGCCGCGCAGCGCCAAATGCAGCCGCGTCACATGCCGTTCGTCCACCATGTCCGCGGGAGCGGCGGCGAGATAGTCCGTCAGCCCCGCCGTCTCGAACACGCGACGGACGGCGCCGGCGCCGTCGATCGCGCCCAGCGCCTCGGCGACGCGGGTGATCGCATTGGGGCCGATGCGGCCGAAGGATGCGTCATGCGTAGCGTGAACAGCGTCGGACATTCACACCGTCCCTCATCGTATCAATGCACGGCAGGAGTCGCCGGTTCGGCATGGTCATGGCCGCCGCAGCCCATCAGCTCGGCCTGCTGCGGGCCGCTGACCTTGCGGTTATGGCTGGTCTTCCATTCCACCGCGCTGATGTCGGCGCGCTTGTGCGTCGCGTCGAGGGCGAACTTCACCTTGTCCTTGGATTGCGGCCCCCAGTCGTTGACGCGGCCGAGATCGTAGAACTTGCGCTCGAAGCCGGATTTGAGAAACGCTTTCAGGCAGCCGAGCAGATAGCGGCGCCGTTCGCCGGTGCCGGCCCAGGGATAGGAGAACAGCGCCTTGTTCATGTAGAAGCGCCGGTAGTTGTGCATCACCCGGTCGAGCAGCTCGGCGCGGTCCATGGCATCAGGCTTCATGATCGGCGAAACGAAATTGCACTTCTCGTAGTCGAACACCTCGACCTTGTCGCCGAGCTCGCGGAAGAGGTCGGAGAACGGCCATGGCGTGTACATCGCCCAGTTGGCGAGATCGGGCTTCCAGTCCCGCGCCATCCGGTAGGTCTCTTCCAGAGTCTCGCGGGTCTCGTTCTCCAGCCCGACGATGAACTGCGCCTCGACCACGATGCCGGCGTCGCGCAGCAGCTGGATCGCCTTCTTGTTCTGCGCGACGGTGGTCTCCTTGTTGAAGCGGTCGAGCTTGAGCTGCGCCGCCGCCTCGGTGCCGAGCGAGACGTGGATCAGGCCGGCCTTGCGGCACAGCGGCAGCAGCGCCTCGTCGCGCAGGATATCGGTGACGCGGGTGTTGATGCCCCACAGGATCCCGAGGTCGCGGCGGATCAACTCCTCGCAGAACGCCACGAACTTCTTCTTGTTGATGGTCGGCTCCTCGTCGGCGAGGATGAAGAAGCCGATGTCGTGGTCGCGGATCAGACCCTCGATCTCGTCGACCACGCGCTTGGGATCGCGAATCCGGTAGTCGCGCCAGAACTTCCACTGCGAGCAGAAGCTGCAGGTGAAGGGACAGCCGCGCGCCATGTTGGGAATGGCGACGCGCTTGCCCATGGGAATGTAGATGTACTTGCTCCACTCCAGCACGCCCCAGTCCGGCGTGATGGCGTCGAGGTTCTTCACCGTCGGCGCCGCCGCGGTGGCGACCACCGTCTCGCCGCCGCGGAAGGCGATGGCTTTGATGTCGTGGCGCTGCCCGGGCCAGCGCCCGTCTTCGAGCGCCCGCAGCAGGTTGACGAAGATCTCCTCGCCCTCGCCGCGCACGATCGCATCGATCCACGGCGCCTCCGTCAGCACCTGCTGATACATGAAGGTGGCATGGATGCCGCCCAGCACGGTCAGCGCCTTGGGATGAATCTCCTTGGCGATCTCAAATGTAAAGGAAGCATGACATCAGGTTGTCTTGACGCTTTGATGTGAATCAAATGCGGTTTGACGGGGGCGGGTGCATTGCAGCGCTGCTGATGACCGGCGGCGCGTGGCGGCAGGCCTGCCTCAGGTCTGCCGCACGCTGTCACGGGTTTGCCGTAACGATTTTCGGCGGGGTCAAAGGCTCATGTTCATCGGCTCGGCGATGTAGTGGAAGCCGTCGCCATTCTTCACCACATGGCCAAAGCCGGGCCAGGCGAAGTGATAGGACATCACCGCGATCTTGTTGGCCGCGAGCATGTCGAGCATCTTGACCCGCGTCGCCGCCGCCATCTTCGGATCGGAATCGTAGGAGAACTCCATCCGCGGCTTCTCCATCAGCAGGATCGCGTGATGGGTGAGGTCGCCGAGGAAGGCGAAGGATTGGCCGTTCGACTGGATCATGAACATGTGGTGGCCGAAGGTGTGGCCGGGCGCTGCCAGCGCGGTGACGCCGGGGAGGAATTCCTGGCCGTCCTTGAAGAACACCAGGCGTTCACGCACCGGCATCAGGTTCTTTCGCGCGTGGACGATGAAGTCCTTGAGCGGCGAGCCGAGCTTGCCCTCGTCGGTCCAGAACTTGAGGTCCTCCTCGCTGATATAGACCTGCGCATTGGGAAACAGCGGCTTGTCGTTGGCGTCGACGATGCCGCCGATATGATCGACGTGGGCGTGCGAGCACACGATGGCGTCGATGTCCTCCGGCTTGAGACCGGCCTCGCCGATACTCTTCATCAAACGCCCGGTAGTCGGCCCGAATAATTTCGACGTGCCCATGCCGGTGTCGAACATGATCAGCCGGTCGTCCATGTTGACGATCGGAATGTTCTGCTCGAGCACCACGTTGCCGGGATCGAGGAAGTTGTCGGTGAGCATCTTCTTCACCTCCTCCTGGGGCACGCCGATGAAGGTGCCGGAGGGATCGCCGAGCGGCAAAGGTCCGTCTGAGACCACCGAGACCTCGGCGCTGCCGAGCATGAAGCGATGGAAGTAGGGCGATTGCGTTCCGAGCTTGGGCGCCTTCGCCAATGCGCCTCCGCCGACCATGCTGGTGGTCAGTCCGGCACCGAGGGCGAGCAGCGAGCGTCGCGACAATTCGAGCGTCATTCGGAATCTCCCTTGATTGCTTTCTTGCCGCTGTCAGGCGGGCCGCCCGATTGGCCGGGCGCGTGCGCATATGCTGCCCCCGCCGCCAAATGCTGGCAAGCGGAACCGCGAAGAGCGAAACGGCGTCACAGAAGTTTCATGCGTTGCGGTCGTTGACGCGACGCAGCGAAGCCGTGTGTCAATCCGGGGCATGCACGCGCAGCACGCGTGAGCCCCGGATATCAATGCATCAGCCGCGCTTCTTCTCGATCACGTCCCACAGCCGTGCTGCCACATCCGGGCCGCCAAGCCTGGCGATGGCGCGGATGCCGGTCGGCGAGGTGACGTTGATCTCCGTGAGGTTGCCGTCGATCACGTCGATGCCGACGAACAGCAGCCCGCGCTCGCGCAGCGCGGGGCCGAGCCGTGCGCAGATCTCGCGCTCGCGCGGCGTCAGCTCGGTCTCCTTGGCGGCGCCGCCGCGCACCATGTTGGAGCGCAGGTCGTCTTCGGCCGGCACGCGGTTGACCGCGCCGGCGAATTCGCCGTCGATCAGGATGATGCGCTTGTCGCCGTGTTTCACTTCGGGAAGGAAGCACTGGATCACCCACTGCTCCTTGAAGGTCACCGAGAACATGTCGTAGAGCGAGCCGAAATTCATGTCCTGCGGCAGCACGCGAAACACCGCGGCGCCGCCATGGCCGTGCAGCGGTTTCATCACCACCGCGCCATGCTCGGCGCGGAACGAATTGATCTCGCCGAGATCGCGCGAGATCAGCGTCGGCGGCATCAGGTCGGAAAAGCCCATCACGAAGATCTTTTCCGGCGCGTTGCGCACGGAGGCTGGGTCATTGACCACCAGCGTCTTCGGATGGATGCGCTCGAGCAGGTGCGTCGAGGTGATGTAGGCGAGATCGAACGGCGGATCCTGGCGCAGCAGCACCACGTCGAAGGATTCCATGTTGACGCGCTCGGGTTCGCCGAGGCTGAAGTAATCGCCCTCGACGTCGCGCACGGTCAGCTTCTGCACCGGCGCCACCACGTTGTTGCCGCGCAGTGAGAGCTTGTCCGGGGTGTAATAGGACAATGCGTGGCCGCGCTTCTGCGCCTCCAGCATCATGGCAAAGGTCGAATCGCCCTTGTGGTTGATGCGCGCGATGGGGTCCATCTGGACGGCGACGTTCAAGGTCATGCAGGAAATCCGGAGTTGTGGTCGGGAAGGTGGAGGGTCAGGCGCTGGCGTCGAATGCCGCTAACAGATGGCGTGGCAGATGTCCCGGCGCAATCAGCATGACGTCGAAACGCAGGTCGAATTCGGCGTGTTCGGGGTGGGTCATCAGCCAGGCCTGCGCGGCCTCGACGATACGGCGCTGCTGCCGCGGTGTCACCGCATAGGCGGCCTCGTCGAGGCTGGCCCGCGCCTTGACCTCGACAAAGGCGACCAGGCGGCGCCGGCGCGCGACGATGTCGATCTCGCCATAGGGCGAGCGAAACCGCCGCGCCAGGATCGAATAACCCTTGGCGATCAGCCAGGCGGCGGCACGGCTTTCGGCCGAGAGGCCGGTGCGGAACGCGGCCACGCGCTCCGGCGCGGGGACTTTCGCCGCCGGCGCGCCGTGCGCGAGCTCGTCAGTCTTCCGTGTCTTCGCCATCTTGGCGGTCCGGCCGGTTCTGCTTGGCGAGTTCGAGGGCGCGGGCATAGATCTCGCGGCGCGGCCGGCCCGACACCTCGACGGCATGGGCCACCGCATCCTTGACGCTGTCATGCGCCAGCGAGGCGCGCAGCATGGCGTCGAGATCGCCCTCGGTCATCAGTTGCGCATCGGCTGCCGGCGGGCCGATCACCAGCACGAACTCGCCGCGGGTCTCAAGTTCGCCAGCCACGGCGGCAAGTTCGGAGACTTTTGCGCGGCGCACTTCCTCATGCATCTTGGTCAGTTCGCGGCAGATCGCGGCGTCGCGGTTGCCCATGATGTCGGCGAGGTCGGCCAGCGTGTCCTGCACGCGGTTGCCGGAATCGAACATCACCAGCGTGGCGTCGATGCGCGACAGTTCGGTCAGGCGGGCGCGGCGCGCCATCTGCCGCGACGGCAGAAAGCCTTCGAAGAAGAAGCGGTCGGTAGGCAATGCCGCTACGGCGAGTGCCGCCAGCACCGAGGACGGGCCGGGGAGGGCGATGACGTTGAATCCGGCGGCGTAGACCTCGCGCACCAGCTTGAAGCCGGGATCGGAAATCAGCGGCGTGCCGGCGTCGGAGACCAGCGCGATGGAGGCGCCCTGGGCGAGCTTTTCGAGAATTTTCGGCCGCGCCTGCTCGGCATTGTGCTCGTGATATTGCTTCAGCAGCCCGGAAATCGAATAGCGCTCGGTCAGCCGCCGTGTGATCCTGGTGTCCTCGCAGGCGATGATGTCACAGCCAGCCAGCGTTTCCAGCGCGCGGATGGTGATGTCGCCGAGATTGCCGATCGGGGTGGCCACCAGATGCAGCCCGGGCGCCGCCTTCGGCGCCGTCAGCAGGTGGCCGGAGATGGCGAAGGTCCGCGCCGAGGCCGGCTGCGGATCCGCGGGGAGCGATGGGGAGGCTTGAGTTGGGCGCATCGCGCCAATGTAGGGAATTGCAGAAACCGGGGACAGCCGTTTTTCCGACATTTCGCTTCCGTTCATCGGCGCCATGCCATGGTCGGTGGGTGACCGGGTTGAACCGGCCATAAAGCTTTTGTTTTGGTTAACTTTTTGCCGACAATATGTCGGAATTGACCCTCCATGTCTGGAGGTGGAAGTCCGGGCCGATCTCGGTCGGTCGAGGAAGAAATGCGATGGCGGGACCGTTCAATCCCAGGTTTGGCAGGCAGGGTTCGAGCCGGCGCACCGCGCTCGGGCTGCTTCTTGGCGCGCCCCTGCTGGGCGCCTGTGCCGGAGTCCAGCAGACCCTGAGTAACAATTTTGGTGGTGGCCCCGGCCAGCCGCCGGCCGGCCCGGCGCAGCAGCCGCTCGCAGTCGGAACCGGCCAGGTCAAGGTCGGGCTGCTGCTGCCGCTGTCGGCGGCGGGCAATGCCGGCGTTGCCGCGCAGTCGATGAAGAACGCCGCCGAAATGGCGCTGGCCGAATTCCAGAATCCCAATATCCAGCTGCTGATTAAAGACGACGCCGGCAGCCCGCAGGGCGCCCAGCAAGGCACCCAGCAGGCGCTCGACGAAGGCTCGGAAATCATTCTCGGACCGCTGTTCGCGCAGTCGGTGCCGGCGACGGCGCAACTGGCGCGCGCCCGCGGCGTCTCGGTGATCGCATTCTCCACCGATGCCAGCGTGGCCGGCCGCGGCGTCTATCTGCTCAGCTTCCTGCCGGAGTCCGACGTTAACCGCATCATCGATTACGCCGCCTCGACCGGAAAGAAATCCTTCACCGCCATGCTGCCGGAAAATGCCTATGGCAATGTGGTGGAAGCCGCGTTCAAGCAGGCGGTCGCCCGCAAGGGCGGACGCATCGTGGCGTTCGAGAAATACGGCACCGACCGCAGCAATGCCGCCCGCAACATCGCGGCGGCGCTGGGCGGCGCCGACGCGCTGTTCCTGGCTGACGATGGCGACGCCGTGGTGACCACCGCCGATGCGCTGGTCGGGGCGGGCGCCAATCTGCGCAACGTGCAACTGCTCGGCACCGGGCTGTGGGACAATCCGCGGGTCTATGGCAGCGCCAATCTGCAGGGCGGCCTTTACGCCGCGCCGGATCCGTCCGGCTTCCGTGCCTTCGCCGGTCGCTACCGCGCCAAGTACGGCGCCGATCCGGTGCGCACCGCGACGCTGGCCTATGACGCGGTGGCGCTGGTCGCCGCGCTCGCCCGCACCCAGGGCGGCCAGCGCTTTTCGCCGGAGGTGCTGACCAATACGTCGGGCTTCGCCGGCATCGATGGCCTGTTCCGCTTCCGCAGCGACGGCACCAACGAGCGCGGCCTCGCGATCATGCGCGTGGCGCCCGGCGGCGGTCAGTCGGTAGCGGGATCGCCGAAGAGTTTCGGGACGTAACACTGAAACTTGTCCCGGACGCAGTGCAGTGCGCCTCCATCAGGAGGCGTAGTGCACTGCAGAGCCGGGACCGTACCAAACTCGGTCGCCCGCGACGGTCCCTGCTCTGCGGAGCGGCATGAAGGATGCCGCACCGCGTCCGGGACAAGTTCAGGCCGCCAGATCCGCGACCACCGCATCGAGCACTGGAAAGCCCTCCTGCGTGACGCGCAGGCGGCCGCTGTCCTCGACAACGATGGCGCCTTCGTCGCGCAGGATTCTGATGCGGTCGGCATCGAGCGCGCGGCCGGAGAGCGCCTTGTAGCGCGCGGGGTCGATGCCTTCCCTGAGCCGCAGCCCCATCAGCAAAAACTCGTCGGCGCGTTCTTCGCTGTTCAGCAGGTCGTCGGTGATGACGCCATCGCCGGTGTCCTCGACGCGCGTCACCCAGGCCTCCGGCCGCTTCTCGGTGGCGATGGCGTGGCGGATACCGTCGATGTCGAGCCGGCCGTGGGCGCCCGGGCCGATGCCGGCATATTCCTGGCCGCGCCAGTAAACGAGGTTATGTTTGCATTCCGCGCCGGGGCGGGCGTGGTTGGAAATCTCGTAGGATGGCAGGCCCTGTTGCGCGCAGACCTCCTGTGTCACGTCGTACAGACGCCGCGCCATGTCTTCGTCCGGCGTCTTCAGCTTGCCGGCGGCGTGCAGGCCGAAGAACGGCGTGCCTTCCTCGATGGTCAGTTGATACAGCGACAGATGCTCGGCGGCTTCCGAGATCGCGAGCTTGAGTTCGCTGGTCCACATCTCCGGCGTCTGGTCGGGGCGCGCATAGATGAGATCGAAGGAATAGCGATCGAAGGCGCTGCGCGCGATCGCCACCGCATCCAGCGCCTCGCGCGCAGTGTGGAGACGGCCGAGGGATTTCAGCGAGGCATCGTCGAGTGCCTGCACGCCGAGCGAGACGCGATTGACGCCGGCGGCGCGGTAGCCGTGAAAACGCGTCGCATCGACGGAGGTCGGATTGGCTTCCAGCGACACTTCGGCATCATCAGCGACGTGCCAGTGCTTGCCGATGGAATCGAGGATGGCGCCGATGGTCTGCGGCTTCATCAGCGACGGCGTGCCGCCGCCGAAAAAGATCGACGACACGGTGCGGCCGGGTGTGCGCGCCGCGGTGGTCTCGATCTCGCGCGCGAAGGCGCGGGCAAAACGTTCCTCGTCGATCGGCTGGTGGCGGACATGGCTGTTGAAGTCGCAATAGGGACACTTCGACAGGCAGAACGGCCAGTGCACATAGACGCCGAAGGCGTCCTGTCTCGCGTCAGCGCTCAAGGCAGATCTCCGCCAGTTTGACGAAGGCTTTTGCGCGGTGCGACAGGCCGAGGCCGAGTGGCGGCAGGCCGTGCTTCTCGATGCTGGTCATCTCGCCGAATGTGCGGGTGTGGCCGTCCGGCAGGAACGACGGGTCGTAGCCGAAGCCGGCATCGCCACGCACCGGCCACACCAGCGTGCCGTCAGCGCGGGCCTCGACCTCTTCCAGATGCCCGTCGGGCCAGGCGACGCACAGCGCCGAGACGAAATGCGCCTTGCGCTTGTCCGGCGTGGTGGCGCCGCGCTCCTGCAGCAGTCGTTCGATTTGCGTCATCGCCGCGGTGAAATCCTTGGACTCGCCGGCCCAGCGCGCGGAGTAGATGCCCGGAGCGCCGTCGAGCGCGTCCACCACCAGACCGGAATCGTCGGCAAAGGCCGGCAGTTGCGCAGCCTGCGCTGCGGCAATCGCCTTGATGGCGGCATTGGTTTTAAAAGTATAGCCGGTCTCGTCGGGCTCGCCGAGCCCGAGTTCGCCGGCAGAGACGGCCTCGATGCCGTAAGGCGCCAGCAGCTCGCGCATCTCGGCCAGCTTGCCGGGATTGTGGGTGGCGATCACGAGGCGGCCGGTGATTCGGCGATGTTGAGTCATGAGAGAATCTTAGTCCGTAGCCCGGATGGAGCCAACGGGTCGCGCGAAGCGCGCCCGATGATAAACTCCGCGCAATATGGGGCCCGCGTGCATGTGATGAATGGGAATCCCGGATTTCGCTTGGCTCCATCCGGGCTACGGCAGTTACGCCACCGCGATCTTCTGCAGCTCGACCAGCCGGCCGATGCCCTGTTGCGCAAGGCCCATCAGCTTCAGGAATTCGTCCTGCGAGAACGGGGTCTTCTCCGCTGTGCCCTGCACCTCGATGATGCGGCCGTCACCGGTCATGACGAAGTTGGCGTCGGTATCGGCCTCGGAATCCTCGGCATAGTCGAGGTCGAGCACCGGGGTGCCGTTGTAGATGCCGCAGGAGATCGCCGCGATATTGTCGCGCAGCACCTTGTCGCCGTCGCCGTTCTTGAACATGTTGCGGCTCTTCATCCAGCCGATGCAATCGGCCAGAGCTACCCAGGCGCCGGTGATCGAGGCTGTGCGGGTGCCGCCGTCGGCTTGGATCACGTCGCAGTCGATAGTGATCTGGCGTTCGCCGAGCGCTTCGAGATTGACCGCGGCGCGCAGCGATCGGCCGATGAGGCGCTGGATCTCGACGGTGCGCCCGCCTTGCTTGCCGGCTGCGGCCTCGCGGCGGGTGCGCTCCAGGGTGGCGCGCGGCAGCATGCCGTATTCGGCGGTGACCCAGCCCCGCCCCTGGCCCTTGAGCCACGGCGGCAGCCGTTCTTCCAGCGTCGCCGTCACCAGCACATGGGTGTCGCCGAATTTCACCATGCAGGAGCCTTCGGCATATTTGACCACGCCGCGTTCCAGCGACACGGCGCGCAGTTCATCGGGCGCACGACGGCTTGGCCGCATGAGTAAAATCCTTCCGAAAATTCAAAAAAGCCAGTTCGCGGTGCTTTTAGGGGGTGGGCCGGCAGCGGCAAGGGCTGCACGGACCTATTGCCGCAATGGGTGCTTGTAAGTCGGGCCCCGGAGCGACAAATTAGGGGCTGTCACAGGAGTTGCCCTTGGCCCATCACGATCCGATCGGCCTGATTGCCGCCAATGCCGGGCTCGCGCAGCTCAACGAGCGGTCGCGTGAGATTTTCCGGCAAATTGTCGAAAGCTACCTGGCCACCGGCGAACCGGTCGGCTCGCGCAACATTTCCCGCCTGATCACGGTGCCCTTGTCACCGGCGTCGGTGCGCAATGTGATGTCGGACCTCGAGCAGCTCGGGCTGATCTACGCTCCGCATACCTCCGCCGGGCGGCTGCCGACCGAGCTCGGCCTGCGCTTTTTCGTCGACGCCCTGATGCAGGTCGGAGATCTCACCGAACCGGAGCGGCAGTCGATCCAGGCCCAGTTGAGTTCCGCCGGCCGCCCGCAGTCGGTCGAGGCGGCGTTGGGCGAGGCGCTGACCCGATTGTCCGGCCTGACCCGCGCAGCGGCGGTGGTTCTGACCGCCAAGGCCAATTCGCGGCTGAAACACATCGAATTCGTCCGGCTGGAGCCGGAACGGGCGCTGGTGGTGCTGGTGTCCGAGGACGGCCAGGTAGAAAACCGCGTGCTCACCCTGCCGCCGGGGGTGCCGACATCGGCGCTCACCGAGGCCACCAACTTCCTCAATGCGCGGATTCGCGGCCGCACCCTCGACGAGGCCCGGCTGGAACTGGAGACGGCGCTGGCGCAAAACCGCGCCGAACTCGACCAGCTCACCCACAAGGTCATCGCCGCCGGCATCGCCAGCTGGTCGGGCGGCGACAATGACGACCGGCAGCTGATCGTCCGCGGCCACGCCAACCTGCTGGAGGATCTCCATGCGCTGGAGGATCTGGAGCGGGTCCGGCTGCTGTTCGACGATCTCGAGGCCAAGCGCGGCGTCATCGACCTCTTGGGCCGGGCCGAACGCGCCGAGGGCGTCCGGATCTTCATCGGCTCGGAAAACAAGCTGTTCTCCCTGTCCGGTTCCTCGACCATCATCGCGCCCTATAGCGACGGCGCCGGTCAAATCGTCGGCGTGCTCGGCGTGATCGGACCGACCCGGCTGAATTATGCGCGGGTGATCCCGATGGTCGACTATGCCGCAAGGGTGGTCAGCCAGATGCTCGGCGGATGACCGGACGCCGCCCCGATTTACCGGTTGCGCTTGATTTTTGCCCTGCAAACCACGATATCCGGCGCAGCAATCCCCCATACCAAGCGTTTTTCAGAAGGCAGCGTGATGACTGATTCCAACGGGTCGAACGAGAATCCCGAAAAGCAGGCTCAGCCCGCCGAACCGGTGGTCTCCAAGCCGTACATCATGCCCGACGATCCGGAGCCGAATTCGGTCGAGGCCCTGACCAAGGAAGCCGCGGAATCGCGCGACAAGATGCTGCGCACGCTGGCGGAAATGGAAAACCTGCGCAAGCGGACGCAGAAGGAGATCGCCGACGGTCGCACCTATGCGATCACCAATTTCGCCCGCGAGGTGCTGGATATTGCCGACAGCCTGCAGCGCGCCCTCGATGCGCTGCCCGCCGAGACCAAGGCCCAGGCCGAATCCGGCATCAAGGCGCTGATCGAAGGCGTCGAGCTGACTGAGCGCTCGCTGCACAACACGCTGGAAAAGAACGGCGTCAAGAAATTCGATCCGGCCGGTGAGAAGTTCGATCCGAACTTTCAGCAGGCGATGTACGAGGTGCCGGACGCTTCGGTGCCCGCCGGCACCGTGGTGCAGGTCGTGCAGGCCGGCTACACCATCGGCGACCGCGTGCTGCGCCCGGCGCTGGTCGCGGTGTCCAAGGGCGGCGCCAAGGCCGCCGCATCGGAGTAATCGTAGTCTGTCGTCACCCGGCTTGACCGGGTGACCCAGTATTCACTTAAAGGTCTGAGTTTACTGGATCGCCCGGTCCTGGCGCGCAATTGCGCGCAGGCCGGGCGATGACAGCTGAGTATGACGTAAAGGCGTTGTGCCTCTACGCCACCAGATCCGTCGAATTGATCCGCCTCACCCCGGCCTTGGCCATATCGGCCCAGGCCTTCGCCAGCGAGCCCTGGGTGTCGATGCCGCGGCAGGCGTCCTCCACGACATAGGTGTCGAAGCCGGCTTTGCGCGCGTCGAGGGCGGACCAGGCCACGCAGAAATCCGTCGCCAGGCCGGCGATGAACACGCGTTGCAGCTTGCGTGACTTCAGGTAGGCGGCGAGGCCGGTCGTGGTCCTGCCATCGGCTTCGGTGAAGGCCGAATAACTGTCGACGTCCTTGTGAAAACCCTTGCGGATCACCAGCCCGGCCTGCGGGATCGCGAGGTCTTTGGACAGCCCGGCGCCGTCGGTGCCCTGCACGCAATGGTCCGGCCACAGCACCTGTTTGCCGTATTTCAGGTCGACGGTCTCGAACGGCTTCTTGCCGGCGTGGGACGAGGCGAACGAGACGTGACCCGGCGTGTGCCAGTCCTGGGTCATCACCACATCGGCGAATTTCTTCGCCATAGCGTTGATGACAGGCACCACCTTGTCGCCGTCCTTCACCGCGAGGCTGCCGCCCGGCAGGAAGCAGTTCTGCACGTCGATCACCAGCAGCACGGATGTCTTGTCGATGCTGACCTTGCCTGCAGCCTGTCCCGTTTTCGGCACCAGACTGGCCATGGCCGCGACTCCCAACCCCGCAACAATCTCTCGTCTGTTCGGCATCGCTGATCTCCCGAAGAACACCAGCAAATCAGGTCGCGGGGAGCCGGTAAAGGCGGATGCGCGGCCGAGGCGGACCAAATTTCAGCCGCCGCCTGCATGTTTTGCGCGCCGTCAGCGCGGCTCGATGCCGTCGCGCACCGCCCGGAACCGCGGGAAGG
This sequence comes from Rhodopseudomonas sp. P2A-2r, assembly GCF_026015985.1. Taxonomy (GTDB): domain Bacteria; phylum Pseudomonadota; class Alphaproteobacteria; order Rhizobiales; family Xanthobacteraceae; genus Tardiphaga. The sequence goes on along the minus strand of NZ_CP110389.1, from coordinate 256,315 downwards.
CCTTCGACCAGTCGTCGCGCGGCGTGCTGGCAACGATCCGCATCGCCACATTGCCGCTGGTGAAACGCAACCATTGCACCACGGTGACCGGGGTGTTGGCCTTGCCGCTGACCGCGTCGATGCGCGTCTCGTAACCGGGGGCGCCGTCGAGCCGCATCGGCTCGGACATGGTGATCCTGGCGTCGCGCAGGCCCGGGATCATTGTCGCCGCCTGCTGGGCGAAACGGCCGCGATCTTCCGCCTTTTCCGGCGCCGAGGCGGTGGTGCCGATCACCATGTAGGGCGACGCTTCGACGCCGGTTTCGGCGGCTTCGTCGGTGGCGTCAGTCAGCAGGATGGTTGCGCCCGGCGCCAGCGTGCGCACCGTCTTGAAGTTGCTCATCTCGGTGATCTTGAAGGGCAGCAGGCCGAGCTGTTCCTCGATCGGCACTTCCTTGCGCACCGACGCGGAAGAGAACATCTGGCGCACCGCGTCGTCGGTGTAGATCTTCATGGCGTTTTCCGGGACCTGCACGGCAATGTAGCCGGAGAAGGTGCCGCCCGGCATGATCATCGAATAGCGCCTGATGTTGCCGGTGGCATCCTTGCCGTTCTCGACGGTGTAATAGGCCTTGCCCGCTGCCGTCTCGAGGGTCTCGGGCTTCACGCCGCCGGCGGGGCCGGCCTTGAAGGCGTTCTCGACCTCGCCATAGGCGGCGGCCGGAAGCTCCGTGACCAGCACCTTGACGCCCTGGTCGGAGGTCTCGAAGCCGGTGAAGGTCTTCGCCGGCGCCAGGCCGACCAGCGGCGTCATGCCGATCCTCAGGCCCGGCGGGTAGACCGCGTCGGCGGCGAGAGCCGAGGTCGCGGCCCCCAGCAACAGGGTCAGCGCGAAAAGCGGAGCGATGTTTTTCATGAAAATCTACTGGGTTCGCATTGCGGCTGTACGATGGTCGCGGACTGCGGCCATTGATGCCAGGACGCCGCAGCCGACGGCCATGCTGTAGCGGATTTCGCGTTCCGGCAACAGATCAGGGCCCAATGCGTTCCCGTCCGGTCCGCCCCTGCCGCCCGGCGCAACCGGCCGGATCGATTAATCTTTTGCCTTGCAGGCGTTTTCCTTGGCTTGGCCATGGGTCCGGTCCTTGCGGCCCCCACCCCCTCCTATATGAGGCCTACCGTCGCAATATCGCGAGCATTTGATTATTGGGGGTTTGGATTGGTGCGCCGTCAGGGCCCAGCCAACCTGCCGCAAAAGAAGGGTATGAGGACCATGGGAAAGGTCATTGGCATCGATCTCGGCACCACGAATTCGTGCGTCGCCGTCATGGATGGAAAGTCACCTAAAGTCATCGAGAACGCGGAGGGCATGCGCACGACGCCGTCCATCGTTGCTTTCAGCGACGACGGCGAACGCCTCGTTGGCCAGCCGGCCAAGCGCCAGGCCGTGACCAATCCCGAGCGCACCATTTTTGCGGTCAAGCGCCTGATCGGCCGCCGCTACGACGATCCGACCGTGGAGAAGGACAAGAAGCTTGTCCCCTACAAGATCGTCAAGGCATCGAACGGCGACGCCTGGGTCGAGGCCGACGCCAAGACCTACTCGCCCTCGCAGGTCTCCGCCTTCATTCTGCAGAAGATGAAAGAGACCGCGGAAGCCCATCTCGGCGCCAAGGTCGACCAGGCCGTCATCACGGTCCCCGCTTACTTCAACGACGCCCAGCGCCAGGCCACCAAGGACGCCGGCAAGATCGCCGGCCTTGAAGTGCTGCGCATCATCAACGAGCCGACCGCGGCGGCGCTGGCCTACGGTCTCGACAAGTCGAAGAGCGGCACCATCGCGGTGTACGATCTCGGCGGCGGCACCTTCGACGTCTCGATCCTCGAGATCGGCGACGGCGTGTTCGAAGTGAAATCCACCAACGGCGACACCTTCCTCGGCGGTGAAGATTTCGACATGCGCCTGGTCAGCTATCTCGCCGACGAATTCCAGAAGGAGCAGGGCATCAACCTGCGCAACGACAAGCTTGCCTTGCAGCGCCTGAAGGAAGCCGCTGAAAAGGCCAAGATCGAGCTGTCGTCGACCACCCAGACCGAAATCAACCTGCCCTTCATCACCGCCGACGCTTCGGGTCCGAAGCATCTGACCATGAAGCTGACCCGCGCCAAGTTCGAAGCGCTGGTGCAGGATCTGGTCGAGAAGACCATCGAGCCTTGCCGCAAGGCGCTCAAGGACGCCGGTCTGACCGCGGCCGAGATCGGCGAAGTGGTTCTGGTCGGCGGCATGAGCCGCATGCCGAAGGTTCAGGAAGTCGTCAAGCAGCTGTTCGGCAAGGAGCCCCACAAGGGCGTCAACCCGGATGAGGTCGTCGCGATCGGCGCCGCCATCCAGGCCGGCGTGCTGCAGGGCGATGTCAAGGACGTGCTGCTGCTCGACGTGACCCCGCTGTCGCTGGGCATCGAGACGCTGGGTGGCGTGTTCACCCGCATCATCGAGCGCAATACCACGATCCCGACCAAGAAGAGCCAGGTGTTCTCGACCGCCGAGGACAACCAGAACGCCGTGACCATCCGCGTCTTCCAGGGCGAGCGTGAAATGGCGGCCGACAACAAGCCCCTCGGTCAGTTCGACCTGATGGGCATTCCGCCCTCGCCGCGCGGCATGCCGCAGATCGAGGTCACCTTCGACATCGACGCCAACGGCATCGTCAACGTGTCGGCCAAGGACAAGGCGACCGGCAAGGAACAGCAGATCCGCATCCAGGCGTCCGGTGGTCTTTCGGAAGCCGACATCCAGAAGATGGTCAAGGACGCCGAAGCCAACGCCGCCGACGACAAGAAGCGTCGCGAAGCGGTGGATGCCAAGAACCACGGCGACGCCCTGGTTCACACCACGGAGAAGGCCCTCACCGAGCACGGCGACAAGGTTGCCGCGCCCGAACGCCAGGCCATCGAGGATGCTTTGAGCGACCTCAAGGAAGCGCTGAAGGGCGACGACGCCGAGGCGATCAAGACCAAGACCCAGACGCTGGCGCAGGCTTCGATGAAGCTCGGCGAGGCGATGTACACCCAGCAGGCCGAGGCCGACGCGGCCAAGGATGCCGCGAAGGATGACGTGGTCGACGCGGAGTTCACCGAAGTCGACGACGACAAGCCGAAGAAGTCGGCCTGATAGGCGAGCAAAATGGTGGCCCTCATCCGGAGCAGCGCGTAGCGCGTCTCAAAGGATGAGGGTCATTTTTTGTTAAGTGAGGGGCGGCATCCTGTGAAGCGAGTTGCTTCGGATGCGCCTCGGATGAGGACGAACTTCGGGCGGATTTGACGGATGTCGACCACCAAGCGCTGCTATTACGAGTCCCTTGAAGTCGAACGCACGACGGATGACGCTGGCCTGAAGTCGGCGTTCCGCAAGCTGGCGATGAAATGGCATCCGGACAAGAATCCGGGCGATGCCGCCGCCGAGTCCCGTTTCAAGGAAATCGCCGAAGCCTACGAGGTCCTCAAGGACGGCGACAAGCGCGCCGCCTATGACCGCTACGGCCATGCCGCCTTCGAGCAGGGCAATGGCGGCGGCGGCGCGGGCTTCGGCTCCGGCTTCGCGTCCTCGTTCTCCGATATCTTCGAAGACCTGTTCGGCATGGCCGGCCAGCGCGGCGATCGCAGCAGCGGCGGTCGCGAGCGCGGTGCCGACCTGCGCTACAACATGGAGATCACCCTCGAGGAAGCCTTCACCGGCAAGACCGCCCAGATCGAGATTCCGGTGGCGGTGACCTGCGAGTCCTGTTCCGGCACCGGCGCCAAGGCCGGCACCAAGCCGAAGACCTGCACGACCTGCGGCGGCGCCGGCCGGGTGCGCCAGGCGCAAGGCTTCTTCACGCTGGAACGGACCTGCCCGAGCTGCCAGGGCCGCGGCCAGATGATCGAGGATCCCTGCCCGGGCTGCGAAGGTGCCGGGCGCATCGAGCGCGAGCGTACTTTGTCAGTCAATATCCCGCAGGGCGTTGAGGACGGCACCCGCATCCGGCTATCCGGCGAGGGCGAGGCCGGGGTCCGCGGCGGGCCGGCGGGCGACCTGTACATTTTCCTGTCGCTGGCGACCCATGAATTCTTCCAGCGCGACGGCGCCGACCTGCATTGCCGCGTGCCGATCTCCATGGTGACGGCATCGCTGGGCGGCGAGTTCGAGGTGCCGACCATCGAGCGCGGCAAGACCAAGGTGAAAGTGCCGTCCGGCACCCAGTCCGGTCGCCGTTTCCGCGTTGCAGCGAAGGGCATGCCGGTGCTTCGTTCGCGGCAGATGGGCGACATGTATGTTCAGGTGGTGGTCGAGACGCCGCAGAACCTGACCAAGAAACAGCAGGAGCTGCTGGCCGAGTTCGAAAAGCTGTCGTCCGGTGCAACGCAACCGGAGGCGGCGGGTTTCTTCACTAAGGTCAAGGACTTCTTTGGCACCCGGGCCGGCTCCTGAGGTCCGATTCGCTTGACCGTTCGAGCCTTGGCCTGTACCTCTTTATGACCAAATTCTGACAGCCCGCGTTTCGCGGTCCCGCCTGGAAGCGACATGCCTCTGCAATCGTCCGCGCGAGCGTTGAAAAAGCCCCAGCGTCTTGACGATGAGGTGCGTTTCCTGCGGTCATGGATCGAGAAGCCGCTGCGTATGGGCGCGGTGATGCCGTCGGGCAAGGTGCTTGCCCGCACCATGGCGCAGTATGTCGATGTCGATTCCACCGGTCCTGTGATCGAACTCGGGCCAGGCACCGGCGCGATCACCACCGCATTGCTGGCCCACGGCATCGACCAGAAGCGTTTGGTGCTGGTCGAATTCAATCCCGCCTTCTGCGCGCTGCTGCGCGAACGTTATCCGCAGGCCACCGTGGTGCAGGGCGACGCCTATGCGCTGCGCGACACGTTGTGGAACGTGCTGAAGGAGCCGGCGGCCGCGGTGGTGTCCGGGCTTCCGCTGGTGACCAAGCCGATGCTGACCCGGCTCAAGCTGATCCGCGATGCGTTCGTCGCTCTGGCGCCTGGCGCGCCGTTCGTGCAGTTCACCTATTCGGTGGCGCCCCCGATTCCCAAGACGCTGCCCGGCGTATCCACAGAGGCGTCCGAGCGGATCTGGATGAATCTTCCGCCCGCCCGCGTCTGGGTGTATCGCAAGGGCTGATACGGTCCGATGCCGTGACCTCGCGGCGGGCCAGCCCCGAACGCGATTGAATCATGTCCGCGCTGAAAATCCTCGTCATTCCCGGCTCATTGCGCAGCGGTTCGCTGAATGCGCGGCTCGCGGCCGTTGCCATTGACGAGCTGGTGCGCGCCGATGTCGAGGTGACCCTGCTGTCGCTCGGCGATTTTCCGCTGCCGATCTATGACGGCGACCTGGAGACGTCCGGCGTGCCGAAACACGCCGTCAATCTGAAGCGCATGATCGGTGCGCATCATGGCGTGCTGCTCGTCACCCCCGAATATAATTCATCGCTGCCGCCGCTGCTCAAGAACGCCATCGACTGGGTCTCGCGGGTCCAGGATGCCCACGAGACACGGGGCGAGGTGTTTCGCGGCCGGCCGTTCGCGATCGCCGCGGCATCGGGCGGGCGGCTCGGCGGCAGCCGCTGCCTGCAGGCGCTGCGTCTGGTGCTGTCGGCGTGCCGGGCTTTGGTGATCCCGAACCAGCTGGCGCTGTCCTTCGCCAATGACGCCTATGACGAGACCGACCGGCTCAAGCACGCCGCCGACAGGGAGGTGCTGTCCGCGATGGTGCGGCAGCTGGTCGATGTCGCGCAGCAAATGAAGTGAGGTGAGATGCAGTCCCCGAACATGACTCCCCGCGACCGGCTGATTGTCGGTCTCGACCTGCCGAGCGTTGAAGCCGCCGAGGCGATGATCGCGCGGCTGGGCGACAGCGTGACCTTCTACAAGATCGGCTACCAGCTCGCTTATGCCGGCGGCCTGCCGCTGATCCGCAAGCTGGCCGATGCAGGCAAGAAGGTGTTCGCGGACCTCAAGCTGCACGACATCGGCAATACGGTGGCGAGCGGCGTCGCAAGCGTGGCTTCGCTCGGCGCCACCTTCCTCACCGTGCATGCCTATCCGCAGACCATGCAAGCCGCGGTGCAGGGACGCGGCAGCTCGAGCCTGAAGATCCTCGCGGTCACCGTGCTGACCTCCTATGACGACAACGACCTGCAGGCCGCCGGCTACCGGCTCGGCGTCACCGAGCTGGTCGAGGCCCGCGCCCGCCAGGCCCAGGCGCTCGGCATCGACGGCATCGTTTGCTCGCCCGAAGAGGTCGCCAACCTCCGCAGCATCGTCGGACAACAGATGACCCTGGTGACCCCCGGCGTGCGCCCGGCAGGCAGCGCGCTCGGCGACCAGAAGCGGGTCATGACCCCCGGGGACGCCATCCGTGCGGGAGCCGACCATGTGGTGGTGGCGCGACCGGTGATGCAGGCGTCCGATCCCAAAGCGGCGGCGGAAGCCATTGTCGAGGAAATCGCGGAGGCGGTTCGGTCTTAGTATTGTGCCCCGGACTCGATGCAACACGTAGTGTTGCTTCGCAGAGCCGGGGTCCCGGTATCGAGAAAATCGGGATCCCGGGTCTGCGCAGCAGCGTAAAGAACGCTGCAGCGCGCCCGGGAAACAAGGGAAGTTGCTGCAAGAAACAACGAAATCACGGAGGACCATATGGCCAAGGGTTACTGGGTCGCACGCATCGATGTGCACAACATGGACGGCTACAAGGACTACATCGCGCAGAACGGCGCGGTATTCGCGGCATTCGGCGCCAAATTCCTGGTGCGCGGCGGGCAGCACGAGACGCGGGAGGGCAGTTCCCGCTCGCGCAACGTGGTGCTGGAATTCAAGGACTACGCCACCGCGCTGGCCTGCTACAATTCGCCGGAATACCAGCGTCTGGTGGCGATGCGCGCGCCGCATTCCGAAGGCGATCTGGTGATCATCGAAGGCTATGACGGTCCGCAACCTTAAGCATGGCGTCACTGTTTCAGCCGTTTGACGCCCGGTATCCGACGGCGCGTGTTGCCGCAGGGCCGCGGCGTGGTTATATCGCCCCTACAGACTTGAAAGGCGTTCGATGTCCCCAATGCGATTGATCGTTGCTGGCGCCGGCGGCCGCATGGGCCGGGCATTGATCCGCGCCATTTCGGACACCGAAGGCGCCGTGGTGGTCGGAGCGCTGGAAGCGCCGACCTCGGAACTGCTCGGCAAGGATGCCGGCGTGCTGGCCGGACTGCCGGCCAGCGGCGTCAAGCTGTCGGCCGATCTGTGGACCATGTCGAAGGATGCCGACGGCATCCTCGACTTCACCGTTCCCGCCGCCACCATCGCCAATGTGGCGATCGCCGCCGAGCGCGGCATCGTCCATGTGATCGGCACCACCGGGCTGTCGGCCTCCGACAATGCGGTCATCAAGAGCGTCACCTCGCAGGCCATCGTGGTGCAGTCGTTCAACATGAGCCTCGGCGTCAACCTGCTGGCGGCGCTGGTCAAGCGCGTGGCGCAGTCGCTTGGCGAGGGCTTCGACATCGAGATCGTCGAGATGCATCACCGCGCCAAGATCGACGCGCCGTCGGGCACCGCTTTGATGCTCGGCGAAGCCGCAGCGCAAGGCCGCGGCATCGTGCTGGCGGATCATTCGGCGCGCGGCCGCGACGGCATTACCGGCGCCCGCACTGCCGGCGACATAGGCTTCGCCAGCCTGCGAGGCGGCACCGTGTCGGGCGATCACAGCGTGATCTTCGCCGGGCCCTATGAGCGCATCGAGCTGACGCACAAGTCCGAGGACCGCATGCTGTTCGCCCACGGCGCGCTGAAGGCGGCGCTATGGGCGCATGGCAAGAAGCCCGGACTGTATTCGATGGCCGACGTGCTCGGCCTGGGTGACATCTAAGCAGAAACGGAATCAGGAATGACCGACCGCCTTCTCGTGCTCGTGCGTCACGGCCAGAGCGACTGGAATCTGAAAAATCTCTTCACCGGCTGGAAGGACCCCGACCTCACCGAGAAGGGCGTGGCCGAGGCGAAGGAAGCCGGGCAGAAGCTGAAGGCGCAGGGGCTGGTGTTCGACATCGCCTTTACTTCGGCGCTGACCCGGGCCCAGCACACGCTGGATCTGGCGCTGACGGAGATGGGCCAGACCGGCCTGCCGATCACCCGGCATCAGGCGCTGAACGAACGCGACTACGGCGATCTGTCCGGCCTCAACAAGGACGACGCCCGCAAGAAGTGGGGCGAGGAGCAGGTGCTGATCTGGCGCCGGTCCTACGACGTGCCGCCGCCCGGCGGCGAAAGCCTCAAGGACACCTTGGCCCGCACGTTGCCGTATTACGTGCAGGAGATCCTGCCCTGCGTGCTGCGCGGCCAGCGCACGCTGGTCGCCGCCCACGGCAACTCGCTGCGCGCGCTGATCATGGTGCTGGAGAAGCTGTCGCCGGAAGGCATCCTGGCCCGCGAACTGGCCACCGGCGTGCCGATCATCTACCGGCTCAATGCGGATTCCACGGTGGCGTCGAAGCTCGATCTGGCGGGGTAGGTCTCGTACCCCGGACGCAGCGCAGTGCGCCGCGGAGCGGCGTAGTGCGCTGCAGGGGCCCATTTGTGATCAAGGGCTGGGTCCCGGATCTGCGAAGCGGCATAAGAATGCCGCATCGCGTCCGGGACACGATTGGAAGTCTAGTAGTTCCCCCTACCTGACCCGCTTTCCAGCCCTCTCAACTGTCATCGCCCGGCCGGCGCGCAATTGCGCGCCTGGACCGGGCGATCCAGTAATCGCCGGCAGTCGTGATGGAGTCGCGGCGCCGGTGTCTACTGGATCCCCGCATGCGCGGGGATGACATGAGAGTTTGAGGCACCGACGTGGCGGCGTATCAATTCGCCCCCACCTGACCCGCTTCCCAGCCGATCATCGCCTGCTTGCGGGTGATGCCCCAGTGATAGCCGGTCAGCGCGCCGGACTTGCCGAGCGCGCGATGGCACGGCACCACGAAGGAGATCGGGTTCTTGCCGACCGCCGCACCCACGGCACGCGAGGCCTTCGGGCTGTCGATCTTGCTGGCGATGTCCGAGTAGCAGACCGCGCGGCCCATCGGGATCTTCAGCAGCGTCTCCCAGACCCGGACCTCGAAATCGGTGCCGATCAGCAGCACGCGCAGCGGCTGCTCCGGATTCCACAGCCTGGCGTCGAAGATGCGCCGCGCCATGGCGGCGGTGCCTGCATTGTCCGCAATGAATGTCGCGCGCGGCCAGCGCGCGGCCATGTCGGCGAAGGCCGGCTGCTCCTCGCCGGGATCGGAAAATGCCAGTCCGGCAAGCCCGCGATCGCTGGAGATCACGATGGCCGAGCCGAACGGACAGGGATGGAAGCCATAGCGCAGCTCCATGCCGGCGCCGCCGGTTTTCCATTCGCCGGGCGACATGGCCTCATGGGTGACGAACAGGTCGTGCAGCCGGCCGGGGCCGGACAGGCCTGAGTCCAGCGCCGCGTCGAGCACGCTGGCGGAATCGCGCAGCAGGCCCTTGGCATGGTCCAGCGTCAGCGCCTGCATGAAGGCCTTCGGCGTGAGCCCGGCCCAGCGCCGGAACAGGTGATGCAGCTCATCGGGCGTGAGTCCGGCGGCGTCGGCGATGGCCTCGATCTCCGGCTGGCTGCGCCAGCGCGCCGAGATGAAGGCGATGGCGCGGCGCACGCAATCATAGTCGCGCAAGGCGGCATCCTGGGCGCCGGGCCGGGTGAGGCGATGGTCACTCATCGCTAGGTTTTTGGCGAGGTTCATCATGGCTGCAAGCTAGCCCCGGGCAACGTTGCCAACCACCCGATTTCCGACCTGCGGTCATGTCAGCGGATTATAGGTCGGGCCCCGTTTGGCGGCCTGCAGCGCGGCTCTGAAGGCTTTGACGAAGCTGGCTTTTTCGTCCGGTCCGAGGAACCTGGCGATGGACACCCGCCGGCCGCGCGAGACCAGGAACAGCTGCTCGATGCCGAATTCTTCGTGGGTGACATGGTCGAGCTGGACCCACAGCGGATTGAGCACCCATTCGACCACCTGGCCGCGATGGCTGACCCGGCGCACCCGCAGCTCGGTCGGCGTGACGGTGATCTCCTCGGTGTCCCCGGCGCGGCGGTAGCTGACCCGGAACGCCCACCAGATCGCCAGCACGTCGAGGCCGAAAAAGCCGAACACCGGCCAGGCGCCCATCATCAGGAAGACGATGCCGGCGATGAACGAGACGCCACCGACGAACAGCATCAGCGCCAGAAAGCCGGTGCGGCTGAGCGAGCGGTGTGGGGTCAGCAGCGCCGTGAACAGCTTTGGCTCTGCCGCTTCGTCAAAATCGTTGCCGGGTGTCATCGGCTGTCAGTATATCCCGATCATGGCGAAAATCACCCGCAAGCTGCCGGCCAGGAAAATCGGAACCGCCGCAAAATCCGTCGGCGCCACGCCGAAGGCCAAAGTCGGCAAGGCTGCGCCGAAGCCGAAAAAGCTGAAACCCAATTCTTTAAAGCCTTGGAGCCCTGCCGAGGTCCGTGAGGCCTTCGTGCGCTTCCGCCGGGTGAATCCGGAGCCGAAGGGCGAGCTGGAGCACGTCAATCCGTTCACGCTGCTGGTGGCGGTGGTGCTGTCGGCCCAGGCCACCGACGCCGGCGTCAACAAGGCGACCCGCGCCCTGTTCGCCATTGCCGACACGCCGCAGAAGATGGTCGAACTCGGCGAGGAGACAGTGCGCGAGCACATCAAGACCATTGGTCTCTACCGCAACAAGGCCAGGAACGTCATCGCGCTGTCGGAGAAACTGATCGCCGAATTCGGCGGCGTGGTGCCGCGCACCCGCGCCGAGCTGGAATCGCTGCCCGGTGCCGGCCGCAAGACCGCCAATGTGGTGCTCAACATGGCGTTCGGCGAACACACCATGGCGGTGGACACCCACGTGTTCCGCGTCGGCAACCGCACCGGCATGGCACCGGGCAAGAACGTGCTCGAGGTCGAGCTCGAGCTGGAGCGTGCGATCCCGGAGGAGTTCATGATGCACGCGCATCACTGGCTGATCCTGCACGGGCGCTACACCTGCCTGGCGCGGCGGCCATTGTGCGAGAAGTGCGTGATCAACGATCTCTGCAGGTGGCCGGAGAAGACGGTGTAGCTGACGTGTATTGGACGCTGTCGCGTTTCCCGGACGCGGTGCAGCGCACTTGCGCTGCTCCGCGTCCGGGATCCAGCTTTCTTAGCTGAGCTGGGCCCCTGATCTTCAGCGCACCACGCTGCAAGTGCAGCGTAGTGCACTGCGTCCGGGGAACGACTGAGCGTGCGTCGATTCACTCCGCCAGCTGAAACCGCTCGAACCGGTGCAGCTCGTCCTCGATGCGCGCCTTCATGCCCTTCGGCGCGCGGCCGCCGACCCAGCTCCATTTCTGCATCAGCAGCTTCTGCTGCTTGCGATCGGTCTTGAGATCGATGGCGGCGACGATGCGGTCGCCGACCAGCACCGGCAAGGCGAAGTAGCCGAACAGCCGCTTCTCCTTGGGCAAATAGGCTTCGAAGCGATGTTCGTAATCGAAGAACAGATGCGTGCGCTTGCGCTGGATGATCAGCGGATCGAAGGGCGACAGGATGTGCACCAGTTCTGAAGCGTCGCCGGAACTCTCCAGCACCTCCGGCTGGCCCCAGTGCTCGACCTTGCCGGCGCCTTCCAGCGCCACCGGCACCAACTCGCCGCGCCGGACGCGCGTCTCGATCACCTTGCGGATCGCCGGCTTGCTGCCGGCGGCGAGATGGCAGATCGAATCGAGGCTGACGAGACCCTGCGCGCGCAGCGCGCGGTCGAGCAGATAGCCCAGTCTGTCCGATGGCGAGGCTGGCTTCGGCAGCCTGTCCCAGCCGAAATGGCGCTCCATCAGCTCATAGGTCTTGAGCATGCCGTCGCGTGCGCTGACGGTCAGCACGCCGGTGTAGAATGCCAGTTGCAGCGCGCGCTTCGACGGCTTGCGGCTGCCCCACGCATGCTGCTTGTCCACCAGCACGTCGTCGTCGATGTCGCGAATGGTCAGCGCGCCGTCCGTGCGGATCAGCGTCAGCACTTTTCGCAGATCCGCCGGCGTCACGGTGCCGAACCACTTGTGACCCTCGCGCTTGTGCCGCTTCATGGCGGGCAGGAAGAAGCGCAGGTCCTTCGACGGCACGTAGGCCAGCGCGTGGGTCCAGTATTCGAACACGCTCTTGTCGACGCTCTGGGCCTGCTGCAGGTCGGCGCGCCGATAGGCCGGGATGCGGGTGAACAGGATGTGGTGGTGGCAGCGCTCGATGACGTTGATGGTGTCGATCTGCACATAGCCGAGATGGTCGATCGCCGCCGCCGTGGCCCGCGGCCCGTCGCCGAACGGCGCGGATGTGTCGAGCCGCTGCGCGCGCAGCCAGACGTTTCGCCCCTGCGCCTTGGTCAACATCAAAGGTTGGGCGGGGCTGCGCGCCATCGTGTCAGGCCATCGGCATTCTGCCCGGCCGCGCGGGCTCGATCAGCTCGGGGCGTGGGCCGCTCAGTCGCTTGTGCATGTGCACCATGAAGGCCATGCCGAACAAGGGCGTGGCGAGGTTGACGATGGGGATCGAAACGAAGGCGGCGATCACCAGGCCGGCGGTGAAGATCGTGCCGGCATATTGCTTGCGCATCAGCTTGGCCTCGGCCGGCGAGCGGAACCGCATGGCGGCAAGCTCGAAATATTCGCGCCCCAGCAGCCAGGCCGTGGCGATGAAGAAGGCGATGAAGCCGAGGCCCGCGAGGAACACGAAGGGCAGCGCGACCAGATAGACCAGGATGGTCAGCAGGGCCGTCTTGACGCCCTCGGTGATGGCGAGGCCGAACGGCAGCGCAGTGCCGACGCGCTCGGCCGGATAGTGCTCGCGCTCGACGATGTCGGCGACGTCGTCGACGAACACGCTGGCCACCAGCGACGTGATTGCGGGCATCAGGAAAACCGCGCCCAGCACCACGCCGAGGCCGGCGGCGATCGACAGGATCCACGCCAGCACGTTGAGTGCGCCGTGGGAGCCCGGTCCCAACGCCGTCTCGGCCCAGACTTCGCCGGACACTGCGAACCAGCTCAGCAGGCGCTGCAGTCCGATCGCGAGCACCACGATCAGCACCAGCGCCAGCCCGATCGACTTCCACAGGATGGCGCGCATCGGCGGCGACAGGATCTGCGAAAGTGCCTTCGCGGCGGCATCGAGCATCATGGGTTCCTCAGCAAAATCGTTGTCCGAGAGGTATTCATGTCCCTGTATTTGGACAAGAGCCAGATGGCGACCTCCGTTGTACTTCGTGGCGTCGCGACATCTGCCTCTCGACGCGAGATCACCGACGCGATTGGCCGAGCGCGGCAGACGATCGACTTGCGAGTCGCTCGGAACGTCAAATACCCAAGCGAACTGTGCCTGACCGGGTAGCATGATAAGCGATCTACGCAGTTTATCGTCTTTTTCGCGCAGAATCGCGCTTATGTTCAGCGCTGCCCTTGACGCAACCAGCGTGCAAGTCCCTGCTGCAGCACGTCCATGTTGTAGCCTCACTCACACGGTGCAATCTCAGTTGACGGGACGTGTCGCGTGAACAACGCTGTGCACAGGGAGGCAATTGTGCTCCAAGTCCTCGTCGTCGATGACGATCTTCTGGTCCGATCAGCGATTCGCGCCTGGCTCAATCATCGCGGCTTCAACGTCGTCGTCGCCGATGGCGGAGAAAGCGGCTTGCGGGAACTTGAGCGCACACATTTCGATGTCATGATCGTCGACATTTTCATGCCGCACATGCGCGGCTTCGAGTCCATCAGGGTGTTCCACGAACGTGCCCCGCAGATACCTTTGATTGCCATCTCTGGCTACGTGTTCGCCGAGCAGCGTGCGCCTGCGCCTGATTTCCTGCGCATGGCGCTGGGTCTCGGTGCGTCGCGATGCCTGCGCAAGCCGTTCACGCCGGCCACCCTGATGGCTGTGATCGATGCCTGTCTGCGCGAAAGCGAAAGTTATCCGCATGAAGCCGACGGATAGTCCGCAAATCCCGGAAAGCACCGACGCGCGATGGCTGCGCGCCGTCGTCGAGACAGCGGTCGATGGCGTCATCCTGATCGATGCCGCCGGCAAGGTGCTGAAATTCAATCCGGCCTGCGTCAAGCTGTTCGGATACAGTGCCGACGAGGTGATCGGGCAGAACGTCAAGATGCTGATGCCCGGGCATTACCGGCAGGAGCACGACCGCTACCTCGACAACTACAATAGCACCCACGAACGCAAGATCATCGGCATCGGCCGTGAGGTGACGGGTCAGCGCAAGGGCGGAACGACCTTTCCCATGGACCTGTCGGTCGGCGAGGCCAAGGAGGAAGACGGCTCGATCTTCGTCGGTATCATCCATGACCTTACCGAGCGCGAGCGTACGGAGCGGGCGCTGCGCGAAAGTGCCGCGCGGCTGCGCGCGGTGGTCGATACAGCGGTCGATGGCGTCATCCTGATCGATGCCCGTGGCCGCATCCTGATGTTCAATCCCGCCTGCGAACGGCTGTTCCAGTATCGCGCGGAGGAGGTCATCCACGAGAACGTCAAGGTGCTGATGCCGACGCCCTATCGCGCCGAGCACGACGGCTATCTCAAGCACTTTCGCGACACTGGCGAGCGCCGGATCATCGGCATCGGCCGCGAGGTGATGGGCCGTCGCAAGGACGGCTCCACGTTTCCGATGGACCTGTCGGTCGGCGAGGCCAAGCAGGACGGCGAAGCGATCTTTGTCGGCATCATCCACGATCTCACCGAACGCAAGCGCACCGAGGAGCAACTGGTGCAGGCGCAGAAGATGGAGATCGTCGGCCAGCTCTCCGGCGGCATCGCCCACGACTTCAACAATCTGCTGACGGTGATCGTCGGCAACGCCGAATTCCTCAGCGAGCAGTTGAGGGCACGGCAGGATCTGCGGCAGCTCTCCGATGACATCGGCAGGGCCGGCGACCGCGGCGCCGAGCTGACCCAGCAACTGCTGGCGTTCAGCCGCCGGCAAATCCTTCGCCCGGTAGCGATCGAGTGCAACAAGCTGCTCGACGGCATGCACAAGCTGCTGCGTCGCACGGTGCGCGAGGACATCGAGATCAAGACCATGTTCGAACCGGAACTGGCGCTGGCCTTTGCGGATCCTGCACAGCTCGAATCCGCGGTGCTCAATCTCGCCGTCAATGCGCAGGACGCGATGGTCAAGGGCGGTCGTCTCACCATCTCCACCGCCAATGCATCGCTCGACGATCACTACCAGCGCCTGCATCCCGAAGTGGCTCCCGGCGACTATGTGCTGGTGGCCATCACCGACGATGGCGAAGGCATGGCGAAGGAAGTGATCGACCGGGTGTTCGAGCCGTTCTTCACCACCAAGGAAGTCGGCAAGGGCAGCGGGCTCGGGCTCAGCATGGTCTACGGCTTCGTCAAGCAGTCGAGCGGTCACGTCTCGATCTACAGCGAGCCCGGCCTCGGCACCACCGTGCGGATCTATCTGCCGCAGGCCGCGATGAAAGCGCCGCGCTCGCCGGAGCTGATTCAGCTGGAGGAAACCGTGCTCCCCAGCGGCACCGAGACCGTCCTGGTGGTCGAGGACGATCCGTTCGTGCGCTCCTACGCGGTGATGCGCCTGCAAAACCTCGGCTACGCCGTGGTCGCAGCCGTCAATGGCGCCGACGCGCTGGAGAAGCTGAGGGCGGATAGCTCGATCGACGTGCTGTTCACCGACATCGTGATGCCGGGCGGCATCAATGGCTGGGAGCTAGCGGAGCGCGCCCAGCAGGTACGGCCGGGATTGCCGGTGCTGCTGACATCCGGCTATGCGCTGGAAACCCTAGCAAGGCACGGCCAGCACCGGGAAGGCTCTGTCGTCCTCGTCAAGCCCTATCGCAAGGCCGAACTTGCGCAGCGGCTTCGCGAAGTCATCGGTCAGGCGCCAGCGCTGCAACCGCCGTCGCCGCAGACAGGCTAACCCGCCGCGCAGCGAGGCGGGCTGAGGCTACGCCAAGCGGACCCGGCGTGCGGCCAGTTCGTCGTGCAGTATCACTACTTCTGCAGCGAAAATCGACGCCTCCGCGTCAGCCGTTTCAGGAACAAGCGGCGGCGCCTCGACGGGCCCTTGAAATGGACCGAATGCGTCCGCTACCTCCCGGAGCGGCTTCTGCTTGTCGGCCCAATGCAGCGCGGTGTAGTCGAAGCCCAGCTCGATGGTCGGCTTGACCACTTCGAAATACGGCGAGATGTCGAAGTCACGCGGCATGTACAGCGAGGAATCGCGGATGTGCAGGATCTCGCGGCGGGCAGCGCGGCTGCCGGCGCGGGTGATCTTCGGCAGGATCGGATAGCGCACGGCGTCAAAGGCCTGGGCGATCAGTGCCGAGCAGATGATCTTGGTGGGGTCGCCGGAACCGAAGGCGATCATGCGCCGGCGCCAGCGCTGCGGGATCGGCAGCGGAATGAGGAAGCGCATGAGGTCGACAATGTTCTTGGTGTCGTAGCCGAAGCCGATGCGGTTGATGGCGTAGCGGCACACCGTGTAGCGATCCTCAAACGACAGCCCGACCGGGCGACAGATCCGTGTGTGGTAGGGAAAGTATTTCGACAGCGGCGCCGAGGTGACCCCTTCGCCAATATTGGCCTCGATCAGCACGTGCGGTTCGCCGTCGGGCTCGGCTGCGCCGTCGATCTCGCCGACGAAGAGCGCGGCGTGCGACCATGTCGATTGCGTCAGATACTTGATGATGCCGGAGACACGGTTGTTGCCCTCGACCAGGATCACGTCGCCGGGTTGCACGATATCGCGCAACCGTTCCGGATCGCTGGGCGTAAAAGGTTCATAACCCGGCACCTCCTTCTGGAGGTAGCCGGCGATCAGCTTTCCGACCGTATCGAGCACGACGCCCATCTTGGTCACTCCCCTGCGGTTCGTCCCGACCGCTCTGTTCGTGCTACATGATGGTCGAAAGCCATTGCAATTTGGTTCACGTGCCGCGCGTCCCACTCATGATTGATTCACCATGGCAGTTGCCGCATCCCCATGAATGCGGCAAAGTTCGTCGCACGTTCTCCCGTTTCGCAAAGTCTTGGAAACCATCACATGACAATTACGCGCCGCGATTTCGTCTCGGCGTCCTCGGCATTTGCACTGGCCACCGCGTTCGGTGCAAGCGCGCGGGCCGCGCCGCTGCCGCGCGATGCTGACATTGTCGTGATCGGCGCCGGTGCCGCCGGTATCGCTGCGGCCAGGCGGATCGTCGCTGCCGGCCGCAAGGTGATCGTGGTGGAGGCGTCCGGCCAGATCGGCGGTCGTTGCCTCACTGATACCACCAGCTTCGAGACCCCCTTCGATCGCGGGGCGCGCTGGTTGCATAATCCGGAAACCAATGCGCTGGTGAAGCTCGCCCGTGCCGTCGGCGTGGAACTCATCCCGACGCCGGGCAGCCAGAAGATCCGTATCGGCCGCCGCAACGCGCGCGCCGGCGAGACCGAAGAGTTTCTCGCCACCCTCGTGCGCGCCAACCGCGCCATTGATGACGCCGCGCGCAAGGGCGATCCATCCTGCGCATCGGCGCTGCCGAAGGATCTCGGCAACTGGGCCGGCGCTACCGAATACGTGCTCGGCGCCTATGCCGCCGGCAAGGACCTGAAGGACCTCTCCGCTCTCGATCATGTCCGCGCGCAGGAACGCGGCACCGAGATCGCCAGCCGGATCGGGCTCGGCGCGCTGATGGTCAAGCTCGCCGACGGTTTGCCGGTGGCATTGTCGACGCCGGCCACGCGGGTGAACTGGAGCGGTCGCGACATCGCGGTCGAGACGCCGGCGGGGCGGATCGCGACCCGCGCGGTGATCGTCACGGCATCGTCCAACGTGCTGGCTTCCGGTGCCATCGGCTTCACGCCGGAGTTGCCGAAGCGGCAGCTCGACGCGGCCGCGAAACTGTCGCTCGGCAGTACCGACCGTATCGCGCTGTGGATGCCCGGCAATCCGCTCGCGCTCGGCCGCGACGAGCTGATGATCGAGCAGAGCACCGATACGCGCACCGGCGTGATGCTCGCCAATGTCGGCAGCTCCGCGCTGTGCACCGTCGATGTCGCGGGCGCCTTCGGCCGCGATCTGTCGGCGCAGGGCGAGGCGGCGATGGTCGCCTTTGCGGTGGAGTGGCTGACCAAGCTGTTCGGCAGCGACATTGCGAAAGCGGTGACCAAGAGCAGTGCCACGCGCTGGAATGCGTCGCCCTTCATCAAGGGCGCCATGTCTGGCGCAGTGCCCGGCGGACAGTTCGCCCGCCGCGCATTGATCGAGCCGATGGGCAATCTGTTTCTCGCCGGCGAAGCGACCCACGAAACCCTGTGGGGCAGTGTCGACGGTGCCTGGGAAACCGGCGAACGCGCTGCCGACGCCGCGCTCAAGAAGATCGGCGCGTTGAAGGATACCGAGGCGGAAAGGCCGGCGCGCCCGGCGCGCAAGCCGAAGCCACGGGCGCGATCGAGCAACGCGGTGGAGTAATTACAAGAGCCTCTTTGGCCGTCATCCCAGCAGAAACGCAATTGCGTTTCGGCTGGAGGTGCCGTCGCACTTGCGACGGCCATCGAAGGATGGGCCGCGCGCTCCGACACCCATCCTTCGAGGCTCGCCCAAGCGGGCGAGCACCTCAGGATGACGGCAGAGTATTTGTCTGGCTTTAGCGAAGTACGCCGTCGAACAGCGGTATGAAGATCACCGCCGGGCCGAAACCGGAAACCCCGCGGGCGAGGCCGGCCACGAAGGCGGTGACAACGAGGCAGATGAGCGAGGCATTGCTGTAGGAGGCGAGGCCAAGATTCTGAAAAAGATCCTGAGCAAGATCCTGAACGAGACCCGCCGTCACGCTTTCACGTCCGGCAGGTCGCCCGAAAACCGTCCCGCATCGTCCGGCCTCATGCCCGCAGCGTACCGCCGGTCTTCTTCGTCACTTCCGCCACGACCTTCGCGCCGATTGCGTCGATCTCCTGATCGGTCAGGGTCTTTTCGCGCGGCTGGATGGTCACGGCGATGGCCAGCGACTTCTTGCCGTCCTCCACGCCCTTGCCTTCATAGACGTCGAACAGCGTCACGTTGCTGATCAGCTTCTTGTCGACGCCAACAGCGGCGCGCACCAGATCGCCGGACTTGACGCTGCGATCGACGATGAAGGCGAAATCGCGCGACACCGGCTGGAACGCCGACAGTTCGAGCAGCGGCTTGGCGCGCGTGGCCCTGACCTTGGCGTCGGGGATGCGATCGAGGATCACCTCGAACGCCATCAGCGGGCCAACGGCGCCGAGCGCTTCCGCAGCGCGCGGATGCAGCTCGCCGAAATAGCCGAGAATGTTCTGCGGACCGATCTGGATGGTGCCGGAACGGCCGGGATGAAGCCAGCCCGGACCCCCGGCGACGATCTGCAGCGCCTGCATTGGCGCGCCGGCGGCAGCCAGTACCGCGAAGGCATCGGCCTTGGCATCGAGCGCGTCGGCGTTCGCGGCACCCGACCAGTGCCGTCCCATGCCCTTCGACGATGCGAGGCCATGACGGATGCCGGCGGCGGCGATGAACTGATCCTCCGGGCGGTCGCCCTTGAAGATCTGTCCGACCTCGAACGACGCGAGATCGGCGACGCCGCGATCGGCGTTGGCCTGCGCAGCTTTGACCAGGCCCGGCAGCAGGCTGGGCCGCATGTCCGAGAGATCCGCCGCGATGGGATTGGCCAGCGCCAGGGCGGCGCTGCCGCCGCCGAACAGTTCGGCATGCGGCTTGGCGATGAACGAATAGGTTACGGCTTCCACCATGCCGCGCACGGCCAGCGCGCGTTTGGCGCGGCGGGTGCGCGACTGGATCTGGGTCAGGATCGGCTTGCGCGGCGCGTCGCCGCGCTCGAACGGCGTCATCGGCACCTTGTCGACGCCGTAGATCCGCATGATCTCCTCGACGATGTCGGCCTTGCCATGCACATCGCTGCGCCAGGAGGGCACGGCGACCTTCACCACCGGGCCGGTGCCGGCCATCATGAAGCCGAGCCGCGTCAGGATCAGCCGCATCTCGACCATCGGCACGTCGATGGCAGCGAGGCGCTTCACTTCCGCCAGCGGGAAATCGATGATGCGGTCGTCGGCATGGGCGTTGCCGACCACGGTGATCTCCGACGGCGTACCGCCGCACAATTCCATCACCAGTTTGGTCGCGAGTTCGAGGCCGGGCAGCATGAAGGCCGGATCGACGCCGCGTTCGAAACGATAGCGCGCATCGGAGTTGATGCCGAGCCGGCGGCCGGTCTGGGCGATGTTGATCTCGTTCCACAGCGCGGATTCGATCAGCACGTCGGTGGTCTCTTCCGAGCAGCCGGAAGCCTCGCCGCCCATGATGCCGGCCAGCGACTCCACGCCGTTGTCGTCTGATATCACGCAGGCCTTGTCGTCGAGCGTGTAGGTCTTGCCGTCCAGTGCCAGCAGCGTCTCGCCGGCGCGGGCACGGCGCACCACGACGTCGCCCTTGACCTTGGCGGCGTCGAACACGTGCAGCGGCCGGGCGCGATCGAAGGTGAGATAGTTGGTGATGTCGACCAGCGCATTGATGGGTCGCAGCCCGATCGAGATCAGCCGCTTTTGCAGCCAGTCCGGCGACGGACCGTTCTTGACGCCGCGCACCAGCCGCAGGGCGAAGCCCGGGCACAGGGTGGCGTCTTCGACGGTGACCTTTACCGGGCAGGGGAATTCGCCCTTGATCTGCTTGATACCGGGGTCCTTGAACTTGCCCATGTCGGCGGCGGCGAGATCGCGCGCAATGCCGTGCACGCCGGTGCAGTCCTGGCGGTTCGGCGTGAGATTGATCTCGATCACGGGATCGCCGAGCTTGGCCCATTCGGCATAGGATTCACCGACCGGCGCATCGGCCGGCAGTTCGATGATGCCGTCGATGGCGTCGAGCAGTCCGAGTTCGCCGGCGGAGCACATCATGCCCTGACTCTCGACGCCGCGGATGTTGCCGAGACCGATGGTGAAATCCTTGCCCGGGATGAATGTGCCCGGCCTTGCGAGGACGGTCTTCAGCCCCGCACGCGCATTCGGCGCGCCGCACACGATCTGCAGCGGTTCGCCGTCACCGGTATCGACCTTGCACACCCGCAGGCGGTCGGCATTGGGATGCTGCTCGGCCGACAGGATATGCGCGATCGTGAACGGCTTAAGCAGCTTTGCCTTGTCGTCGATATGCTCGACCTCAAGCCCGATCATGGTGAGCTTGTCGGCGAGCTTTTCGAGGGGCTCGTCGGTGTCGAGATGATCTTTCAGCCAGGACAGGGAGAATTTCACGAGCTTAATCCTCCGGCCAGGCTGGGCACGTCGAGCGGCTTGAAGCCGTAGTGGCTGAGGAAGCGGACGTCGCCCTCGAACAGCTGGCGGAGATCGCCGATGCCGTATTTGAGCATGGCGATGCGGTCGATGCCCATGCCCCAGGCAAACCCCTGGTACACATCGGGATCGATATCGCAGGCGCGCAGCACGTTGGGATGCACCATGCCGCAGCCGAGAATCTCCAGCCAGTCCTCGCCCTCGCCGAAGCGGATCTCGCCCTTGTCGCGGCGGCACTGGATATCGACTTCCAGCGACGGCTCGGTGAACGGGAAGAACGACGGCCGGAACCGCATGTTGATGTTGTCGACCTCGAAGAATGCCTTGCAGAACTCGTGCAGGATCCATTTGAGGTGGCCGAGATGCGCGGTCTTGTCGATCACCAGGCCTTCGACCTGGTGGAACATCGGCGTGTGCGTCTGGTCAGAGTCGCTGCGATAGGTGCGGCCCGGACAGATGATGCGGATCGGCGGCGCCTGCGTCAGCATGGTGCGGACCTGCACCGGCGAGGTGTGGGTACGCAGCAGCTTGCGCACGCCCTCCGAGTCCGGATTGAAATAGAAGGTGTCGTGCATCTCGCGGGCCGGATGACCCTCGGGGAAGTTCAGCCGCGTGAAATTGTAGTCGTCGATCTCGATGTCCGGACCTTCGGCGATGGCAAAGCCCATGTCGGCGAAAATGGTGGTGAGTTCGTCCATCACCTGGCTGAGCGGATGGATGCGGCCCAGTTCGGCGGCGGGATCGCGCAGCGGCAGCGTGACGTCGATGGTCTCGGAGGCCAGCCGCGCATCGAGCGCGGCGTTCTTCAGGATATCGCGCCGCGCTGTCAGCGCCTGGGTCACGACCTCCTTGGCGAGGTTGATCGCAGCACCCTCGGTCTTGCGCTGTTCCGGCGACATCTTGCCGAGCGTCGCGAGCAGAGCGGAGATCGAGCCCTTCTTGCCGAGCGCGCCGACGCGCACCGCCTCGATGACGGCTTCGTCGGAGGCCGCGGCGATATCGGCCAGAATGGTCTGTTGAAGCGTCGTCAGATCGGACATGAGCAACCTCGATAAGAGAGGCAAGAGCCTCTCGCCGCCTGCGGGCTCGACGGACCGTCGAGGACGCAAGGTTTACAGCACGCGTCTACCAGGGATTAAGACGTCAATGGCCGGGACAGGAGCGTGTGAACGCTTCTGCCCGGCCATGACAATGTCGAGGAAACCGCGGGAAGCGGAAAGCTCAGGCTGCGAGAGCGGCCTTGGCCTTTTCGGCAATCGCGTTGAACACCGCGGGCTCGTTGATCGCGAGATCGGAGAGCACCTTGCGGTCGACCGTCACGCCGGACTTGGCGAGGCCGTTGATAAACACGCTGTAGGTCATGCCGAGCGGACGCACGGCGGCGTTGAGGCGCTGGATCCACAGAGCGCGGAACGTGCGCTTCTTGCGCTTGCGGTCGCGGAAGGCGTACTGGCCGGCCTTTTCGACTGCCGCCTTGGCGGTGCGAATGGTGTTCTTGCGGCGGCCACGGAAACCCTTGGCGGCCTTGTAGACTTTCTTGTGCTTGGCGTGAGCCGTCACACCGCGTTTGACGCGAGCCATGACTGATCTCCTTCAGTTCAAAATGGGAAACAGAATGCCGCGCGAACGCGGCCGTGATGACGCGGCTAACGTCAGGCGTTCGGCAAGAAATACTTCTTGATGTTGTCGCCGTCGGTCTTGAACAGCACGCGGGTGCCGCGGAGCTGACGAATCTGCTTCTTCGTCCGCTTGATCATTCCGTGGCGCTTGCCGGCATGCGCCGACATCACTTTGCCTGTTCCGGTCACTTTGAAGCGCTTTTTGGCGCCCGACTTGGTCTTCAGCTTGGGCATTTGGCTCTCCTATGGCCCGCACGCCTCATGCGCCCCGTGGGGCGCTGCGCCGGCTAAAATGCTCGCTAGAGCGTTGAAAGTGCTCGACTTTTTGCCTCACGGAAGAAGTCAGCACGGCATCGCCACGGCAGCCCTTGATCAGCCGGACGATGAAGGTTGGGCTTATGGCAGAGGAAGCGCGAATTGGCAACGATTAACGCCAGAAATGGTGCTTGCAGCCGGTCGGAGGATGCTGCGTGCGATTTTATCCGGATTCGGGACGCCGCGGTTGAACGCAAAGGCTTCACCGCCAACCAACCGGGATCGCCCCTCCAATCAACGGATCGACATGCCTGTTTCACCCCGATCGATGGCCCTCGTCGCGCTGTTGGCGCTGCCGACGGTATACGGCCCCGGCCGCCGCCGCCCGCTATGATGGTGTCTGAACGTGGTTTTCGCCACCACGGCCGGTAATTGCAGCTCCGGCTACAGCGTGCCGTTCAACGTGGCGGGCCGCCGGGTGTCCTCGGCCGGCGGTGGCAAGGTCACCGGCGGTCTTGGCCGCAGCGGGGTCGTTGCCGTCCGGATCTCGGTCGGCGCATCGAAGGCCAGCGGCTCCGGCCAGCTGAACGGCAATTCCGGCGCGGGACACTGGAGCGGGATCATTTCCGGCGATCGCTGTAGCG
Organism: Rhodopseudomonas sp. P2A-2r; assembly: GCF_026015985.1. Lineage (GTDB taxonomy): Bacteria > Pseudomonadota > Alphaproteobacteria > Rhizobiales > Xanthobacteraceae > Tardiphaga. Next base: position 232,417 of record NZ_CP110389.1, on the reverse strand, counting down.
GATCGTGGCAGGCCACACGCAGCTGACACGCGGCCTTCATTGCAGGAATGCTTGTTGCGCGGGTGTGCCACAGTGGCAGGAACAGATGCGCCTCACTATGTGTTGCTCGACGATAAGCAACTGCATGGGACGTGACATGACCGGGAACTCCAGGAAACAAGCCAAAGCAATCGCAATCAAGCAGGACGCCAAGGCGCTCACCACGTTGAAGTGGCTGTTCGCCGCCGCTGGCGTCGCCGCGGCGATCGCGCTGGCTGGCGCCGCCCATGCCGGGGCCTCCCATGACGGCACTTGGAAGGTCACCATCATCACCCAGACCGGCAACTGCGATCCGGCCTACTCCTATCCGGTCAAGGTGTCCGGCGGTGTCGTCAGCTATAATGGCGACGGCAGCTTTACCATTGCCGGCAATGTCGCCGACGCAGGGACCGTCAAGGTCTCGATCGCCCGTGGCGATCAACGCGCCGATGCGACCGGCAAGCTGACCGGCGATTCCGGCACCGGCCAGTGGAGCGGCAAATCCGCCACCACGGCGTGCAGCGGGCGCTGGGAAGCCGTGCGCGCGAGCTGATCCTCAAGCTCATTCCGGATTCGCTCTGGCTTCGCCCTCGCGCCCGGAACGACAAGTCTCCCCCAAGAAAAAGGCCCGCCAGAAACTGACGGGCCGAAATCTTTCAGTCGCTGCGGATCGCAAGGCGATCAGCGCGGCGCCAGAACCATGACGACCTGGCGGCCTTCGAAGCGGGCGTCCTGCTCGACCTTGGCGTATTCGGCGACGTCCGCCTTCACCTTGTCCAGCAGCTTGGTGCCGATTTCCTGATGGGCCATTTCACGGCCGCGATAGCGCAGGGTGATCTTGACCTTGTCGCCTTCTTCGAAAAAGCGCTGCATGGCGCGCATCTTCACTTCGTAGTCGTGGTCGTCGATCATCGGGCGGAGCTTGATCTCCTTGATTTCGACGATCTTCTGCTTCTTGCGGGCTTCGGCGGCCTTTTTCTGGGCCGAATACTTGAACTTGCCGTAGTCCATGATCTTGCAGACGGGCGGGCTGGTATTGGGCGAAATCTCGACCAGATCCATGCCGGCTTCCATCGCCATCTTCACAGCAGTCGCCGTTTCGACAGTGCCGTGATTGAGGCCAGTCTGATCGATCAGCTGGACCTGGGCGTTGCGGATTTCATCGTTGGTGCGCGGCCCGTCTTTGGTTGCGGCGGGCGGGGCTCTGTTGGGACGGCGAATGGGTGACTCTCCAATATTGTTTGCGAAGGCGGCAGTGTGAAGGAATAAGGCCGTGCGAGCAAGCAAACTCACGCGCCGCGTGCCAAAAAGCCTCAAATACGAGGCGTTTCGGTCGCGGCTGTCGGCGGGGCCGGGGTGCCCCTAGGCCTGACACGGCAGACCGGGACCACATAGAGTGCCAATGCCGGTTCCGCAAGCGTCCGCGGTACTGACGCACTGCAGCAAGGTGCGTTGACGCCGGCCATCTGCTCAATCAAATAGCAGGCCGAACCGAGCGAGTGATCCATGAGCAATACCAAAGCGGCCGCCCCGACCTTCCTGCCGGTCGGCAGCGGCCCCGACCGCCGCGACATCGCGGTGCGCGCCCGCGCCGGTGGCGCGCCCGGCCTGTTGTGGATGAGCGGCTTCAAGTCCGACATGCAGGGCGGCAAGGCGGTGGCGCTGGACGCCTGGGCCGCCGAGCACGGCCGCGCCTGTGTGCGCTTCGATTATTCCGGCCACGGCGAATCCGGCGGCGCCTTTGTCGACGGCACCATCGGCCGCTGGCTTGAGGACAGCCTTGCGGTGTTCGACGCCTTCTGCGAGGGCCCGCAGGTGGTGATAGGCTCGTCCATGGGCGGCTGGATGGCGCTGCTGCTGGCGCGCACGCTGGCCCGGCGGGGCAGCATCGGCCGCGCCACCCTGAAGGGCCTGGTTCTGATCGCGCCGGCGCCGGATTTCACCGAGGAGCTGATGTGGAAGGGCTTTTCGCCGGCGATCCGGCAGGAGATCGAGACCAAGGGCGTGTGGATGCGGCCGTCGGAGTATGGCGAGCCCTATCCGATCACCAGGCGGCTGATCGAGGAGGGCCGCAACCATCTGCTGCTCGGCGGCAGCATCGAGCTCGGCTGCCCGGTCCGCATCCTGCAGGGCCGGCAGGACCCCGACGTGCCCTGGCAGCACGCCTTCGCGCTGGCGCACCGGCTGCCCGGCGAAGATGTGGTGCTCACCATGATCCCCGACGGCGACCACCGGCTGTCGCGACCGCAGGATCTCGCGCGCATCATCGCGGCGGTGGAGGAACTGGTGGAGGGGTAGCGCCCTCGGTCGTCATTGCGAGGTCGTAGGATGGGTGGAGCGCAGCGATACCCATCGCGTGCCCGCCTCAACGAAGATTTTTCGATTGTCACCGCCGCCATGGCTCCAGCCATGACGAGCCGGAACGTTTGTGAGTACGAGATGATGGGTATCGCTGCGCTCCACCCATCCTACGCGATCGCGTCGCGCCATTCCGCGCCAACGCTATCGTCGCCTTCTACGCCGTGGTGCTTTGATTTGAGCGCGTGAAATGCATTCACGTCCATCAGCTGCGCCAGCGCCCACACCGCGGCGCCGCGCACCAGTGCGCTGTCGTCCGAGAGCAATCGCTGCGCCTCGACGATCAATGTCGCATCGCCGGAGTTGCCGATAGCGATCAGCACGTTGCGCAAAAACCGGTCGCGCCCGATGCGCTTCACCGGTGACTTGGTGAACAGCGAGCGAAACTGCGCATCGTCGAGACGCGATAACTTTGCCAGCGACGGCGCGCGCAGTTCGTCGCGCGCGGCCAGCTTTATCTCGCGGCCTTCCTGCGCGAACTTGTTCCACGGGCACGCTGCCAGGCAGTCGTCGCAACCATAGATGCGGTTGCCCATGCTCTTGCGGAATTTGTGCGGGATCGGGCCCTTGTTCTCGATGGTGAGGTAGGAGATGCAGCGCCGCGCATCGAGCTGGTAAGGCGCCGGAAACGCCGCGGTCGGGCAGATGTCGAGGCAGGCCTGACACGAGCCGCAGTGATCGCGCTCGGCCGCATCGCGCGGCAATTCCAGCGTGGTGAAGATGGCGCCGAGAAACAGCCACGAGCCGAATTCGCGCGAGACGAGGTTGGTGTGCTTGCCCTGCCAGCCAAGCCCCGACGCCTGCGCCAGCGGCTTTTCCATCACCGCGGCCGTGTCGACGAACACCTTCACGTCGCCACCCGCCTGCGCGATCAGCCAGCGCGCCAGCGCCTTCAGGCGCTTCTTGATCAGGTCGTGATAGTCGTCGCCCTTGGCATAGACCGAGATCGCCGCATGCGACCGTTGCGCGAGAATTGCCAGCGGATTCTCATCGGGGCCGTAGTTGACGCCGAGCATGATCACCGAGCGGACGTCGGGCCACATCACCCGCGGGTCGCCGCGGCGCGGGTCGGCGAGCCACGCCATCTCCCCATGGGCACCGGACGCAAGAAACGCCTCGAGCTTTTCGCGCACGCCGGCGATGGCGCCGGGGTCGGCGATGCCGATGGCGTCGAAGCCGAGCGCGCGGGCCTCACCGGTGAGCGCGTCTTTGAGTGACGGCGCAGCGACGTCCATCACGAAGCCGCTCCTGTTTCCCGGACGCGCTGCGACGTGAGTGACGATGCGCAGCATCGTCCGAAACGGTGCTGCGCAGATCCGGGATCCCGGTCTGTTGAGTGACCGGGGCCCCGGATCAGCAGCGCACTACGCCGCGTCCGAGGCACGAGAGATGAGTTCAGAAATCCAGATCCACATAAGTGCGCGACGCCGGGACGCCGGCCAGCCATTCGCTGAGCAGAGGACGGAATGACGGGCGGGATTTCACCCGCGCGTACCACGCCTTTGCCGCGTCGTCCTCGCTCCATGGCACGTCGCCCAGATAGTCGATCGCCGACAGATGCGCGGCCGCGACCAGGTCCGCATAGCTGAGCCGGTCGCCGGCGAGAAAGTTCCGCGTGCGCGCCAGCCAGCCGATATAGGCCAGATGATAGCGCACATTGGCGGTGGCGGCGCGGATCACGTCCATGGACGGCGCGCCGCCGCCGACATCCTCGCTCATGAAGCGCTTGTAGATGCGCTCGTTGACCAGAGGGCCGGAGGCCTCCTCGAAGAACTTTTCGTTGAACCACGCCATCAGCCGGCGCACCTCGATGCGCTCGGCCATTGCCACCGGCAGCAGCCGGCGGTCGCCCATCGCAGGACCATGGGCCTCGTCGAGATATTCGGCGATGATACCGGCGCCGGGAATCGGCGGAAAACCATCGGTGACCAGCACCGGCGTATTGCCTGCGGGATTCAGCACCAGAAACGCTTCCCGCCGCTCCCATGTGCGTTCCTCCACCAGGCGCAGGTCAAGGCCGTATTCGCCGACGATGAGACGGACGAAGCGCGACTGCGGACAGAACGAGTGATGGTAGAGCGTGAACATGAAGGCCTTGATAGGGATGCGATCGTTAACAAAACGTCTCAATGGGGGAGCACCAGCCATGCGGCGGGAACGCGCAAACTAGCGAAGCGAACGATGGAGGCAAGGTGCCATTTCAGTGTTTTTGCGATTGCGGCAATGGACCGAATAGGCGAGAAGAACCCGGCTTTTTCAGGCCGGGGCCGAGCAAGGACGTATAAAATCCATGATGTCTGATGTAATACGGGCGATCATCCTCGGCATCGTCGAGGGCGTGACCGAGTTCCTTCCGGTATCATCCACCGGCCATTTGCTGCTGGCGGAGCGCTTCTTCGATCTGGGCGAGGGCCCGTTCTGGAAGAGCTTTGCGATCCTGATCCAGCTCGGCGCCATTCTCGCCATCGTCGCGCTGTATTTCGGCAAGTTGTGGCATATCGCGCTGAACATGTTCACCGATCCCGCGGCGCGGCGCTTCGTGATCGGCGTGCTGGTCGCGTTCCTGCCGGCAGCGGTGATCGGCGCGGCGGTTGGCAGCTATATCAAGCTCTATCTGTTCAATCCCTGGGTGGTCTGCTTCTCGCTGATCGTCGGCGGCGCGATTCTGCTGTGGATCGACCAGCTCGATCTCGATCCCGTCTATGACGACGCCACCACCTTCTCGCTGCCCATGTATTTCAAGATCGGCTGCGCGCAGTGCCTGGCCATGATCCCCGGCGTGTCGCGCTCCGGCGCCACCATCGTCGGCGCCATGCTGCTCGGCGCCGACAAGCGCGCGTCGGCCGAGTTCTCGTTCTTCCTGGCGATCCCGACCATGGTCGGCGCCTTCGTCTACGACCTCTACAAGAGCCGCGGCGAGATGACGATGGATCACGGCTATCTGATCGCCATCGGCTTCGCGGTGTCGTTCATCACCGCCATCATCGTGGTGAAGGCATTCCTCACTTACGTCACCCGGCACGGCTTCGTGCTGTTCGCCTGGTGGCGGGTGGTCGTCGGCACCGTCGGCCTGCTGGCGCTGGCACTGGGGCGGTAGGGGCTTTCGAGGGATCCATGCCCCGGACGCGATGCAATACGAAGTATTGCTTCGCAGAGCCGGGGCCGCGTCGGGCTCCGGCATTTGGTACGGTCCCGGTTCTGCGCAGCAGCACTCCGTGCTGCGGCGCGCCCGGGACAAGGGATTCTTAGTTCACACCGTTATGGGCGAACTGGCCGGTGGCGCGGAAGCGCCAGAGATATTGCGGGGCGATCGCTTCCAGCGAATCGGCTGCAATGCCGAGGCCGTCCAGCGTCAGCCCGGCCGCCTTGGCGGCGTCCGACACCACATTGTCGGTTCGCAGCAGCGCCACCTGGTCCGGCGTCAGCTTGAAGGCGCCCGGTGCGAACTGCAGGAACATGGCCTTCATTTTGGCGATGCCGAACGGCACCGGCACCAGCATGCGCTTGCGCTCGATGGTGGCCAGGATGATCTCGACGATCTCGCGCATGGTCAGCACTTCCGGGCCGCCCAGCTCGTAGGTGGCGCCAGGCACCGTCTTGCCGTCGACGGCGTCGGCCACGGCGGTGGCGACGTCGCCCACATAGACCGGCTGCATTTTCGTATCCGCGCCGAACACCGGCATCACCGGCGCCATCCGGGCCAAGGTGGCGAATCGGTTGGTGAACTGGTCCTCGGGGCCGAACACCACCGAGGGCCGCAGGATCGTTGCATTGGGCACCGCTTCCAGCACCGCGGCCTCGCCGGCGGCCTTGGCGCGGGCATAGGCGGATTCGGAATTGGCGTCGGCGCCGATCGCCGAGACATGGACCATGCGGGCCCCGATCGCCTTCGCGCCCTCGGCAATGGTCCTGGCGCCCTGCGCCTGCACGGCGTCGAAGCGCTGCGCGCCTGATTCGGTCAGGATGCCGCAAAGATTGACCACGATGCTGGCGTCGCGCATCGCCGCGGTCACCGAGGCCGGGTAGCGCAGATTGGCCTGCACGGCATGGATCTGGCCGACCTTGCCGAGCGGCTGCAGGTGGCCGGCGAGTTCCGGCCGGCGCACGGCCACCCGGACCCGGTAATCGCGCTTCACCAGCGCCCGGACCACATGGCGGCCGAGAAAGCCCGAGCCGCCGAAAACCGTGACGAGGGTATCGATGGGGGCGGTCATGGCGGGGTTCCTCGGGGTCGGTGGTGCGGCGCAAAACGGGTTTGAAGAGGCACTTTCGCGATACGCCATGACGGTTGCGCTGTACAGCGGATTTGAACCGCGAAAGCAATTTGACAATCGTGTAACCGGTCCGTACTAACCGCGCGTCGGCCCAGGTGGCGGAATTGGTAGACGCGCTGGCTTCAGGTGCCAGTAGCTTAACGGCTGTGAAGGTTCGAGTCCTTTCCTGGGCACCATTCCCCCTTTTAAGTCATTGACTTAAAAGAGAATAAGCGAGATCAGCGGCTTGCCGCGACCGGCCTGCGCGTGCGCGCCGGAGATCCCGTGGGCCTTTGCCGGCCGGCGCAGAGTGAGGCGCCGAAGGCCGCGGCCTCTGTCAGCATTTTCCTCCGACATTCAGTCAGCAGCCCGAAGCGCCCGAGCCGCCGGATACCATCCGCGTCTTCCCCACTCGCCCAGGCATTCCGGGAATCGCCGCGCTTTGCCGACAGGCGCGTTCGCAACTGCGGTTGAGCGTCATGGATGCTTTGGCGCCGGTGGTGCTCACGATCAGCTGCGAGGACGCACCACGAGGTTCCGGCCTCCGCCAGCCGGCTTCGCCGCCTGTCGCATCGGCAGCCACGCCACCGGGCGTGGCGTGGCAACGACGACCTCAGCTCGTCCGCGGCGCTTCCTTGACGCGGCTGACAAGTTGCGTTGGATCGACGAAGCGCATGGCGATCAGGAGCCAGACCAGCGTCACCACCATGTAGACGATGGCCATGGCGTCGACCGATTGCGGGGCGCGGACGCCGGCGGCGAACACCGCGTAGTACAGCGCCACCACCAGCGTCTGCGAGTCCGGACCGGCGGTGAGGAAGGTCAGCTCGAACATCGCGATGGTCCGCACCATCACCAGCAGCGACGACGCCAGAATGCCGGGCAGCAGCAGCGGCGCCAGCACGTACCAGAAGATCTTGAGCGTGTTGGCGCCGAACACCCGCGCCGCCGATTCCAGGTTCTGGTCGATCTGCTCGATGAACGGCACCATGATCAGGATCACAAAGGGCAGCGCCGGCACCAGGTTGGCGAGGATCACGCCCCACAGCGTGCCGGCGAGATGCGCCTTGTACATCACCGTTGCGAACGGGATGCCGTAGGTGATCGGCGGGATCACCAGCGGCAGCAGGAACAGCAGCATCACCGCCTTCTTGCCGGTGAATTCGCGGCGCGCCAGCACATAGGCCGCCGGCACGCCGATCACGATCGACAGCGCCACCACCGCGAACACCACCTGCAGGGTGACGATGAGGATGTCGTACAGCTGGAATTCCTTCCAGGCTGAGAAATACCATTTGGTGGTGTAGCCTTCGGGCAGCCAGGTGCCGAGCCAGCGGGTGGCGAAGGAGTTGGTCATCACCGCCGCCACCATCAGGGCGATGTTGATGACGAAGAACGTCATCAGACCGAGCAGCAGGCCGTTCCAGGCGCGGGCGAGAATACGTGCCATAAGACTAGCCTTTCCCGCTGCTGGCGGGGCCACGATAGAAGAAGTTGCGCGTCGACGACACCGCCAGCACGACGGCGAGCTGGGTGAAGCCCATGATCATGGCGATCGCCGAAGCATACGAGTAGTCGTATTCCTCGAACGCCGCTTCATAGGCCGCGAGCGAGATGACGCGCGTGGAGCCGGACGGCGCGCCCACCAGCACGGCGGAGGGAAACACCGAATAGGCCTGCACGAACGACAGGCAGAAGGTGATGGCGAGGCCGGGCATCAGCAGCGGCAGATAGATCTGGCGGAACTGCTCCCACGGGCTGGCGCCGAGCGTCGCCGCGGCGCGCGCCAGCGTCGGGTCGATGCCGGTGACGTAGGAAAGCGTCAGCAGGAAGGCGAAGGGAAAGCCCGAGATCACCAGCGAGATGAACACGCCGATGAAATTATGCGTCAGGCGGATCGGGCCGTCATACAGGTGCACAAGCTGCAGAAATTGCGACAGCCAGCCGCGCGGGCCGAAATAAGTCAGCATGCCCTCGGCGATCAGCACGGTGCCGAGCGTGATCGGCACGATCAGCAGCGTGGTGATCACGCGGCGGTAGCTGCTCTTATGGCGCATCCGGAAGGCGATGGGCAGCGCCAGCGCCATGTTCAGCAGGGTCACCGGCAGCGCCAGCTGCATGGTGGTGATGATGGTGCGCCATTGCCGGCTGTCGGAAAAGAATTTTGTGTAGTTCGACAGCCAGTCGCCGCCCTTGGTGGGCTGGAACGAGATCACGAAGCCGTAGAGGAAGGGATAGACGAACAGCACGATCATCAGCAGCGCCGCGGGGACGACCAGCAGCGCGATCCTGTCGGTGCGCGGGACGTGCGTCGCCGTGGCGGAGGAGGAGGGCGCGCTCATGACTGCGCCTCGCGCGGATAGATCAGCACCCGTTCGGGGGGCACCGAGAGCTGCACGGTTTCGCCCAGTCGCATGGTCGCCGGCCCGCGGGCATGCAGCTTGATGCCATCGGCAGTCTCGACGTCGAGCAGCGAGTCGCGGCCGCAATACTCCACATTGGTGACGCTTCCGCCGATGGCGTTGGCGTCGCTCATGCCCGGACCGATCTCGTCCGGCCGGATCGCCACATAGACCTTGGGGCCGGTCAGCGGCTGCATGGCGATGCCGGTGAGCCGCAGGCCGTGGCCGGCGACGGTGACGCGGTCGCCTTCGGTCTTCTCGACGTCGAGCTCCAGCACGTTGCGATAGCCCATGAAGCGGGCGACATGGATATTGGCCGGTTCGCCATAGACTTGCGGCGGCGTGCCGACCTGCTGGATCTTGCCGTCCTTCATCACCACGATGCGGTCGGCCAGCGACAGCGCCTCGTCCTGGTCATGGGTGACGTAGATCGTGGTGCGGCCGAGCTCGCGATGGATGCGCTTGATTTCCGAGCGCATTTCCAGCCGCAGCTTGGCGTCGAGATTGGACAAAGGCTCGTCCATCAGCAGCAGCGGCGGCTCGATGACGATGGCGCGGGCGATCGCCACGCGCTGCTGCTGGCCGCCGGAGAGTTGGCCGGGCAGCTTGTGCTCCTGGCCCTCGAGCTGCACCAGCTTGAACGCCCTGGCGAGGCGCGCATCGGTCTCGGCCTTGGGCACGCCGCGCATGGTCAGCCCGAAGGCGACGTTCTTGCGCACGGTCATGTGTGGGAACAGCGCGTAGTTCTGGAACACCATGCCGAAGCCGCGTTTCTCCGGCGGCAGCACGTCGATGCGGGTGTCATCGAGGGAGATGCTGCCCTCCGACAGCGGCATCAGCCCGGCGATGCAGTTCAGCGCCGTGGTCTTGCCGCAGCCGGAAGGTCCGAGCAGCGCGACGAATTCGCCGCGGCCGATGGTGATGTTGAAATTGTCCAGCGCGTTGAAGATCGCGCTGCCCGGCGCGCCGAAACGCCGGCACACCGACTCGAGACGCAGCTGCTTGAAGTCGCTTGTCATGAATTACTCGCGCGCAGGAGATGAAGTGCATCTGCGAAGGTCGAATGCGGCCTTCGCAGATGTCGTCGTGTCGGGTTGCCGCAGAGCCGCAGGCCTACTTGCTCTTCGCGGCGCCGATTTCCTGATCCCAGCGCCGGAAGGCGTAGACCAGCTTCTCCGGCAGCAGCGGAATCTGCTTCGGGTTGTCGGCGATGAACTTGGCGTATTCCGGCCGGCCGAATTCGGCGATTGCCTTCTGGCTGGCGTCCGGCGCCATCGACAGCGGCACGTCCTTGACCGACGGACCCGGATAGAAATAGCCAAGGTCGTAGGTGGTGGCCTGGGCTTCCTTGCTCAGCAGATAGCTGGTGAGATCGATCAGCACCGCCATCTTCTCCGGCGACACGCCGCGCGGGATGCACAGGTAGTGCGCGTCGAGGATCCAGTTGAAGTTCTTCAGGAAGAACACCTTGGCTTCCTTCGGCACGATGCCGAGCACGCGCGGGTTGATGTCCCAGCCCATCTGCGACGGGATCATGTCGCGCGAGCCCTCGCCGAATTCCTTCATCACGATGCCGGTGCCGGTCGGGTAGTACTCGACGTACTGGCCGAGTTCCTTCAGGAAAGCCCAGGTCTTGTCCCAGCCCTTCTCCGGATCGGACGGGTCCTTGTCGCCGAGAATATAGGGCAGGCCCATCATGAAGACGCGGGCCGGGCCGGAATTGGCCGGGCGCGCATACATGAACTTGTTCGGATTGGCCTTGGCCCAAGCCAGCAGCTCCTCGGCGGTGGCAGGCACCTGCTTCACCTTGCCGGGCATGTATTCCATCACCGGGCCGGCCTCGCAGAACGACACGCAGACGCCCTGGTTGACGGCCAGCGCCTGCATCTGCTTGGCGCCGGGCAGGAAGATGTCATCGAGCTTCGGCAGCGACGAGGCATAATCGGTGACGATCGGCACCCACAGCTTCTGGTCGACGCCGGTGGACAGCACGTCGATGCCGGTCAGTACGCCGTCGATGTCGACGCGGTTGGCATCCTGCTGCGCCTTGATCTTGCCCGGCAGTTCCGGGGCCGGCGCCTTGGAGAAGGTGATGCGCGACACCAGTTTTGGATTTTTGTCGCGATAGGCCTCGATGGCACTTTGGGTCAGCGCCAGATTGCCGGCGACGTCGACGATGTTCAGGGTCACCGGCGAGGTCGGCATTTTCAATGTCTGGGCGAAGGCGCGGAGATCGAAGCCGACGGTGCTGCCGGCAAGGCCGGCCACGACGGCGCGTCGCGTAGGTCTGAAATTCATGGTCGTTCTCCCTTGGGTTTGCCGATGTTTCGGCTTGTTGTTCTGGGTCTTCGGGACGAAGCGTCAGTCCGAATTGACGTAGTGCGGAAACATCTTGCTGATCTCCACGGCGTTGGCGACCGTGCCGGCTAGGTGGTGCCGCGTCATGGCCTGGGCGGCATCGGGATCGCCGGCGGCGATGGCGTCGACGATGGCGCGGTGGTCGGCCATGATCGCCTCGGCCTTGCCGGGCGAGGGCAGATGCAGCCGTCGGAGCCGGTCGATATGGCCGCTGCGGCTGCGCACCAGTTCCCACAGCCCCTGCCGGTCCGCGGCGGCATAGAGGTGCTGGTGGAAGGCGTTGTCCTCGGCCATGAAGGTCTTGAAATTGCCCTCGGCGCTGAACTGCTGCTGCAGGGTAATGATGCGGTAGAGGTCGTGCACCAGCTCGTCGCTGTGATCGAGCGCCAGCGTCCGCACCAGTTCAAGCTCCAGCGCCTGGCGCAGAAAGTGCGCCTGCTGGGCCAGGAAAATGTCGATCCGGCTGACCACCGTCGCGTGCTGCGGGAAAACCTCGACCAGGCCTTCATCGTCCAGTCGCATCAGCGCATCGCGCACCGGCGTGGCACTGACGCCGAACTGCGCCGCAAGGCTGGCGCGCGACAACGGCGCGCCCGGCGGCAGGTCCAGCGAAATGATCATGCTGCGCAGCCGCTCGAACACCTGCGGCGCCGCCTGGCGGTCACGGTCGAGCCGTTCAGCGCGCGGGACGATGCGACGGGGCTCTGGCTTGGGCGCGTTCATGTTGAAGCCGGACCATTCGTCACATGGCGGCTTGCCAGTGACGTACTAATATATTAGTGCTTTAGCTAATCAGTCAAGAACATCGTATCGGGAGGGCACACTATGAGCAGGACTACCCGGATTTGCGCCAGTCTGGCCGGAATCGCCGGCCTCGTTCTGTCGGGCCTTGCGGCCCAGGCGCAGCAGAAGACCGAGATTGCGCTGTCGCGGCAGCCCGGCATTTTCTACATGCCGAGCCACATCATGGAAAAACAGAAGCTGATCGAGAAGCACGCCGCGGCGCTCGGCCTGCCCGGCATCACGACGAAATGGGTGACGTTCTCCGGCGGCGGCGCGCAGACCGATGCGCTGCTCGCCGGCGGCGTCGACATCCTCAACACCGGCACCGGCAATCTGTTGCTGCTGTGGGATCGCACCAAGGGCGGCGTCAAGGGCATCGTCGCCACCTCGGCGCAGCCGATGACGCTGATCAGCCGCGACCCGCATATCAAGTCGATCAAGGATTTCGGCCCGGGCGACAAGATCGCGGTGCCGACCGTGAAGATCTCCACCCAGGCCATCGTGCTGCAGATCGCGGCGGCGGAAGCCTTCGGTGCCGACCAGTGGTCGAAGCTCGATGCCAACACCGTGCAGCTCGGCCATCCCGATGCCTATGCGGCGCTGTCGAACTCGCAACACGAGGTGCGCAGCCACTTCTCGATCCCGCCCTTCACCTTTCTGGAGATGAAGAACGTGCCCGGCGCTCATGTGGTGCTAAACTCGCCGGACGTGATGGGCGGACCGCTGAGCCAGGCGCAGTTCTTCACCACCACCAAATTCGCGGACGCCAATCCGAAGATCATCCAGGCGGTGCGCGATGCCACCAAGGAAGCGCAGGACCTGATCCGCTCCGACACCAAAACCTCGGTGGAGATCTACAAGGAGATCACCGGCGACAAGACCAGCGTCGAGGACCTGCTGACCTGGCTCAAGGAGCCCGGCATGATGGAGTGGAATTTGCAGCCGCAGGGCACCATGAAATTCGCCGCCCATCTGTACAAGACCGGCACGCTGAAGACCCAGCCGAAGGCCTGGACCGACTATTACTTGCCGGCCTCGGCCGATCTCAAGGGCAACTGATGACCGCTCTGCTCGATGTCAGCGGCGTCACGCTGCGGTACAAGACCTCCAGCGTCGTCGTCACCGCGACGGAGAAGGTCTCGTTCAGCGTTGATCGCTCCGATCGCTTCGTACTGCTGGGGCCGTCCGGCTGCGGCAAGTCTACGCTGCTCAAGGCCGTCGGCGGCTACATGACGCCCAGCGAAGGCACGATGCGGATCAACGGCCGGGAGATCACCGAGCCCGGCGCCGACCGGATGATGATCTTCCAGGAGTTCGACCAGCTGCTGCCGTGGAAGACGGTGCTGGAAAACGTGATGTTTCCGCTGCTGATGACGCGCAAGCTCGACAGGAAGGACGCCGAAGTCCGCGCCCGCGCCTATATCGAGAAGGTCAGTCTCACCCGCGTCGTCGATTCCTATCCGCATACTCTGTCCGGCGGCATGAAGCAGCGCGTCGCCATTGCCCGCGGCATGGCGATGGAGCCGGACATCCTGCTGATGGACGAGCCTTTCGCGGCACTGGACGCGCTGACGCGGCGCACCTGCCAAGACGAGCTGCTGCAGCTGTGGGAAGAGACGAAGTTCACGGTGATGTTCGTCACCCATTCGATCGCCGAAGCGATCAAGATCGGCAACCGCATCCTGCTGCTGTCGCCGCATCCCGGCCGGGTCAAGGCCGAGGTGATCGACGTGGACAAGGTTTCCAGCGAGGACGGCAGTGCCGCCCGCCTTGAAAAGCAGATCCACGATCTGCTGTTCGCCGACAGCGCAACCGCGCACTGAGGATCACGTCATGGGCGAAGCCAGAATCCTGATGCGCAGCGACGCCGTCGCAGCGGCCGATCCGGCGGCGGTGGAGCGCAAGCTCAGCCTTCCCGAACTGCTGTGGAATGACGGCTTCGTCCGGAAGGCCGCCATCATCGTCTTCCTCGCCGCGGTGTGGGAGATCTACGGCACCCTGCTCGACAATTCGCTGCTGTTCCCGACCTTCCACGACACCGTCATCACCATGTTCGACAAGGTGAAGGACGGCACCATCCCGCTGCGGGCCTGGGCGTCGCTGAAGGTGCTGTTCATGGGCTACGGCGCCGGCATCGTGCTGGCCGCTTTGTTCACCGTATTGGCGATCAGCACGCGGATCGGCACCGACTTCCTGGAAACCATGACCGCGATGTTCAACCCGCTGCCGGCGATCGCGCTGCTGCCGCTGGCGCTGATCTGGTTCGGCCTCGGCAATGGCAGCCTAGTGTTCGTGCTGATCCATTCGGTGCTGTGGCCGGTGGCGCTCAACACCCATTCCGGCTTCAAGAGCGTGTCGAACACGTTGCGCATGGTCGGCCGCAACTACGGCCTGCGCGGTCTGCCCTATGTGGCGCGCATTCTGATTCCCGCGGCGTTCGGCTCGATCCTCACCGGTCTGAAGATCGGCTGGGCCTTCGCCTGGCGCACCTTGATTGCCGCCGAACTGGTGTTCGGTGTGTCGTCGGGACAGGGCGGGCTCGGCTGGTTCATCTTCGAGAACCGTAACCTGCTCGATATTCCCGCGGTCTTCGCCGGGTTGTTGACCGTGATCGTGATCGGCCTGATCGTGGAAAACCTGATCTTCCGCACGATCGAGCGCAACACCTTGCAAAAATGGGGTCTCCAGACCTGAATCGGTGGGATGGGTAGAACTTTTTGCGAAACCCATCAGGAATTTGAGAAGAGAGCGATGGGTTTCGCAAGGGCTCAACCCATCCTACGAAGGATGCTTTCATGACCGACCGTAAGAAGACTCCCGACCAGCTCCGCAGCGCGCGCTGGTTTGCGCCCGACGATCTGCGCGCCTTCGGTCATCGCTCGCGTGCGATGCAGCAAGGTTATGCGCCCGAGGAGTGGAAGGGCCGTCCGGTCATCGCCATCCTCAACACATGGTCGGATGCGCAGCCCTGCCACATGCACTTCAAGACCAGGGTCGATGACGTCAAGCGCGGCATCCTGATGGCCGGCGGCTTCCCGATGGAATTGCCGGCGCTGTCGCTGTCGGAATCCTTCCTCAAGCCGACCACCATGCTCTACCGCAACATGCTGGCGATGGACGCCGAGGAACTTTGCGCGGGCACCCCGTGGATGGCGTGGTGCTGATGGGCGGCTGCGACAAGACCACGCCGGGCCTGCTGCTCGGTGCCACCAGCGCCGGCTATCCCGCGATCTATCTCCCGGCCGGTCCGATGCTGCGCGGCAACTGGAAGGGCAAGGTTCTCGGCTCCGGCTCCGACGCCTGGAAGTACTGGGATGAGCGCCGCGCCGGCAAGATTTCCGACAAGGAATGGGTCGAGGTCGAAGGCGGCATCGCCCGCAGTTACGGCACCTGCATGACCATGGGCACCGCGTCGACGATGACCGCGATCGCGGAATCCATCGGCATGACCCTGCCCGGCGCCTCGTCGATCCCCGCCGCCGATGCCGGCCACATCCGCATGGCCAGCGAATGCGGCCGCCGCATCGTCGACATGGTGTGGGAGGATCTCACACCCAACAAAATTCAAACGCGCAAGGCGTTCGAGAACGCCATCACCGTGGCCATGGCCATGGGCTGCTCCACCAATGCCATCATCCATCTCATCGCCCAGGCGCGCCGCGCCGGACAGGACATCGGCCTCGACGATTTCGAGATCGCCTCCCGCAAGGTGCCTGTCATCGCCAACGTCCGCCCCTCCGGCGACAAGTACCTGATGGAAGACTTCTACTACGCGGGCGGCCTGCCGGCGTTGATGAGCCGCATCAAGGAGCATCTGCATCTCGACGTCATGACCGTCACCGGCAAGACGCTGGGCGAAAACATCGCCGATGCCGAAGTCTACAACGACGACGTCATCCGCACCGTCGACAAGGCGATCTACGCCGAGGGTGCGCTCGCCGTACTCAAGGGCAACCTGGCGCCCGACGGCTGCGTGATCAAGCCGTCGGCCTGCGAGCCGCGCTTTCTCAAGCATACCGGCCCGGCGCTGGTGTTCGACGACTATCCCAGCATGAAGAAGGCCACCGACGACGAGAATCTCGACGTCACCGCCGACCACGTGCTGATCCTGCGCAATGCCGGGCCGCAGGGCGGGCCGGGCATGCCGGAATGGGGGATGCTGCCGATCCCCAAAAAACTGGTGAAGCAGGGCGTGCGCGACATGGTGCGCCTCTCTGACGCCCGCATGAGCGGCACCAGCTACGGCGCCTGCATCCTGCATGTGGCGCCGGAAGCCTTCATCGGCGGGCCGCTGGCACTGGTCGAGAATGGCGACATGATCACGCTGGACGTCGATGCCCGCACCATCAACCTCGACATCTCCGACGAAGAAATGGCGAAGCGTCGCGCCGCGTGGACGGCGCCGGAGCGCAACTACGAGCGCGGCTATGGCTGGATGTTCACCAAACATATCCAGCAGGCCAACGAAGGCTGCGACTTCGATTTTCTCAAGACGGACTTTGGCGCCCCGGTGAAGGAGCCGGTGATCTACTGACACATTCGCCACGTCGTCCCCGCGCAGGCGGGGACCCATACACGCTGGAGACATAGCTGGACACCCAACTCGTAGTTTCAGCTTCATCGACAGTGGTTAGGGATCCCCGCCTGCGCGGGGACGACAGTTGAGGGGTCGCGCCAGTGTCGGTGCCCCCAAGCAATAAACACAAGTCATCCGCTCAATCTGGAGTCCCCCATGTCCAAACTCTCCGACGCCACCCGCGCCAAGCTCAAGACCATCTCCACCGCCACGGTGGCCACCGCTTTGTTCAAGCGCGGCTTCCGCAGCCAGTGCATCCAGGACGTCCATCCGCTCGGCCCGGACCAGCCGACCCTGGTCGGCGAGGCCTTCACCCTGCGCTACATGCCGGCGCGCGAAGATCTCAACAAGCTCGACGTGTTCCGCGACCGCAGCCATCCGCAGCGCAAGGCGGTGGAGGACTGCCCGCCCGATGCGGTGCTGGTGATGGACAGCCGCAAGGATGCCCGCGCCGCCTCGGCCGGTGCCATCCTGGTGACGCGGCTGATGAAGCGCGGCGTCGCCGGCGTCATCACCGACGGTGGCTTTCGCGACTCCGCGGAAATCGCCAAGCTCGGCTTCCCGGCCTATCATCACCGCCCGAGCGCGCCGACCAACCTGACGCTGCATCAGGCCATCGAGATCAACGGGCCGATCGGCTGCGGCGATGCGCCGGTGTTTCCCGGCGACGTGATTCTCGGCGACAGCGACGGCGTCATCGTCATCCCCGCGCACCTCGCCGACGAGATCGCCAACGAGGCCTTCGAGATGACCGCGTTCGAGGATTTTGTTACCGAGCAGGTGAATGCCGGCAAATCGATTCTGGGCCTCTATCCCGCCACAGACGAGCAGACCCTGGTCGACTTCGCGGCCTGGCGCAAAACCAACAACCGGTAGTCGGCTTCGCATACGATCCATCTGTCCGCGCCCGCGCGCAACCCTAATCAGAAAGACCAAGCCATGTTGATGTTCAACAATCTGATCGACGGTGAATGGCTGTCCGACGGCGCCCGTTCGCCCAACGTCAATCCGTCCGACACCAAGGACATCGTCGGCGAGGCCGTGCGCGGCACCCGCGCCCAGGCGGAAGCCGCCGTCGCCGCGGCCAAGGCCGCGTTCCCGTCGTGGTCGCGATCGACGCCGCAGGTCCGCTACGACATCCTCAAGAAGGCGTCCGACGAAATTCTCGCCCGCAAGGACGAACTCGGCCGCCTGCTGTCGCGCGAGGAGGGCAAGACCCTGCCGGAGGGCGTCGGCGAGGCCGCGCGCGCCGGGCAGATCTTTGCGTTCTTCGCCGGCGAGTGCCTGCGCATGGCCGGCGAGAAGCTGGCGTCGGTCAGGCCGGGCATCGACATCGAGGTGACCCGCGAGGCCGTCGGCGTGGTCGGCCTGATCACGCCGTGGAATTTCCCGATCGCCATTCCGGCCTGGAAGATCGCCCCGGCGCTGGCCTATGGCAACACCGTGGTGATCAAGCCCGCCGATCTGGTGCCGGGCTCGACCTGGGCGCTGGTCGACATCCTGCATCGCGCGGGCCTGCCCAAGGGCGTGCTCAACCTGGTGATCGGCCGCGGTTCCGAGGTCGGTGCCGCGCTGCTCGAACATCCCGATGTCGCCGCGATCTCCTTCACCGGTTCGGTGGCCACCGGCCAGAAGGTGGTTGCCGCCTGCATCGCCTCGCGGCCGATGAAGAAATTCCAGCTGGAGATGGGCGGCAAGAATCCGCTGGTGGTGCTCGACGACGCCGACCTGAAGGTCGCGGTGGAAGCCGCCGTCAACAGCGCGTTCTTCTCCACCGGTCAGCGCTGCACCGCGGCGTCGCGGCTGATCGTCACCAAGGGCATCCACGACAAGTTCGTGGCGGCGCTGACCGAGCGCCTCGGCGGTCTCAAGATCGACGACGCGGTGAAGGCCGGCACCGATATCGGCCCGGTGGTTGACCAGAGCCAGCTCGACCAGGACATGAAGTATGTCGCCATCGGCAAGGAAGAGGGCGCCAGGCTTTCTTTCGGCGGCGAGCTGCTGAAGCGCGATGCACCCGGCTTCTATCTGCAGCCGGCTCTGTTCACGGAAGTCACCAACACCATGCGCATCGCGCGCGAGGAGATCTTCGGGCCGGTCGCCGCCGTGATTCGCGTCAACGACTATGCCGAGGCGCTGGCGACCGCCAACGACACCGAGTTCGGCCTTTCGGCGGGCATCTGCACCACCAGCCTGAAATATGCCTCGGACTTCAAGCGCAATTCGGAAGCCGGCATGGTGATGGTCAATCTGCCGATCGCCGGCGTCGACTATCACGTGCCGTTCGGCGGCCGCAAGGGCTCGAGCTTCGGCCCGCGCGAGCAGGGCCGCTACGCCGCGGAGTTCTACACCGTCGTCAAGACCGCCTACACGCTGCCGTAACAGCGCAAGCATCGATGTTGCGCCGGCGGTCCGCCGCCGGCGCAACATGCTCCTCCGCCGGCGAAGAGTAGAGCGGGATTCATCTCCGTGGAATCGTGTCCCGGACGCAGTGCAATGCGCCTCCGTAAGGAGGCGTAGTGCGCTGCAGAGCCGGGACCGCCAAAGGCTCCGGCGTCTGATGCGATCCCGGATCTGCGGAGCGGCACTTCCGTGCGAAGCTTCGCTTCGCTAGGCCGCACCGCGTCCGGGACAAGATTGAAATGCTTCAGTCTTGATGGATCAGAGTCTAGCTCGTTCGATCTTTCGGGCCGCTCAATCCGCGAACTGGTTGGTGGCGCGGATGATCGGGGCCCAGCGGTCGATTTCGCTGATCAAGGTGGCGTTGAGCGCGGCGGGCGTGGCCTGGTCCTGCGTGACAGGGTCGGTGTTGATGTCGTTGAAGCGCTTCACCAGCTCGGGGTCGCGCAGCGCCTCCTGCAACGTCCTGGATAGTTTCTCGATGATTGCGTCGGGCGTGCCCTTCGGCGCGTAGATGCCGTGCCATGCGCCGACCTCAAAACCCTTCAGCCCCGCTTCGTCGGCGGTCGGCAGATCAGGCATCGACGACAGTCGCGTCTTCGTGGTGATGGCGTAGCTCTTCACCAGCTTGCCGGCGATGGGCCCGGTGGTGTTGGTGGTCTGGTCGCAGGTGAGGTCGATCTGCCGCGCGATCAGGTCGTTCATCACCGGACCGTTGCCCTTGTAGGGCACGGACAGGATCTCCTTGCCGACCGCGGTCATGAACAGCATGCCGCACAGCTGCGAGGCGGCGCCGAGGCCGGCATTGCCGAAGGTCATCTTGTCGCCGTTGGCCTTGATGTAGGTGACGAGTTCGGCCAGCGTATTCGGCGGCAGGTCGGGACGGCCGATGATGGTCATCGGCGCGTTGGTGACCAGGCCGATCGGCGCGAACGCCGTTTTGGTATCGTAGGGCAGCCGGCGATACAGCGTTGCGGCGGTCGAGATGCCGATGTGATGGATCAGCAGCGTGTAGCCGTCGGGCTCGGCGCGCGCCGCGCGGGCTGCGGCAATGGTGCCGCCGGCGCCGGTGGCATTCTCGATAATGATGGTCTGCCCCAGCAGTTTCGACATCGTCGCTGCGGTGACGCGCGCCACCGTATCCGTCGCGCCGCCGGCCGCGAACGGCACCAGCATGGTGATGGCCTTGCTGGGATAGGTCTGCGCACCGGCGGGCGTGGTCGCCATGGCGAGTGCGATGGCAGCAATGGCTTTCAGCTTCATAGTTGCCTCCCTGATTGTTGTTTTATGAGTCGCGGCCATGGCCCGCATGTCGCGGGTCACGTCGTTTAGACGTTGGAGCTGTGGATCGCCGCGACCACCGCGTCGGTCACTTCCTGGGTCGTCGCGGTGCCGCCGACGTCCGGGGTCATGATGCCGGCGCCGGTGACCTGCTCGACCGCGCGCATCAGCCGCGCCGCGGCGTCGGCCTCGCCGAGATGGTCGAGCATCTGCGCCGCGGTCCAGAAGCTGGCGACCGGATTGGCGATGCCCTTGCCGGTGATGTCGAAGGCCGAGCCGTGGATCGGTTCGAACATCGATGGGAAGCGGCGCTCCGGATCGATATTGGCGGTCGGCGCCACGCCGAGGCTGCCGGCCAGCGCGCCGGCGAGGTCCGAGAGGATGTCGGCATGCAGGTTGGTGGCGACGATGGTGTCGAGGCTTTTGGGATGCAGCGTCATCCGCACGGTCATGGCGTCGACCAGCATCTTGTCCCAGGTCACATCAGGGAATTCCTTCGACACTTCCTCGGCGATCTCGTCCCACATCACCATGCCGTGGCGCTGCGCGTTGGACTTGGTGACCACGGTGAGGAATTTGCGCGGGCGCGACTGCGCCAGCTTGAAGGCGTAGCGCATGATCCGCTGCACGCCGACGCGGGTGAAGATCGCCACCTCGGTGCCGACCTCCTCCGGCAGCCCGCGATGCACGCGACCGCCGCAGCCGGCATATTCGCCCTCGGAGTTCTCGCGCACGATCACCCAGTCGAGGTCGCCAATCCCGACATTGCGCAATGGCGAGGTGATGCCGGGCAGGATCTTGGTCGGGCGCACATTGGCGTACTGGTCGAAACCCTGGCAGATTGGCAGCCGCAGCCCCCACAGGGTGATGTGGTCGGGCACATCCGGCGCGCCGACGGCACCGAAATAGATCGCATCGAATCTTTTGAGCTGGGCGAGGCCGTCGGCCGGCATCATCACGCCATGCTTGCGATAATAGGCCGAGCCCCAGTCGAAGGTCTCGACGTTGAACTTCACATCGCCGATGCGCTGCTGCAGGCTTTCGAGCACGGTGGTGCCGGCTTCGATGACTTCGGGGCCGATACCATCGGCCGGAATGGCCGCGATGGAATATTCGCGCATGGGATGTTCCTCACCTGGGTCGTCTTGTTTTGTGCCTGACGCTTCGAACTTCGCCGCACGTGTCCCGGATCTGCGAGGCACCGCGCCCAAGGGGGCGCGCTGCATCGCGTCCGGGACACGCTGACGTCGACCCGCGTGGCGACGGCACCCTGCGGCCTCGCTCCTCCCGGCTCAAGCGCGTTGGTTTATACAAATAAATGATATAATCCGGGGTGGGAGAGGCCCGATGGATCTGCATCAGTTGCGCTGTTTTGTGGCCGCCGCCGAAGAACTGCACTTCGGACGCGCAGCGCAGCAGCTCGACATGATGCCGTCGGCGCTGGGCCGCCATGTCCGTATGCTCGAGGACGATCTCGGCACCCGGTTGCTGACGCGGACGACGCGCAGCGTGGCGCTCACCGACGACGGTGCGGTCCTGCTCAAGCAGGCCCATGAACTGCTGGCGCAGGCCGATCGGCTGGCGGCCAGCTTTCGCGCCCGCGGGCGGGCGCGCGCCGCGACGATCCGCGTCGGCGCCATTGACAGCGCCGCGGCCGGCCTGCTGCCAGCGCTGCTGCACGATATGCGCGACCGCCAGCCGGGCGTCGGCGTAAAGCTGGTGGAAGACAAGACCATCCGCCTGCTGCCGCAGTTGCTGTCGGGCCGGCTCGATCTGGCGTTCGTGCGGCCGCCGGATAGCGCCGACAAGCGGCTGCAGTTTCTGTTTCTGTTTCACGAGACCGCGGTCGTCGCCGTGTCCGAACGGCACTCCTTCGCTAACCGGACCAGCCTGACCATTGCCGATCTGGCCAGCGCGCCGCTGATCGTGCCCGAGCGCCGGTCGCGGCCGCACAGCCATGACCTGACCATGAAGCTGTTTGCGGAAGCCGGCCTTCAGGCCCACGTCGCCCAGATCGCGGACGAGAAGCAGACCATCGTCAATCTCGTCGCCGCCGAAATCGGCGTCGCCATCGTCCCGCGATGGACGTCACGGATGGCGGCGCGCGGCGTCCGCTACGTGCCGCTGGCGCTGTCGGCCATGAACAGGCTTCCGCTCGCTGCCGCCTGGACCCGCGGGACCCGCGATCCCGCCCGGGACACCCTGATCGAGATGCTGCAGGCCAACCTGTCGCGCTACATGATTGAGGCGTAACAGGTAGTGGCAGACGATCATTTCATCTCAATCCGGATGTCCGATTCATGCCAGTGACCACCCGACAGGGCGACGCCCTCTACTGGGACCGGCAGGGCCGCGGCCCGGCGCTCATTCTCGGCGCCGGCCTCGGCGGCGTCGGCAACTACTGGACGCCGAACATGGCGGCGTTGACGCAGCACTTCACCGTCTACCGCTTTGACCAGCGCGGCACCGGGCAGTCCTGCCGGACGCCTGTGGCCTCGATCGAGCAGATGTCGGCGGATCTGGTGGCTGTGATGGACGACGCCGGGCTCGAGCGCGCGATGTATCTCGGCCATTCCACCGGCGGCGCCATCGGCGTGGCTACCGCGCTGGATCATCCCGGCCGGCTGTCCGCCATGATGATCTATGCCAGCACCACCTGCGGCGATCCCTATCGCCGCAAGATCCTCGGGCTGCGCTCCCGGCTGTACGGCGAACTCGGCATCGCCGCCTATGCGCAATACAGTTCGCTGCTGCTCTATCCGCCGTACTGGATCAATGCGCACGAACAGGAAATCGCTGAGGCCGAGGCGGCGACCACCGGCCAGCTTGAAAATGCCGAAGTCCAGGACAGCCGGTTCGATGCGATCCTCAACTTCGACCGGCGGGACGAGCTGTCGCGTATCGCGATTCCCACCCTTGTGGTCTGTGCGGACGACGATATCCTCACCCCGAAGTACTTCTCCGAGGAGTTTGTCCGACTGATACCGGGGGCGCGAGCATACTGGGCGGCGCGCGGCGGCCACGCGCTGTCGCGCACCGAGCCGGACTTGTTTGCGCGGATCGCGATCGATTTCTTCCAGGGAGTTTCGGCCTCATGAAGATTCTGCGTGCTATCCTGCTGACGACGATCGCGCTGGCATCCTGCGCCGCGGCCCGGGCCGATGACTGGCCGCCGCACAATCTGCGCATCCTGGTGCCGTTCCCGGCCGGCGGCAGCTCCGATACGCAGGCCCGGGTGATCGCCGATGAATTGTCGAAGCGACTGGGCAGGCCGGTGGTGGTCGAGAACAAGCCCGGCGCCGGCGGCAATCTCGCCGCCGCCGAGGCCGCGCGCGCCACGCCCGACGGCACCACGCTGTACATGGGCACGACCGCCACCAACGCTGCCAACGTCAATCTCTACGAAAAGCTGTCCTACGATCCGGTGCGCGACTTCCAGCCTCTGACCCTGGTGACGATCTATCCGCAGGTCATCGTTCCCGGCGAGCGCTTCAAGGATCTCGACCTCGCCGGGCTGATCGCGGCGATCAAAAGCGACGGCGACAAGCTCAATTTCGGCTCTTCGGGGTGGGCTCGCCGACCCATCTCGGCGGCGAGCTGTTCAACCGCGAGACCGGCACTCACCTGATGCATGTGCCGTATCGCGGCCAGGGACCGGCGATCACCGACCTCATCGGCGGTCGTCTGGACATGATGTTTCCGTCGATTCCCGACGCGCTGCCGATGTTGCAGGCGGGCCAGCTGCGCGCGGTGGCCATCATGGCGGAGCAGCGCTCGAAGGTTTTGCCAGATGTGCCGACCACCGGCGAACTCGGTCATCCCCGCCTGCTCAGCGCCATCTGGGGCGCGCTCTACACCACGGCCGGCACACCGAAACCGGTGGTCGACCGCCTCAGCACCGAGCTTGCGGCGATCGTCGACTCCGCAAAATTCAAGGAAAAGTTCGAGGCGATGGGTTTCGAGGTGCGCTCCTCCACGCCGGAGCAGCTCGCCGCCTTCGGGGAGTCCGAGACCCGGCGCTGGGGCGAGATTATCAAGGCGCTGGGTATCCGGCTGAACTAACCCTGCCGTCTCGACTGCCCGGCGAGCGTTCTCCCGGCCGGTGCAGGGCTGGGATGATTTCACTTTTTCCGGGATGTGAAATAGCATTGCCTGCTGGTAAAGGCGGGCGATGAAGAAGAAACCTGTTGTCGGAGTGATTGGCAATTCGCACCTCATCGAGGGGCGCTTTACCGTGCAGGCGGTCGGCGAGCGCAACCTCCGCGCCGTGGCCGAGGTCGCCGACGCGCTGCCGCTGATGTTCGCCGGCGCGCCCGATATCACCGACATCGGCGCGCTGCTGGACGTGGTCGACGGCATCCTGCTGACTGGCGCCCGCGCCAACGTCCATCCGGCCCGGTTTCGCGCCGAGCCGCATCCCCGCCACGAGCCTTATGACGATGCCCGCGACGCCATGGCGCTGGCGCTGGTCGAGGCTTGCGTCGCCCGCGGCGTGCCGCTGTTCGGCATCTGCCGCGGCTTCCAGGAGATGAACGTTGCCTTCGGCGGCTCGCTGCATCCGGAAATCCGCGAGCTGCCGGGGCGGATGAACCATCGCATGCCGCGGCTGGAGACCGGCGAGATCCACCCGGATGCCAGCGTCGTCTTCGCCGACCGGCATGCCGTCAGCCTGGTGCGGGACGGCCGCTTCGCGCAACTGCTCGGCTGCGAAACCATCCGGGTCAACTCGCTGCACGGCCAGGGCATTCTGGAGCTCGGCGACCGCGTGGTGGTCGAGGGCGTGGCGGAGGACGGCACCATCGAGGCGATCCGCATCGCCGACGCGCCGGGCTTCGCGCTTGGGGTGCAGTGGCACGCCGAATACGATCCGCAAAGCAATCCCATCAACCGCACCTTGTTTCAAACCTTTGGCGCGGCATTGCGCGGCTAGCGTCGGCTTAGAATTGTGTCCCGGACGCAGTGCAATGCGCCTCCGTCAGGAGGCGTAGTGCACTGCAGATCCGGGACCACCACAAACGATACCGCCTGATACGGTGCCGCTCCGCGTCCGGGACAAGATTGAAATGCTTCAGTCTTGATGGATCAGACTATAGGTCGGCTCAGCCGGTCAAACTCGCCCACAGGGCTTCTGCGGCGCGGCCCTGATGTGCGGCGGGGCGATACAGGCGGATGTCCACCGGAATGTGCCAGCGCTTGCCGCCGGCGACCACCAGCCGGCCGTGGTCGAGGTCATCCTGAGCGAGACTCCGCGGCAGCCAGGCGATGCCGCGTCGTGCCGCCGCCATCGACAGCAGGGTCGCCGCCAGTTGCGAGGTGAACACCGGGTCGAGTGCCGCCGCCGCCGCGCGGGTGGCGACGATGCGTCCCAGGCCGGAATCGCGGCTGTAGGCGAGATAGGGCCGCGGCTTGCGTACCGCCGCGTCCAGCGACCACATCGCGGCCCCGCCCGATGTCACGGCGCATAGCGGCAGCAGCACGTCGTGGCCGATCACCACACTGCGGAACTGGTCGGATGGCAGCCGGTCGGAGCTGTCGCCATGGGTGTGACACAGCAGAAACTGGGCGCGCCCCCGGCGCATGATCTCCTCGCATGCGGTCATGGTATCGGAGGTCAGGTTGATGGCACCGAGCGGCGCGGCGCGTTCGCGCTCGCGAATCCACTTCGGGAAAAACGTGAAGGACAGTGCGTGGGTGGCGGTGAACGACAGCGCGTCGGTTTCGCGGCCGCCCATGGCGCGCGTTTCCTGCCGCAACTGGCCGATGTCCCGGGCCAGGGCCTCGGCGCGCCCGTGCAGATGCGCGCCGGCCGCGGTCAGCGCGACGCCATGGGTCGAACGCGTCACCAGCCGCGTGCCGATCCAGCTTTCCAGCGCCTGGATGCGGCGGCTGAACGCCGGCTGCGTCACATGGCGCGCTTCTGCCGCGCGGGTGAAATTCAGCGCATCGGCCAGCGCGACGAAATCCTCAAGCCAGCCTAGATCCATTGGTTATGCCGATTGTGCATGACAAAATCAGCTTATGGCATTGGCGTCGCCGGGCGTCCAGACGTAGGAGGGGGCAGCCACGAGCCCCTCATCCAGGAAATCGCCATGCGCATCGTTGACGTCCGTGAGATCACCCAGCCGATCGCCTCGCCGATCCGCAACGCCTATATCGACTTCTCCAGGATGACCACCAGCCTGGTTGCCGTGGTCACCGATGTCATCAGGGACGGCCGCCGCGTGGTCGGCTACGGCTTCAACTCCAACGGCCGCTACGGCCAGGGCGGTTTGATCTCGCGAGCGTTTCCAGAATCGCATTCTCGAAGCCAAACCCGAGAGCCTGCTCAACGACGCCGGCGACAATCTCGATCCCCATAAAATCTGGGCGGCGATGATGTCCAACGAAAAGCCCGGTGGTCATGGCGAGCGCTCGGTGGCCGTCGGCACGCTGGACATGGCGATCTGGGATGCGACGGCGAAGATCGCGGGCAAGCCGCTGTTCCGCATGCTGGCCGAGAGCAAGAACCGTGAGGCCAATCCGCGGGTGTTCGTCTATGCCGCCGGCGGCTACTACTATCCTGGCAAGGATGACAATGCGTTGCGCGCCGAGATGCGCAGCTATCTCAACCGCGGCTACAACGTCGTCAAGATGAAGATAGGCGGTGCACCGATCGAAGAGGACCGACGTCGCATCGAGGCGGTGCTGGCCGAGATCGGCTCGGAGGCGCGCCTCGCGGTGGATGCCAACGGCCGCCTCGACCTCGAGACCGCCATCGCCTACGCCAAAATGCTGCGCGACTATCCGCTGTTCTGGTACGAGGAGGTCGGCGATCCCCTCGATTATGCGTTGCAGGCATCGCTGAGCGAATTCTATCCCGGCCCGATGGCGACCGGCGAGAACCTGTTCTCGCACCAGGATGCGCGCAATCTCTTGCGCTACGGCGGCATGCGGCCGGACCGCGACTGGCTGCAGTTCGATTGCGCGCTGTCCTATGGGCTGGTCGAATATCTGCGCACCCTCGACGTGCTCGACCAGTTCGGCTGGTCGCCGTCGCGCTGCATCCCCCATGGCGGCCACCAGATGTCGCTCAACATCGCCGCCGGCCTTGGGCTGGGCGGCAACGAAAGCTATCCCGACCTGTTCCAGCCCTATGGTGGCTTCCCCGACAGCGTGAAGGTCATCGACGGCCACATCACCATGCCGGAGCTGCCGGGCATCGGCTTTGAGGGCAAGTCGGACCTCATCAAGGTGATGCGAGAACTGGCGGAGTAGACTCACGCAGGCACCGCGTCGTTCCCCGGACGCGGTGCACTGCGCCGCGCTTGCGGCGTAGTGCGCTGCTAATCCGGCAACTGTAATTTTCGTGATCAAGCGTGAAAGGGCGCTTGATCACGAAGCACCGCATTGAGGGTGACGAGCAGCTTGCGAGCGACGGCGATCAGGGCGATTTTGGCGGGTTTGCCCGCGTCTCTCAGGGCACGATAGGCTGCTGCGAACCGGGATTTGGTTCGAGTGACGGAGACGGCCGCCATGTAGAGGGCTTCGCGGACCCGGCGCCTGCCGCCGTGGATCTTGCGGGCACCGCGGAACTTGCCGCTATCGACATTGAAGGGCGCCAGTCCAGCCAAAGCGGCGATGGCCTTTGGCGAGCGGGAGCCGAGTTCCGGCATCAGTGCCAACAGCGTGGCGGCGCAAACCGGGCCGATGCCCGGCACCGAGCGCATCAGGCGTTGTGCGGCGTGCAGGCCCTGCTGCCCGGCAATCAGGGTGGCGATCCGCCGATCGATGCGCTGGATAGCCTGATCGAGCCAGGCGATATGCTGCATCAGCTCGTCCAGCAGGTCGGCGCCGGTTGCGGCAAGGCGGGTGCGCTCCTGCTTGCGGCAGGCGACGAGCTGATCGCGGCGCTTGTGCAGGTCGGCAAGCTGCTCCCGCGCCGGGTCGGTGGTGCCGTCGGCGCCGGGCCGCAGGCATTGGGCCATCGCCGCCAGCATCCGCGCGTCGATTGCGTCGGTCTTGGCGAGCAAGCCGATGGAGCGGGCGAAATCCCGGGCGCGGGCGGGGTTGACCCGCGCGAAAGCGATGCCGGCCGCGCTCAAGGCCCGGCGCAGCGCCTTGTCGTAGTGGCCGGTGGCCTCGAACAGCACGAATACATCGCTGCCGGCCCACCCCGCGATCAAGGCGTTGACCGCCTCGGGGAGGTTGTCGATGCGGCGCACCGTGCCGATGTTGCTGTCGAAGACGTCAAGAAAGTCCTTGGAGATATCGATTCCAACGAAGCCAGGATGTATGATCATGATGCTTGTCCCTGTGCTGCGAGGTCCGCGGCGAACGGCCTCGATCAACTGTTCAGGTGTGGGTAATGTAGCGCGGGCGGGTGCCAAGCCGGATCACGGTCTTCATGACCAGGGGCCCAACGGCATCCCGCCCGCACCCATCATGACAGATCCCGACTACACAGGGGCCCACGCTTGAGTAAGGTGTATCTGGATCCCGGATCTGCGCAGCAGCATGCGATGCTGCGCATCGCTGCCGCAGCGCGTCCGGGAAACGGCAGCAGCGGCGCGTGAACAATGCAAATTTCCCAATCACTGATATTGACAAAAATCCTATATCAGACTTATAGTCCCCTCGTCCTGCTCAACGAGGGGCGCTGTCATGAGGCGTCTTGAGAGTGGAGGAGGATGCGGTGTCCCGCGCGCGTGCCTCGCAAGCACGCCCCAGGAGGCTGGGGTCACCGTCCGGGCCCTACTACGGGGGCTCTGCCTTGAGTGGCTGGACGCGGATGGCGAAAGGCGGGCGAAATCCCGCCGGGGTGGCTCCCAAAGGGAGTTCACGTGCCAGCCCGGAAGCACGGTCCCCTCGCCATAAACCCCGCGGTGGCGCGCCCGCAGGCGCCGCGAGCTGCTTCGCCGTTGTGACGGCGGTGCGGATCGCGTCCCAACCACCATCCTAGCGCCTGCCGGCGCGCCGCTCCCCTCATGTCTGGAGGGGAGATCTGCTCATACCTCGGACGCCATGGGCGCCGCGAGAATGCGAGGGCTTGGCTGTTTGACATTCGAATCGAAAAGCGAGGCGGCACGCGCCGATGCGCAGCGCACGTCTAGGAGCAAGGGCCGAAGCCGGCGCGCTCGCGCGCGCGCAATGCCTCTCGTCACCCCGCAAATTGGGCGCTAACGTCGCCCGCAGCCCACGAATCGCGGCGCCAGCAAAGGTTTTTGACGTCCATGACCACCCGACTGCACCGCGGCGACCTGCCGGATCTCAGCCGCTACACCGATTCGGTGGCCATCGACACCGAGACCATGGGCCTCAACCCGCATCGCGACCGGCTCTGCGTGGTGCAGCTGTCGCCCGGCGATGGCAGTGCCGATGTGGTGCAGATCCCGCTGGGGCATACCGACGCGCCGAACCTGAAGAAGCTGCTGGCCGATCCGAAGATTGTGAAGATCTTCCACTTCGCCCGCTTCGACCTCGCCGCCCTGTACAACGCGCTCGGCGTGATGCCGTCGCCGGTCTATTGCACCAAGATCGCGTCCTGGCTGGCGCGCACCTATACGGATCGCCACGGCCTCAAGGACCTGGTGCGCGAACTGATGAATGTCGATCTGTCGAAGCAGCAGCAGTCGAGCGACTGGGGATCGCAAAATCTCAGCGATGCGCAGGTATCCTATGCCGCCTCCGACGTGTTGCACCTGCATGGGCTGCGCGACCGGCTCAATGTGATGCTGGCGCGCGAGAATCGCAGCGAACTGGCGCAGGCGTGTTTCGATTTCCTGCCGACCCGGGCAAAGCTCGACCTGTCCGGCTGGGAGAACGAGGATATTTTCGCGCATTCTTAAGCCGGATATCCGACAAGGGCTGACGTCCGAAGCGACGTTCTGAAGCGCCCGCACGCCCCGTTTCGGTCACAGTCCTCGCCGCAGTGTAGGCGGGGCTGCAAAATCGGGCGTTTCAGGGTAGATTGCCCGGGTCAGCCCGGCTTTGGAGCAGCGTTGAGTTCGGTACAGATCCCCAGCTATCAGGCCGGAATGGACGTGCGGTTTGCCGCCGCGGCGCGTCACAGCCGGCTGGTGCGCGTGCTGCGAATCGCGGTGCCCGGCGTCGTGCTGCTGGCGATGGCGGCGATCGTCGGCGTATCGGTGTTCAATCCGTTCCGGATCCTGGCCAACCTGCCGATCGACATGGGCAATCTCGTCGTGTCCGGTACCAAGATCACCATGGAGACGCCGCACCTCTCGGGTTTCTCGCCGGACGGGCGGCCCTACGAGCTGTGGGCCAAGGCTGCGACCCAGGATCTGACCGATCCCGATCACGTCGAACTGACGACGCTGCGGGCCAAGGTCATGATGGAAGACAAGTCGACCACGACGATGGATGCGCGCAGCGGCATCTTCAACAGCAAGACGCAGATCCTCGAGCTGCAAAAGGATGTCTTCCTGCAGTCGTCCACCGGGTATGAGGCGCGCATGACCCACGCGGTGATCGACATCGGCAAGGGCACAGTCGCCTCCGATGAGCAGGTCGATGTCAAATTGCTCAACGGCACGCTGGTCGGCCAGCGGCTGCGCATCGTCGACCACGGCGAGGTGGTGCGGTTCGAGGGCGGCGTGGTGATGAACCTGGTGATGGACCCGCCGACGCCCCCTGAGAGCGAGCCGGCCAAACCCGCGCCGGAGCTTGCGCCGCAGCCGGAATCATATACCCAGCCGGCCAAGGCGCGGCCCTCCAAAGACAAACGCGCGAACGCAAAATGAAATCGACGATGAATTTGATCAGCCGCAGCATTCGGTCGCGCCACATTCTGGCGACGGTCATGATCGTCCTCGGGACTGCCATGGCCGGCGATGGTCTGGCCCAGAGCGCGGTCCAGGGCGTGCCCAATGCCATGCAGGGATTTTCGCAGAACCGCGACCAGCCGATTCAGATCGAGGCGGCATCGCTGGAGATGCGCGACAAGAAGAAGGAAGCGACCTTCTCCGGCGATGTGAAGGTGGTGCAGGGCGACACCACGATGAAGTCGAAAACCCTCGTGGTATTCTACGACGGCGGCAACACGGCGCCTGCTGCTGGCGCCGCGGCGCCGACCAAGTCCGCGAAGGCGCCGATCAAGGCGGCCGCGCCGGGGCCAGGCGGCAGCTCGTCGATCCGCC
Source organism: Rhodopseudomonas sp. P2A-2r (assembly GCF_026015985.1). Lineage (GTDB taxonomy): Bacteria > Pseudomonadota > Alphaproteobacteria > Rhizobiales > Xanthobacteraceae > Tardiphaga. The sequence continues at coordinate 200,853 of NZ_CP110389.1, read as the reverse complement.
GCCTGGAAGCGCGCGGTAATGTCGTGGTCACCCAGAAGGACCAGGTCGTGACCGGAGAGACCGCTGTGTTCGACACCAGGAGCAATCTGATCACCATGTCCGGCGGTGTCGTGCTGACCCAGGCCAAGAACGTGCTGAAGGGCGATCGGCTGATGGTCGACATGACAACCGGCGTGTCGCGGGTCGAATCCGACAGCGGCCGGGTGCAGGGCCTGTTCCAGTCCTCGGGGCAGGGCGCCCCGGCAATTCCGGCGCCCGGCGCTGCAAAGCCGAAATAGCCGGGCCCGGGACGGGGTCTACGGTTGCCGGTCGGCCCGCGACCCGCTATCGGCTGTGGCCGCACGCGGCCATGTCGCGCCGATATGCCGGCTTAACGACACCTTGGCGTTTTTCTGACAAGGTCCATCTTCACAGACGTGCTGACACTGCAGATCGAATTCCGCGCCGTTTGGCGGATGACCCGAAAAGGCTGAGCAAGGCGGAATGGTTGATCTCCTCGGCATGTTCCGTCGGCGCGCCCCGAAACGCGGTCCGCAAGGGTTTGCGCGGTCGCACGCCGACATCACTGCGGTCGGCGACAGCATGGGCGACATGCTGAAAAACCCTGTCCGTGACGCGCCGCCGCTGGCGCGCGAGACGTCGCGCGCCGCGCCGGTGGCGCCGCCTTCTGCGCGTCCGGAGCCGCCGCGCGCCATGCCATCGCAGCCGAAGCCGCGCAGCAAGGCCAATGGGGCCGCTCCGCCGCGCGCGGGCTACCTCGCCGTCCATAGCGTGGAGAAGAGCTTCGGCAAGCGCCAGGTGGTCCGCGGCGTCAGCATCTATGTTCGCCGCGGCGAGGCCGTCGGCCTGCTTGGTCCCAACGGCGCCGGCAAGACCACCGTGTTCTACATGATTACCGGCCTGATCAAGGCCGACCGCGGCGCCATCGAACTCGACGGTCACGACGTCACGCAATTGCCGATGTACCAGCGCGCCCGGCTGGGAATCGGCTATTTGCCGCAGGAAGCCTCGATTTTTCGCGGTCTCACGGTGGAAGAGAACATCCGCGCGGTGCTCGAGGTGGTGGAGCCCAGCCGCAAGAAGCGCGAGGCCGAGCTCAATGCGCTGCTCGACGAGTTCAACATCCAGAAGCTCCGCAAGTCGCCGTCGATCGCGCTGTCAGGCGGCGAGCGACGGCGCGTCGAAATCGCGCGCGCGCTGGCGACCCGGCCCAATTACATGCTGCTCGACGAACCCTTTGCCGGCATCGATCCGATCGCGGTGGGCGACATCCAGGATCTGGTGCGGCATCTCACCAACCGCGGCATCGGGGTACTGATCACCGACCACAATGTGCGCGAAACCCTGGGGCTGACAGACCGCGCCTACATCGTTTATGCTGGAGAAATCCTGACCGAGGGCAGTCCGGAACAGATCGTCGCCAACCCCGATGTTCGGCGCCTTTACCTTGGCGAGGAATTCCGCCTCTAGTCCAAATTTACAATACGTCAAGCCGTGTACATTGGTTTTAAAAAGCGATAAGCAAGAAACGGACCAACTTTTGGATCGGTTTTTGTCTCCATGGCTCTGACGCAGAGACTAGAGTTCCGCCAGTCCCAGTCGCTCGTGATGACGCCGCAGCTGATGCAGGCGATCAAGCTGCTGCAGCTGTCCAATCTCGACCTCGCCACCTTCGTCGAAGACGAGCTTGAACGGAATCCGCTGCTGGAGCGCGCGAGCGACGGCAGCGAGACGCCGGTCGCAGGTGAGCCGGCGCCCGAGCGCGAGCGCGCGGAGTTTTCCGAATCGCCCGACCATGACGAGATGGGCGCGACCTACAGCCACGACGGAAGCGACGACAGCGCGCAGTTTTCCGACCGTAGCGGCAGCGACGGCCTCGAGTCCCAGCAGCCCGACGAATGGATGAATCGCGACCTCGGCACCCGCACCGAGATCGAGCAGACCCTTGATACCGGGCTCGACAACGTTTTTTCCGAGGAGCCGGCCGAAGCCGCGGCGCGCGCCGCCCAGGACGCAGCGCCCACCGCCTATACCGAATGGGGCGGCGGCGCTTCCAACGACGACAGCTACAATCTCGAGGCCTTCGTGGCGGCGGAGGAGACGCTCGGCGGGCATCTGGCCGAGCAGCTGGCGGTGGCCTTCACCGATCCCGCCAAGCGCATGATCGGCCAGTATCTGATCGATCTGGTCGATGAGGCCGGCTATCTGCCGCCCGATCTGGGCGATGTCGGCGAACGTCTTGGCGCCGCGGTTCAGGATATCGAGTCGGTGCTTGGCGTGCTGCAGAAATTCGATCCGCCCGGCGTCTGCGCCCGCAGCCTCAGCGAATGCCTGGCGATCCAGTTGCGCGAGCAGAATCGTTACGACCCCGCGATGCAGGCGCTGGTCGAGCATCTCGATCTGCTGGCCAAGCGCGACATCGCCAGCCTGCGCAAGATCTGCGGCGTCGATGACGAGGATCTTGCCGACATGATCGGCGAGATCCGAAGGCTCGATCCCAAGCCCGGCCTGAAGTTCGGCTCGGCGCGGATGCAGACCGTGGTGCCGGATGTCTATGTGCGCCCGGGCCCCGATGGCGGCTGGCATGTGGAGCTCAACAGCGACACCTTGCCGCGAGTGCTGGTCAATCAGGTCTATTACAGCGAACTGTCGAAGACGATCCGCAAGGACGGCGACAAGTCGTATTTCACCGACTGCCTGCAGAATGCCACGTGGCTGGTGCGCGCACTCGATCAGCGCGCCCGCACGATCCTGAAGGTGGCCACGGAGATCGTACGCCAGCAGGATGGTTTCTTCACCCAGGGTGTTGCGCATCTGCGGCCGCTGAATCTCAAGGCGGTGGCCGACGCGATCCAGATGCACGAATCCACGGTGTCGCGCGTGACCGCCAACAAATACATGGCGACCAATCGCGGCAGTTTTGAATTGAAGTATTTCTTCACCGCCTCGATTGCGTCGGCCGACGGTGGCGAGGCGCATTCCGCAGAAGCGGTGCGGCATCACATCCGGCAGTTGATTGACGGCGAGAACCCGGCGGTTATCCTGTCTGATGATACCATCGTGGAACGGTTGCGCGCCACGGGCATTGATATTGCGCGTCGCACCGTGGCGAAATACCGCGAGTCCATGCGGATTCCGTCGTCGGTGCAGCGTCGCCGCGACAAACAGAGCATGCTCGGCAATGCACTCACAGCACCCGCCACAGCGTCCGAACGGACGACGTCCGACAGATCCCGCGACATCGCACCAGCTTGATTGCACTCCGTTCAAATCGGAATACTGTCGGTTCAACTCAAGACGAATCGAGGCCTGACAATGACTCTTCGCATCTCGGGAAAAAGCATCAATGTCGGCGACGCATTGCGCGGTCGCGTCAGTGAGCGCACCGACGAAGTGCTGCGAAAATACTTCGATGGCAACTATTCTGGCCACATCACGCTGAGCAAGGATGGTTTCGGTTTTCGCACCGACTGCGCGCTGCATCTCGATTCAGGCATTACCCTCGAGGCCGACTCCAATGCGGCCGACGCTTACGCAAGCGCCGACCAGGCGCTGATCCAGATCGAGAAGCGACTGCGGCGCTACAAGAGCCGCCTGAAGGACCGCTCTGCGCGCAAGGCCCATGCGGCCGCAGAGGCGATCGCTGAAATCGAAACGCCGACGCTGGATGCCCCGAGTTATGTGATCGAGGCGATCGTCGACGAGGACGATGTCGCGGAATACAATCCGGTGATCATTGCCGAAGCGACCACGTCGCTGAAGCGGCTGTCGGTCAGCGAAGCGGTGATGGAACTCGACTTCACCGGCGCTCCCGTCGTGGTATTCCAGCACGGCAGCAGCGGGCGGGTAAACATCATCTACCGGCGTCCCGACGGCAATGTCGGCTGGGTCGATCCGCCGGTGGTTAAAGCCTCCTGACGCCATTGACGGCCTGAAAGCCCGTCCCTATGGTCCGCCGCCTTTGACTGGCAGGGTCGGTCAAACGGATTTCGCACGGATCGGTTCCGGTGCTAGAATACGCTCGGGCATTCTCGCCCCGGGCGTATTCTGACTGCGTTCCTTCCACCTCTTGTCCAATGCTGCCAGTCTGAATTCTCTCTCCACAGCTGACGGTCCAACATCCTCGGAACGGTCCATGACGATTACCGATCTGGTCGCGCCCGAAGCAATACTTCCCGCGTTGAAAGTGAACAGCAAGAAGCAGGCGTTGCAGGAGATGTCCGCACGCGCAGCAATGCTGACCGGTCAGGTAGACCGGGTGATTTTCGAAGTGCTGATGCAGCGGGAGAAGCTCGGTACCACTGCCGTCGGCTATGGCGTGGCGATTCCGCACGGCAAGCTGCCGAAGCTCGAGCGGCTGTTCGGGATGTTCGCGCGGCTGGAGCGCCCGATCGATTTCGAGGCCATGGACGGCCAGCCAGTCGACCTGGTGTTCCTGCTACTGGCTCCGGAAGGCGCCGGCGCGGACCATCTAAAGGCCCTGGCGCGCATCGCCCGGCTGCTGCGCGATCAGGATGTCGCCAAGAAGCTGCGCGCCTCGAAGGATGCCCAGGCGATTTATTCGGTGCTGGCGCTGCCGCCGGCAACGGCGGCCTGACTATCACGCCACCACATTCCTTGCTCCGCGGCGTCAGCCGCAGAGCTGGAATGAAGAGCGGCGGCCTGACGCGGTCAGTGGACGCTGACGGTCTGCAGTTCCTGGCTCCATGCATTGGCGATCGCCGCTTCGCGGCTGTCGGTCAGCATGATCGGAGCGCCGTTGGCGGCATGCAGCGCGAACAGCTTCAGGCCGGGCGCAATCCGCGGTGCCTGCGGGAAGAGTCCCGGCACGTCCTCGGACCGGATCTGCTTCACATAGGCGATGTGACCTTCGCCCAGGCTCGCCAGCGCTTCGGTGGTCACGCTGGCATTGTCATTTTCGTAGACAGTATTGAATTCACTCATGGTCTCGACTCCTTCTGTTAGACCAAGCGGTCGAGTCCGCTACTCGTTCCATCCAAAGCGCCGGATCGGTCGAGACCGCCGTCACTTTTTCGGGTCACGCATTATTCGTGCTCATTGATAGCGATTGTCTTAACGACCCTTTCAGGCTCAGGCCTGGCGAGGTCGACCGACAACAACCCGTTCTTCAGATCCGCACCCAGCACCAGCATGCCCTCTGCCAGCACGAACGTGCGCTGGAAGTGGCGCGCGGCAATGCCGCGATGGATATACTGGCGGGATTTATCGTCCTGCTGGCGGCCCCTGATCACGAGCTGGTTTTCCTCGGTGGTCACATCGAGTTGCTCGCGGGTGAAACCCGCGACGGCCAGCGTGATCCGCAGGCGTTCGGGCTGGCCGCTGTTACGGTCGCACCGCTCGATGTTGTAAGGAGGATAGCCGTCGGCACCTTTGACGACGCGATCGAGCGCACGCTCGATTTCGTCGAATCCTAGAAGGAACGGACTGGACAACGAAGGAACACGAGACATTTAGACAAAGCCCTCTCGAAGCGACTTTGGGTATTCGGGGCCCTTACGGCACCCCATCTTCACCGGCCGGCGGATTGCCCTCCGGTCAATGAACAATATGGGCACGACATTCCGGCTGTTCAAGCACCCGCAAACTGCGCCAATTTGATTGTAAAATGCTGAATCGGGTCAAATATCGATCCGCGCCCGGCCGTTGGCGCTGAACAGATGGAGCTTGTCGCGCGGCGCGATGGCGCGGATCTGCTCACCGATGGCGGGGGCGATCTGGCCGGGGACCCGGACGATCACCTCGCCCGGAGGCAATTCGCCGGGGGTTGCGCTGACGCCCTGTGCGCCCTGACGGGAGCCGTAGACAAAGGTCTCCGGGCCGACCCGTTCGATCGCTTCCACGGTCAATTCCAGGGCGATGCCGCCCTCTGCCGTTGCGTCGGTGGAGATAGCCAGGTCTTCCGGGCGTACGCCCAGGATGCCCGCCTCGGCCTTGCCGCGGCTGTCGCCGGCGAACTGGACGCCGATCTCGCCGGGCCGCATCGTGATCAGGTTCATCGGCGGCGCGCCGATGAAGGACGCCACGAAGGTGGTGGCCGGCTTGCGGTAGATGTCGAGGGGATTGCCGATCTGCTCGACCTGGCCGCCATTCATCACCACCAGGATATCGGCCAGGGTCATGGCTTCCAGTTGATCGTGGGTGACGTAGATCGAGGTGGTCTTGAGCCGGCGCTGCAGCTTGCGGATCTCGACCCGCATGGCCACGCGCAGCTTGGCGTCGAGATTGGACAGCGGCTCGTCGAACAGAAATACCTTCGGCTGGCGCACGATGGCGCGGCCCATGGCGACGCGCTGGCGCTGCCCGCCGGACAGCTGCCGCGGCTTGCGGTCGAGCATGGCGCCGATCTCGAGAATCTTCGCGGCCTCGCGCACGCGCGCATCGATCTCCGGCTCCTTCATGCCGCGGTTGCGCAGTCCGTAGGCCATGTTGTTGTAGACGCTCATATGCGGGTAGAGCGCGTAGTTCTGGAACACCATGGCGATGTCGCGGTCCGCCGGCTCGATCTGGTTGACGACGCGGCCGCCGATGTCGATTTCGCCGGAACTGATGGTTTCCAGCCCCGCCACCATCCGCAGCAGCGTGGACTTGCCGCAGCCCGAGGGGCCGACCAGCACGCAGAACTGGCCGTCGGCAATTTCGAAGTCGATGCCCTTGATGGCTTCGAATCCGCCGGCATAGGTTTTTCGCACGTTACGCAGCGAGACGTTCGACATTTGCTTCCTACTTCTCGGTCTCAACAAGTCCGCGCACGAACAGTCGTTGCATGAACACCACCACGGCGACCGGCGGCACCATCGCAAGAATAGCGGTGGCCATGGCCAGTTGCCATTCGGCAAGTTCGTCGGTGGTCGTCAGCATCTTCTTGATGCCGGTGACGATGGTCTGCATCGAGTCCTGTGTGGTCACCAGCAGCGGCCACAGATACTGGTTCCAGCCGTAGATGAACTGGATCACGAACAGCGCCGCGATGGTCGTGACCGACAGCGGCAGCAGGGTATCCTTGAAAAAGCGGAACGGGCCGGCGCCGTCGATGCGCGAGGCCTCCAGCAATTCATCGGGGATGGTCATGAAGAACTGCCGGAACAGCAGCGTGCCGGTGGCCGAGGCGATCAGCGGCAGGATCAGCCCGGCATAGGTGTCGAGCATGTGCAGATCGGCGATCACCTTGTAGGTCGGATAGATGCGCACCTCGACCGGCAGCATTAGGGTGACGAAGATGATCCAGAATGCGGTCTTGCGGAACGGAAAGCGGAAATACACCACGGCATAGGCCGACAGGATCGAGATGAAGATCTTGCCGATCGCGATGCCCGCGGCCGTGATGAAGGAATTCAGCAACATCTGGCCGACCGGCTCACGGCTGTAACGCGACGCACCGACAAAGACGGCCCGGTAATAGTTCTCCATGGCGTGGCCGCCCGGCGACAGCGGCATGTTGCCGTTGACCACGGTGGCGGCGTCGTGCGTGGAGGCGATGAAGGCGATGTAGACCGGAAAGGCGACGATGAAGACGCCGAAGATCAGGATGGCGTAGGCGACGATATCGTTCCAGCGGCGGTGCTCGACCATCAGTACTGCACCTTGCGCTCGACGTAGCGGAACTGGATCGCGGTCAGGGCGATCACGATCACCATCAGCACGACGGATTGCGCGGCCGAGCTGCCGAGATCGCCGCCGAGCCGGCCATCGGCATAGACCTTGTAGACCATCGTCGTGGTCGTCCCGGCCGGGCCGCCGCCGGTCACGGCGTCGATGATGCCGAACGTGTCAAAGAACACGTAGACGACATTCACGACCAGCAGGAAAAACGTCGTCGGCGACAGCAGCGGAAAGGTGATGGTCCAGAACCGGCGCAGCGGCCCGGCGCCGTCGATGGCGCCGGCTTCCAGCACGCTGCGGGGGATCGACTGCAGGCCGGCCAGGAAAAACAGGAAGTTGTAGGAGATCTGCTTCCACACCGCGGCCATGACGACCAGCGTCATGGCATGGTTGCCGTTGAGCAGCGGATTCCAGTCGAAGCCGAGCAGGCGCAGCGGCCGCGCCAGCGTGCCGAGCGTGGGATGAAACATGAAGAGCCACAGCACGCCGGCGACGGCCGGGGCCACGGCGTAGGGCCAGATCATCAGCATCTTGAAGACGGGAGCCGCCTTCAGATTCTTGTCGGCCTGCGTGGCGAACAGCAGCGCGATGGTCAGCGACAGCGCCGCCACCAGCGACGAAAACACCACGGTCACGCCCATCGCCTTGTAGTATTCCGGCTGCGCGAACAGCGCCTGGTAGTTCTCCAGTCCGATGAAATCCGAACTCAGGCCGAAGGCGTCCTCGCGCAGGAACGATTGCCAGACCGCCTGGAGTGCCGGCCAATAGAAAAATACAAACGTAATGGCCAGCTGCGGCACCAGCAGCAGATAGGGCAGCAGCTTGTTCTTGAAAACGGCTGTCTTTTCCATGCAGGTCGACGGGTCCCGGAGAACGATCAAAACTCATGATGTCGTCACCCGCGAAAGCGGGTGATCCAGTCAACGCAATCGCCTGTCGGACAAACGGACGTCTGCGTTGACTGGGTCGCCCGGTCCATACGCGCAATTGCGCCTGGCCGGGCGACGACAGCGCCAGATATTACTTCGCGGACTTCTCGAACGTACGCAACATCGCATTGCCGCGGGTCACCGCAGCGTCGAGCGCAGCCTGCGCGGTCTTCTGTCCGGCAAGGGCCGCTTCCATTTCCTCGGCCCAGATGTCGCGCATCTGCACCATGTTGCCGAAGCGGAGGCCGCGGGAGTTCTCCGTCGGCTCCTTGTTGGTCAGTTCCTTCAGCGGCGTCTGCAGGATCGGGTTCTTCTCATAGAAACCGTCCGCCTTGGTCTTCTCATAGGCGGCCTTGGTGATCGGCAGATAGCCCGACTCCTGGTGCAGCTTGGCCTGGCGGTTGGTGTCGCTCAGGAACGTGAAGAATTTTGCGACGCCCTTGTATTCCTCGGGCTTCTTGCCGCCCATCACCCACAACGATGCGCCGCCGATGATCGAATTCTGCGGTGCGCCGGCGACGTCGGGGTAGTAGGGCATCGGAGCGGAGGTGAAGTTGAACTTGGCGGTGCCCTTGACGCTGGCGTAATAGCCCGACGAGGTCAGGAAGATCGGACATTCGCCGGAGCTGAAACGGCTCTCGCTGGCATTGGCGCGGCCGGAATAATCGTAGGTCTTGTCCTTCTGCAGGTCGATCAGCGTCTGCAGGTGCTTGACCTCAAGCGGCGTGTTGAACTTCAGCTCGGTGTCGAAGCCGTCGAGGCCGTTCGCCTTGGTGCCGATCGGCACGTTATGCCAGGCCGAAAACTGTTCGATATGCGCCCAGGTGGCCCAGGCATTGGAGAAGCCGCAGGTCGTGTATCCGGCTGCCTTGAGCTTCTTGGCGTCCTCGAACACCTCGGGCCAGGTCTTCGGGATCTCGGCGATGTCAGCCTTCTTCAGCGCATCGAGGTTGATCCACATCACCATCGAGGACGAGTTGAACGGGAACGACAGCATCTCGCCCTTCGAGGTCGAGTAGTAGCCGGTGATTGCAGGCAGATAATTGTTGGGATCGAACGGCTCGCCGGCGTCCTTCATCAGCTGGTAGACCGGCTTGATGGCGCCCTTGGCGCTCATCATCGTCGCGGTGCCGACTTCGAACACCTGCATGATGTGCGGCGCGGTGCCGGCCCGGAATGCGGCGATGCCGGCATTCATGGTATCGGGATAGCTGCCCTTGAACGTGGGAATGACCTTGTAATCGGACTGGCTGGCGTTGAAATCCTCAGCGAGCTTGTTGACGATGTCGTTGTTGCCGCCGGTCATCGCGTGCCACCACTGAATCTCGGTCACGGCGTAAGCGGGTGACGCCAGCACCAGGCTGGAGGCCAGCAGTGCGGCAAGGTTCAAGTGTCGGCGAATCATTCAATTTCTCCCGGGTGGCCGTCATCATCGTTGAATGCGCCGGGTACAGGCGCTGTGTGACGTTCAGATGACCGTATAGTCGAGGCGACGCTACGGCGAAAGTGTCAGCCAGGGAAAGCCGTCACATGGTCGTATCCGCAGCCCCGCGCGATGCGGCGTGACGCGCCGCATCGCATCCCGGGAACGCGACCTAGCGCTTGCGTTCAGGGCCGCTGACGGTCCCTTTGGCGACAAGATAGCCGATTTCATCGGCGGAATAGCCGAACTCCCCGAGCACTTCCGTGGCGTGCTCGCTGAATTTCGGCGGTACCCGGCGCAGGCTGGCCTTGGTGCGATCGAAACGGACCGGCGAGGCGACGCCCTTGTACCAGTCCTTTTCGATGATATCGCCGCGCGCGATGGTGTGCGGGTTGGCGAGCGCCTTGTCGATCGACTGCACCGGGCCGGCGGGAAGGCCGGCCGCGAGCAGGCGCCGGCACAGCGGCTCGCCGTCCTCGTCCTTCAGGATCGCCTCGAGCTCGGCGCGCAGCGCGTCGCGGTTGACGACCCGGTCGCGGTTGCGCGCGAACCGCGGATCGGTGCCCATCTCCGGCTTGCCGAGTTCCTTGCAGAGCTTGCGGAACGTGGCGTCGTTGCCGACGCCAACGAAGATATTGCCGTCGCGCGCTGCAAACACCGAATAGGGATACAGGTTGGGATGCTCGTTGCCGGTCAGCGCCGGCGGCTTGCCGCCATTGTAGAAGTAGTTCGCGGTGTGCGGGTGCATGATGGCGAGGCCGGTCTCGTACAAAGTGGCCTCGACGAACTGGCCGAGGCCCGATTTCGCCCGCTCTGCCAGCGCCATCAGGATGCCGACGCAGGCATAGAGCCCGGTCGCCATGTCGACCAGCGCGACGCCGATGCGCGTCGGGCCACTCTCCTGCGAGCCGGTCGCGGCCATCAGCCCGACCATCGACTGGATGATGGCGTCATAGCCGGGATGCCCGCCATGGGGGCCGTCGCCGCCGAAGCCGGAAATCCGGCAATGCACCAGCTTCGGGAATTTTTCGCGCAGCACATCGTTGCCGATGCCCCATTTGTCGAGCGTGCCGGGCTTGAAGTTTTCGATCATGACATCGGCATCTTCGAGCATGCGCATCAGCACCACGCGGCCGGCCTCGGAGGCGAGGTCGAGGCCGATCGAGCGCTTGTTGCGGTTGGCGCCGATGAAGTACGCCGCGTCGTCGTCGTGGAACGGAGGGCCCCAGTCGCGGGTCTCGTCGCCGGCCGGCGGCTCGACCTTGATGACGTCAGCGCCGTGGTCGGCCAGAATCTGCGTGCAATAGGGGCCACCTAGGACGCGCGACAGGTCGATCACGCGCAGGCCGGCGATGGCGCCGGGAGCAATATTGGGGATCATGAGGCGTTTCTGATGCTTTTGTTGTGGTCGTTCGACCCATAAACCATCCAAAACGCGTCTTCGCAAACGCAGGGCCGCCATGCGATTTCGGGTGTTGCCCCGAAGCGGACGGCATGGCCGCGGAAAGCCGGCCCGCCAGAGACTGGCGAGCCGGCTTGGGTGCCCGATCAGGCGATCGTGGAGCGGACGTCGATATTGCCGCGAGTGGCATTCGAGTAAGGGCAGATCTGATGCGCTTTCTCGACCAGCGCTGCGGCCTCATCCTTGGCGAGGCCCGGCAACGACACCGCGAGTTCGACGTCGAGGCCGAAACCGCCCGCCGAGCGCGGGCCGATGCCGACCGTCGCGGTCACCGCAACGTCGGCCGGAATCTTCGGCCCGCCCTGCGACGCGACGAACTTCATCGCGCCGATGAAGCAGGCGGCGTAGCCGGCCGCGAACAGCTGCTCGGGGTTGTTGCCTGCACCGCCGGCGCCGCCGAGTTCCTTCGGCGTGGCGAGTTTGACGTCGAGCGCGCCGTCCAGGGTGGCGGCATGGCCGTCGCGGCCGCCGGTGGCCTTGGCGCTGGTCTTGTAGAGGACGTTGACTGACATGTGAGCTCTCCTTGTTCGAATTCAGTGCCTTTTATATTTCGCGCAATTAGATTGTGCGCAATATAAAAGAGCGGGGCCGCAATTTAATTGTGGTCAATTGATTGTGAGGCGGCGAGGGCCCAGATTGGCGCTGCGACGCATCGGGACCGGAGATGGCGATGGCAAGGAAGTCCGCGGCGTATCCGCCGCTGAAGCTCGACAACCAGATCTGCTTCGCGGTGTATTCCACCGCGCATGCCTTCAATCGCCTCTACAAGCCGCTGCTCGAGCGGCTTGAGCTGACCTATCCGCAATATCTGGTGATGCTGGTGCTGTGGGAGCGCGATGACGTCCCGGTCAAGGACATCGGCCAGCGGCTGTTCCTCGATTCGGGCACGCTGACGCCGCTGCTGAAGCGGCTCGAGACCGCCGGACTGATTCGCCGTACCCGCAGCGTCGACGACGAGCGCCAGGTGTTGATCGCACTGACGCCGCAAGGCCACGCGCTGCGCGACAAGGCCAAGAGCGTGCCGCAAGGCGTGCTGGCGGCCTCGGCCTGTTCAGTCGAAGAACTGGTGTCGATGAAGGATGAACTGGTGGCGTTGCGGGACAGGCTGACGGCGGCGCTGGAGGCATGAGCGTTAGAGGCGCTTCTTTGCGAAGGCGCGGCCGGATCCGGACTTCAGATATTGCTCGAAGGCAAAAGCCTGTCGTTCGTCGCTGAACGCGACATAGGTCTTGATTCGCCACGGGCGATATTTCGACGTGTGAGGCACTTCACCTGCATTATGCTTCATCAGCCGTGCGCGAAGATCATCGGCAATGCCGATGTAGAAGTGCTCAGAATCAAGGCTTTCGAGAATGTAGACGTACTTCATGGCCTTGCGGATCCATGACTTGACGTTGGCTGAGCTTACTGTGAGCGATCGCTAAAATTTAGCTGAACATTTCCTGTCCGCCTACGCCCTTCGGGCTCCGGCGTGACATCCTTCGCTCGCTTCGCCCGATAGTCTGGCGTGGCTTGCCGAGCCGAAGCTCGCGAAGCGAGCGAAGGATGGTGGAGCCAGGCGGGATCGAACCGCCGACCTCTTGCATGCCATGCAAGCGCTCTCCCAGCTGAGCTATGGCCCCTTAACCGGCGCGGGCTTCTGGAAAGTCCCGCGCGGCGAACCCAGATCACAGATCCGGGTTGATCTCAAGTCTCTTCGTCACCCGAAACGTCGCCAATGATGTCGGTGACGTCTTCGTCGCCTTCTTCCTCGTCGGCAATGAAGGTCGAATCATCGTCGTCGTCGTCGATGGTCTCGTCTACATCGATATCGTCTTCGGATTCCAGTACCGCGGCCTTCTTGCCGGTATTTTCTTCGGCGTCGGCTTCCTCGAGCGGCACCAATTCCTCTTCAGCATCGGCGACTTCCGGCGCTTCGGCAGCGGACGCAGCGGCGGAGGCCGCAGCGGCGCGCGACGCAGCGTCGGCGCGGGTCCGCGGCGGCGGAATCGGCGCAATCGGCACCACCTCACCCGTATACGGTGAAATCACCGGGGTTTTGCCGAGGTCGTAGAATTTTTTGCCCGTCGTGGGGCAAATGCGCTTGGTTCCGAGATCGGATTTGGCCACGTGTGAATCCTAGGGAATTTTTGAAAAACGGTGCTTCACTTGGCTAGTTGCCACGCTGCTGTCAATAGCGCTCTGCGCGTGGCGTGACGCGGTGCCGCCCTTATGGTACGAGCCTGCCGCGCAAAGGAACACAATCTTGACCCATTCAGACGCCCGCGCCGACGGCCCCGCAACTGTGCCCACCCCGCTCGCGGCGCGTAAGAGCCCCGCTTTGGAGGGCCGCGTGCGCGTGCCCGGCGATAAGTCGATCTCGCACCGTGCCTTGATTCTGGGCGCGCTGGCCGTCGGCGAAACCCGCATTTCCGGCCTGCTGGAGGGCGAGGACGTTCTCAACACCGCCAAGGCGATGCAGGCGCTCGGTGCGCAGGTGGAGCGCACCGGACATTTCGCCTGGTCGGTGCGCGGTGTCGGCGTCGCCGGCTTCGCCGCGCCGCGGGCGCCGCTGGATTTCGGCAATTCCGGCACCGGCTGCCGGCTGGTGATGGGCGCCGTCGCCGGCTGCCCGATCGAGGCGACCTTTGACGGCGACGCCTCGCTGCGCAGCCGGCCGATGCGGCGCATCGTCGATCCCCTGGAATTGATGGGCGCCCGGGTGATTGCGAGCCAGGAGGGCGGTCGCCTGCCGCTGACCCTGCAGGGCGCGCGCGACCCGCTGCCGATCCTCTACCGCACGCCGGTGGCGTCGGCGCAGATCAAGTCGGCGGTGCTGCTGGCCGGCCTGTCGGCCCCGGGAATCACCACGGTGATCGAGGCCGAGGCCAGCCGCGACCATACCGAGCTGATGCTGAAGCATTTTGGCGCGCAGATCCTCTCCGAAAAGGACGGTGCCCACGGACGCCGGATTGCGCTCACCGGCCAGCCCGAGCTGCACGGCGCAGAGGTGGTGGTGCCGGCCGATCCGTCGTCCGCCGCCTTCCCGATCGTCGCAGCATTGATCGTGCCTGGCTCCGACATCGTGCTGACCGACGTGATGACCAATCCGTTGCGCACCGGACTGTTCACCACTTTGCGCGAAATGGGCGCCTCGATCGAGGAAAGCGAGGTCCGTGGCGATGCCGGCGAGCCGATGGCCCGGTTCCGCATCCGCGCTTCCGCCTTGCGCGGGGTCGAAGTGCCGCCGGAGCGGGCGCCGTCGATGATCGACGAATATCTGGTGCTGGCGGTGGCCGCGGCCTTTGCCGAGGGCACCACCATCATGCGCGGCCTCAAGGAATTACGGGTCAAGGAATCCGACCGGCTGGAGGCCACAGCGGCGATGCTGCGGGGCAATGGCGTCAAGGTGGAGGTCTCCGGCGACGACCTGATCGTCGAGGGTAGGGGCCATGTGCCGGGCGGCGGGGTGGTCGCCACCCATATGGACCACCGCATCGCCATGTCGGCGCTGGTGATGGGACTGGCGGCAGACCGTCCGGTGACCATCGACGACACCGCCTTCATCGCCACGAGCTTTCCCGACTTTATCCCGATGATGCGCGGGCTTGGCGCGGAGTTCGCATAGATCATGGCCACCGGCTTCGACCGTGACGCCCTGCTGGACTCGTTCGACCAGATCGGCCGCGCGGCCGTCGCAGCCGGCACCAGGCTGCAGATCGCGGTCTATGGCGGCTCGGCGCTGATGCTGGCGAGCAATTTCCGGTTCGCCACCGAAGACGTCGGCCGACATCGGCGGGGAGTGGCCGGAGTGGCTGTCGGACGTCGTCGCCCGCATCGCGCGCGAAAATGATTGGTCAGAGAATTGGTTCAACGATGCGGTGACGTTTCACCTCAGCGCACTGGAACGGACGGAGCGCGATCTTCTGGCGTTTGGCACCTTCCCCGCGGCGGTGAAGCCGTCGGACTGTGCGTTATGATTCCTACCGCCCGCTACATGCTGGCGATGAAGTTGAAATCGCTCCGTATTTCGGATTTTTCCAAAGGCGAGCAGGACATGTCCGATGTGGCCCACCTGCTGCGGGTTCTCGGCATCACCGAGATCGAACAGGCCATCGAGATCCTGGCGGAGTTTTTCCCGAAAAGTGCCGCCGATGCCGACAAGCAACGCTTTGTGCTAAAGAGGCTTTTTGCCGGAGGCTTGGTGATCGATGCGCCCCAATACCCTCGCACAGGCGGCTGAGCGGATTGCCTCGGGCGAGCCGCTTGCAAAGGCCCTGCCCGAATTTCTCGATGCGTTCTATCTGGCCGGAACGCCGGCCGCAGCGTGCGGCGATGCTGAACGATGAGCCCGCCGCACTAAGCGATCCGCGCCTGCAAGGGCTATTCGGGGCCGTCGCCGAATATCTGGCCCATCAACATCGGCTTCCAAATGTTCCGCTGTGGGCTTATGCAAGCGACCGTTATCTCGATCGGGCATGGCATGTCTCGCCCTTCGCCGATGACGCCATGCGCGAATATCTGACCTTCGCCAGCCCGGCGGAATTCGCCTCGCGCAACATCTTCACCGAGGAGCGCCCGCTGCGCCGCGCCCGCTCCCCCTCGCCGTTTAAGGTTTCTGCCTGACATGATCATCGCCATCGACGGACCGGCCGCTTCCGGAAAAGGCACGCTGGGCAAGCGGCTCGCCAGACATTACGGCTACCGTCATCTCGATACCGGCGTGATCTATCGCGCCGTGGCCAAGGCGATGCTGGACGCCGGCGCCGACCTTCGTGACGAAATGCTGGCGGTTTCGGCCGCTCTGGAGCTCGACCCCGGGAATTTCGGCGATCCGGCGCTCCGGGCGCAGTCGGTGGCCGACGCCGCCTCGGTGGTTTCGGCGATCCCGCAGGTCCGCCAGGTGCTGCTGAACTTCCAGCGCCGTTTCGCCGAGGATCCGCCGGGTGCCGTGCTGGACGGCCGCGACATCGGAACCGTGATCTGCCCGAACGCCGACGTGAAGATTTTTGTGGTCGCCGACCCGGCGGTGCGGGCCCATCGCCGCACCCTGGAAGCGAAAGCACGCGGCGAGGCGGCCGACGAGGCGGCCATTCTGGAGGATATCCTGCGGCGCGACGCACGCGACCAGAACCGCGCCACGGCGCCGTTGAAGCCCGCCGCAGATGCATACTTGCTGGATAACTCCAATTTGGATATAGAAGGCGGCGTCCGGGCCGCCATCGACATTGTCGAGGCCGTCCGAGCGGGCCGGCAGCGGGTTTGAGCTAGTTCATTTGGACGAAGTCAGACGAAACCGCTGCCGTCATTGGAGGAAAGCCCGCTCCTGGTCTTGAACGTCGGTTTCGACCGACTGCCTTGGCACCGGATGATCAACGTCTCAATCGTGCAGTCATGCTGCCGGCCCGTTCCTGTGATTTTCCGCAGGGCGGTCGTTAGGGGTTGCGGACCCCCGACACTACGCGTTTGAGGCGCCCATTCACCCGACTGCCGGCAATACCCGCACCTGGAGAACAAATGGCTTCGACCGATACTTACAATCCTTCACGCGACGATTTCGCCGCGATGCTCGACGAGTCCTTCGCAGGTGGCAACCTGCAGGAAAGCTCCGTCATCAAGGGCATTGTCGTCGCGATCGAAAAGGACATGGCCGTCATTGACGTCGGCCTGAAGACGGAAGGCCGCGTGGCGCTGCGTGAATTCGCCGTGCCCGGCCGCGAAAACGAACTCAAGGTTGGCGACGAGGTCGAAGTGTTTCTCGACCGGATCGAAAATGCGCTCGGCGAAGCCGTGCTGTCGCGCGACAAGGCGCGTCGCGAAGAGAGCTGGGGCAAGCTCGAGAAGGCCTTCAACAACAACGAGAAGGTTCACGGCGTCATCTTCAATCAGGTCAAGGGTGGCTTCACCGTCGATCTGGACGGCGCAGTGGCCTTCCTGCCGCGCTCGCAGGTTGATATCCGCCCGATCCGCGACGTCGCTCCGCTGATGAACAACTCGCAGCCGTTCCAGATCCTCAAGATGGATCGCCGCCGCGGCAACATCGTCGTGTCGCGCCGCACCGTGCTGGAAGAAACCCGCGCCGAGCAGCGTCAGGAACTGGTCCAGAACCTCGAAGAGGGTCAGGTTATTGACGGCGTCGTCAAGAACATCACCGATTACGGTGCGTTCGTGGATCTCGGCGGCATCGACGGCCTGCTGCATGTCACCGACATCGCATGGCGTCGCGTCAACCACCCGACCGAAGTGCTGACCATCGGTCAGACCGTCAAGGTCAAGATCATCAAGATCAACCACGAGACCCACCGTATCTCGCTCGGCATGAAGCAGTTGCTGGACGATCCGTGGCAGGGCATCGAGGCGAAGTACCCGCTGAACGCGCGCTTCACCGGTCGCGTCACCAACATCACGGACTACGGCGCATTCGTCGAACTGGAGCCGGGCATCGAAGGCCTGATCCACGTCTCGGAAATGTCCTGGACCAAGAAGAACATGCACCCCGGCAAGATCGTTTCGACCTCGCAGGAAGTCGAAGTGCAGGTTCTCGAAGTCGATTCCGTCAAGCGCCGCATTTCGCTCGGTCTCAAGCAGACCATGCGCAATCCTTGGGAAGTGTTCGTCGAGAAGTATCCGGTCGGCGCCACTGTCGAAGGCGAAGTCAAGAACAAGACCGAGTTTGGTCTGTTCCTCGGCCTCGACGGCGAAGTGGACGGCATGGTCCATCTCTCCGACCTCGACTGGAAGCAGCCGGGTGAGCAGGTCATCGACAACTTCAAGAAGGGCGACATGGTCAAGGCCATCGTCCTCGATGTGGATGTCGAGAAGGAGCGCATCTCGCTCGGCGTCAAGCAGCTCGAAGGCGATCCCTTCGCCGAGCCGGGCGACGTCAAGAAGGGCGCCGTCGTCACCTGCGTCGTGCTCGAAGTCAAGGAATCCGGCATCGACGTGCAGATCGTCGATACCGACTTCACGACCTTCATCAAGCGTTCGGAACTGGCGCGTGAGCGCACCGATCAGCGCGCAGAGCGTTTCGCCGTCGGCGAAAAGGTCGATGCGCGGGTGATCCAGTTCGACAAGAAGGCCCGCAAGGTCCAGGTCTCGATCAAGGCTCTGGAAGTCGCGGAAGAGAAGGAAGCCATCGAGCAGTACGGGTCTTCGAACTCGGGTGCGACGCTTGGCGACATTCTCGGCACCGCGCTCAAGCAGCGTACCGACAAGTAAGCGAAGCCTCGGCTTCAAACATCAGGGCCCCGGTGCAAACCGGGGCCCTTTTCGTTGCGGCCTTTGTTTTGACCTTGTTTTCTACATATTGCGTCGCAATTGATGTAATCCAGACACCGCAAATCAACGCTGTGCGGACCATAAGGGCCCGCCTGCGAATGCTTCCCGGAGATCCAAGATGTCGCTTGATTCCGATGTGATCGTCGACCGCCGCCGGATGCGGCGCAAGCTGACGTTCTGGCGCGTCAGCGCGGTGCTGGTGGCGATCGTCGCCGTGGTCGGTGCCGGACTCATCGTCAACCGCTCAGGCACCGCGCTGACAGCCTCCGGCTCGATCGCGAGGATCCATATCGAAGGCCTGATCCGCAGCGACAACGATCGTATCGAGGCGCTGGAGCGGCTGGAGAAGTCCGGCGCTGCGGCGGTCGTGGTCCATATCAATTCGCCGGGCGGCACCACCGCCGGCTCCGAGCAGCTCTACGACGCGCTGACGCGCCTGAAGGCGAAGAAGCCGATGGTGGTGGTGGTCGAGGGCCTCGCCGCGTCCGGCGGCTATATCGCCGCCATCGCATCCGACCATATCGTGGCGCAGCAGAGCTCGCTGGTCGGCTCGATCGGCGTGCTGTTCCAGTTTCCGAATTTCGGCGAGCTGATGAAGACCGTCGGCGTCAAAGTCGAGGAAGTGAAATCGTCGCCGCTGAAGGCCGCGCCCAACGGCTTCGAGCCCACCAGCCCGGAAGCGCGCGCCGCGCTGGAATCGCTGGTCAAGGATTCCTACGCCTGGTTTCGCGGCCTGGTGCAGACCCGGCGCGGCATGGACGATGCGCTGCTCGACAAGGTCGCCGATGGGCGGGTGTTCACCGGACGGCAGGCCGTCAATCTCAAGCTGATCGATCAGCTGGGCGACGAAAAAACCGCGGTCGAATGGCTGGTTTCCGAGAAGAAGGTCAAGAGCGGCCTGCCGGTGCGTGATTTCAAGCTGGCGCCGAAATTCGGCGACCTGACGTTCCTGCGCGCGGCGGCCTCCATTGCCCTGGACGCGGTCGGTCTCGGCGCCGTGGCGCGGCAGGTCGAACAGGGCGGCCTCGATCAGGCGGTTGCGCACCTCAGCCTCGACGGCATGCTCGCGCTCTGGCGGCCGGCAACTGCAAATTGAACCGATGTTCGCCTCGCGCTGCCTTGCTGCACAGCCGGGGCGCGTCGGAATATCTTTTTCAGCCGTTTGTCACCTGTTTTCGAGGCTCCCCGATTTCATTTAGCGTCTTGACAGCGCAAGGCATTTTCACGGAAATGGTTGCTCCCACTTCAGGGTCCCAGTCTCGATGATCAAATCCGAACTCGTTCAGCGTATCGCCGAGCAC
This sequence comes from Rhodopseudomonas sp. P2A-2r, assembly GCF_026015985.1. GTDB lineage: Bacteria > Pseudomonadota > Alphaproteobacteria > Rhizobiales > Xanthobacteraceae > Tardiphaga. The sequence goes on along the minus strand of NZ_CP110389.1, from coordinate 180,861 downwards.
AACCCGCATCTGTATCAGCGGGATGTGGAGAACATCGTGAATGCGATCCTCGACGAGATCGTCGCGGCATTGGCGCGCGGCGACCGGGTGGAACTGCGCGGCTTCGGCGCCTTTTCGGTGAAGCATCGCCCGGCCCGCGCCGGTCGCAACCCGCGCACCGGCGCCCATGTGCCGGTGGACCAGAAGAGCGTGCCGTTCTTCAAGACCGGCAAGGAAATGCGCGAGCGGCTGAATCGCGACGCCGGGGCTCCCGAAGCGAGCGCGTGAAGCTGATCCGTCGCGCCATTGCGAGAGAGGCCGATGCGTAAATTTTTCACAGCTTTGGTGCTGATCCCGCTCGGTGTGCTGTTCATCGCGTTCGCGGTGGCCAACCGTCATCTGGTGACGGTGTCCTTCGATCCCTTCAATTCGACCGATCCGTCGATCGGCCTCACCGTGCCGCTGTTCGTCGCCATCATCGCCGTGGCGATCCTCGGCGTGATGGCCGGCGGCGTGGCGACCTGGTTCGGGCAGCGCCACTGGCGACGCGCGGCACGGCTGCACGAAGCCGATGCCCGGCAGGCGCGGATGGAACTGGCCGACTGGCGGGTCCGTGCCGCAACTGCGCCGCGCAACGAGCAGCAGCGTCTTCCGGCACCGCTGTCGCAGGGGGCGGCCTACGGGCTCCCGGGGCGAGACAAGCACGACGCGACGTTGTAGAACCCGCACCGTCGCGCCACATGATCGGCTGCGGCGCAGCCCGATCCCGAATTTGAGCAGACGTCCCCTGAACATGTCCCTGATCGTCAAAATCTGCGGCCTGTCGACGCGCGAGACTCTCGACGCGGCGCTGGCGGCCCGCGCCGACATGGTGGGCTTTGTGTTCTTTCCGCCGTCGCCGCGGCATATCGACCTCGATACCGCACGGGCGCTCGGCAAGCAGGCCAAGGGCCGGGCCGTCAAGGTCGCGCTGTCCGTCGATGCCGACGATGCGCTGCTCGCCAACAGCATCGACGCACTGCAGCCGCAGATTCTGCAACTGCACGGCAAGGAGACCGTGGCGCGCATCCGTGACATCAAGCAGAAGTTCGGCCTGCCGGTGATGAAGGCGATCGCGGTGGAAACCGCCGCCGATCTGGCGTCGCTGCCCGGCTATGCCGCGGTGTGCGACCGCATTCTGTTCGACGCCAAGCCGCCGAAGGACGCGACGCGCCCCGGCGGCCTCGGTGCCGCGTTCGACTGGCACCTGCTCGAGGGCCTCAAGCTGCAGCTGCCGTTCCTGGTGTCCGGCGGCCTCGATGCCAGCAACGTCGCCGAAGCCGTGCGGGTGACGGGCGCTGGCGGCGTCGACATTTCTTCCGGCGTGGAGCGCGCGCCCGGTATCAAGGATCCCGACATGATCCGCGCCTTCATCCGCGCCGCGCGCGCCAGCGAAGAGTTGATGACCCCATGAATTCAGCATTGCCCAATTCGTTTCGCTCCGGCCCTGACGATCGCGGTCATTTCGGCATTTTCGGTGGCCGCTTTGTCGCCGAAACCCTGATGCCGCTGATCCTTGATTTGCAGCAGGCCTATGAGGATGCCAAGGCCGATCCGGCCTTCCAGGCTGAGATGAATGGCTATCTCAAGGACTATGTCGGCCGTCCCTCCCCGCTGTATTTCGCCGAGCGCCTGACCAATCACCTCGGTGGCGCAAAAATCTATTTCAAGCGCGAGGAGCTGAATCACACCGGCTCGCACAAGGTCAACAACGTGCTCGGCCAGATCATGGTGGCGCGCCGCATGGGCAAGAAGCGCATCATCGCCGAGACCGGCGCCGGCCAGCATGGCGTGGCGACGGCGACTTTGTGCGCCCGCTTCGGGCTCGAATGCATCGTGTTCATGGGCGCGGTCGACGTCGAGCGGCAGCAGCCTAATGTGATCCGCATGGAAATGCTCGGCGCCAAGGTGGTGCCGGTGCAGGCCGGGGCGCGCACGCTGAAGGACGCCATGAACGAGGCGCTGCGCGACTGGGTCACCAACGTCCACGAGACCTTCTATTGCATCGGCACCGTCGCCGGCCCGCATCCCTATCCGATGATGGTGCGCGATTTCCAGTCGATCATCGGCACCGAGACCAAGGCGCAGATGCAGGAGGTCGAAGGCCGGCTGCCGGATTCTCTGATCGCCTGCATCGGCGGCGGCTCCAACGCGATGGGCCTGTTTCATCCCTTCCTCGACGATCCCACCGTGCAGATTTTCGGCGTCGAAGCGGCCGGCCACGGCCTGACCCAGTTGCATGCGGCGTCGATCGCCGGTGGCCGCCCCGGCGTGCTGCATGGCAACCGCACCTATCTGCTGATGGATGAAGACGGCCAGATCCAGGAAGGCCACTCCATCTCGGCGGGCCTCGATTATCCCGGCATCGGCCCGGAGCATTCCTGGCTGCACGAAACCGGCCGCGTCACCTATCTCTCGGCCACCGACGACGAAGCGCTTGCCGCCTTCCAGCTGCTGTCGAAACTCGAAGGCATCATCCCGGCGCTGGAGCCGGCGCACGCTATCGCCAAGGTGATGGCGCTCGCACCGAAGCTGCCGAAAGATCACCTGATGGTGGTCAATCTCTCCGGCCGCGGCGACAAGGACATTCCGCAGGTGGCGGAAATTTTGAAGGGCGCGAAGCAGTCATGACCACCCGTATCGACACCCGCTTCGCCCAGCTGAAGACCGAAGGCCGCGCGGCGTTCGTGACGTTCGTGATGGCCGGCGATCCCGATCTCGCCACCTCGCTGGAGATCGTCAAGGCGTTGCCGAAGGCCGGCGCCGACATCATCGAGATCGGCATGCCGTTCACCGATCCGATGGCCGATGGCCCGGCGATCCAGGCCGCCGGCCTGCGCGCGCTGAAGGCCGGCACCACCCTGAAGAAGACGCTGGCGCTGGTTGCCACCTTCCGCAAGGACGACAACGCCACGCCGATCGTGCTGATGGGCTACTACAATCCGATCTATATCTACGGCGTCGACAAGTTCCTCGTCGATGCAAAGGCCGCCGGCGTCGATGGCCTGATCATCGTCGACCTGCCGCCGGAAGAAGATACCGAACTGTGCCTGCCGGCGATGAAGGCCGGCTTGAACTTCATCCGGCTGGCGACGCCGACCACCGACGACAAGCGGCTGCCGGCGGTGCTCGAAAATACCTCGGGCTTCGTCTATTACGTGTCGATCACCGGTATCACCGGCAGCGGCAGCGCCAAATCTGCGGATGTCGGCGCCGCGGTTGCGCGCATCAAGCGTCACACCGGCCTGCCGGTCTGCGTCGGCTTCGGCATCCGCACGCCGGACGCGGCACGCGATATCGCTGCGCATGCCGATGGCGCGGTGGTGGGCTCGGCGCTGATCGATGCGCTGCGCGCCACGCTGGATTCCGAGGACCGCGCCACCGCGGCCACCGTGAGTGCCGTGGCCGACTTGGTGTCGGCGCTGGCCCAGGGTGTTCACAGCGCCACGCAGGCCGCGGAATAAGCCACAATTGCAGCCGATAGAACGGCTCGAATAGCGGGTTGTTCGCCCCCGATCGGGCAGCCATATAACGAGTGCGACGCCCCACGCGACGCGGAGATCGAGATGAACTGGTTAACCAACGTCGTCCGGCCGAAAATTCGCAGCATCCTGCGCCGCGAGACCCCGGAGAATCTGTGGATCAAGTGCCCCGATACCGGGCAGCTGGTGTTCTACAAGGACGTCGAGCAGAACCAGTTCGTCATCCCCGGCTCGAACTATCATATGCGCATGAGCGCCACCGCGCGGCTGAAGTCGATCTTCGACAACGAGACCTGGTTCGACGTCGCGCTGCCCGAGGTGACCGCCGATCCGCTGAAATTCCGTGACGAACGCAAGTACGTCGATCGTATCAAGGACGCCCGCACCAAGACCAGCCTGCATGATGCCGTCAAGGTCGGTTACGGCAAGCTGGAAGGCGCCGGCGTCGTCGTTGCGGTGCAGGATTTCGACTTCATGGGCGGCTCGCTCGGCATGGCCGCCGGCGAAGCGCTGGTGCGCGGCTTCGAGCTCGCGGTCGAAAAGAAATCGCCTTACATCGTGTTCGCGGCCTCCGGCGGCGCGCGCATGCAGGAAGGCATCCTGTCGCTGATGCAATTGCCGCGTACTACCGTCGGCGTGCAGATGCTGCGCGAGGCTGGGCTGCCCTATATTGTGGTGCTGACCAATCCGACCACTGGCGGCGTCACTGCCTCCTACGCCATGCTGGGCGATGTCCAGATCGCCGAGCCCGGCGCACTGATCGGCTTTGCCGGCGCCCGCGTGATCGAGCAGACGATTCGTGAAAAGCTGCCGGAAGGTTTCCAGCGCGCTGAATATCTGAAGGATCACGGCATGATCGATATGGTGGTGCACCGCCACGATCTGAAGCCGACATTGGCGCGGCTGTGCCGTATCCTCACCAAGTCGCCGGCGGTGGAAACCGTGTCGCCGCCGCGTCCGGCGCTGGAGCCCATCACCATTCCGGCCGAGATCGCTGCCAGCCCGGACGCCGTGCCGGCTGCGCCCCACGCGTGAGTACTCCTGCCGTCGGGCGCCCCACGCCCCTCGACGACCTGCTGGCCCGGCTGTCGACGCTGCATCCGCAGCGCATCGATCTCGATCTGGGTCGGATGCAGCGATTGCTGGCACAGCTCGATCATCCCGAGCGAAAGCTGCCACCGGTCGTCCATGTCGCCGGCACCAACGGCAAGGGCTCGACCATCGCTTTTCTGCGCGCGATCCTCGAGGCCGCCGGCCTGCGCGTCCATGTCTACACCTCGCCGCATCTGGTGCGGATCAATGAGAGCATTCGTCTCGGCCAGATTGGCGGCGGCGTGCTGGTCAGCGACGAAGAGCTGCTGGCGACGCTGCAGCATTGCGAACGGCTGAATGCCGGCGCGCCGATCACTTTGTTCGAGATCGAGACCGCGGCGGCGTTGTTGCTGTTCGCGCAGCATCCGGCCGATGTGGTGCTGCTCGAGGTCGGCCTCGGTGGCCGGCTGGATGCGACCAACGTGATCGAGACGCCCGCCGCCTGTGTCATCACGCCCATCAGCATCGATCACACCGAATTTCTCGGCGATACGCTGATGAAGGTCGCCGCCGAAAAGGCGGGGATCATCAAGCGCCGGGTGCCGGTGATCATGGCAGAGCAACTGCCCGAGGCCACCGCGATCATCGAGCAGCAGGCCCGCCGCATGTACGCGCCGCTGCATTCGGCGGGGCAGGAGTGGCATGTCAGCATTGAGCGCGGCCGGCTGGTCTATCAGGACGATCGCGGGTTGATGGACCTGGCCGCGCCAAAACTGTTCGGGCGGCATCAATTCTATAACGCCGGTCTGGCGATCGCGACCTTGCGAGCGTTGGACAATTTCAGGATCGACCCGACTGCCTATGAGGCTGGCATAGCACGCGCGGAGTGGCCGGCGCGGATGCAGCGTCTGACATCCGGAAAGCTGCTGGAGATGGCGCCGGCCGATGCCGAGCTGTGGCTCGACGGCGGCCACAATGCCGACGGCGGCCGCATCGTGGCCGCGGCGCTGGGGGATCTCGAGGAGCGGGTGTCGCGGCCTTTGGTGGTCATCGTCGGCATGATGGCTAACAAGGACGCCGGCGGCTTTCTCGCCAACTTCGCCGGGTTAACGCGGCATATCATCGCGGTGAAGATCCCGGATCGCGACGGCGCCATGGGCTTGGATGCGCTGAGCGACGCCGCGCGCCATCTCGGCATGCGGATCGAGACCGCTGCGAGCGTCGCAGCGGCGCTGCATGCGCTGACCAAGCTTGCCTACGAAGTGCCGCCGCGTATCCTCATCACCGGTTCGCTCTATCTCGCCGGCCATGTGCTGGCGGAAAACGGCACGCCGCCGACATAGACTCTCGGGGAGAAACGATGCGCTTTGCTGCGATCGCCGACGTCCACGGCAATTATCTGGCGCTGCAGGCCGTGCTCGCCGATATCCGCGGTCAGGGCATCGACGACATCGTCAATCTCGGCGACATGGCCAGCGGCCCGCTCGATGCGCGGCGCACGCTGGACATCATGATGGGCCTCGATGCCACATGTGTGCGCGGCAATCACGACCGATATCTCACCGACCATAAGCCCGAGGACATGTATCCGTCCGACCGCTTTTCTCATGGCCAGCTGGAAGAAAAGCATCTCGACTGGCTGCGTGCGCTGCCGTTCGCCACGGTCTATCGCGACAGCGTCTATCTCTGTCACGCAACGCCCTCCGACGATAACACCTACTGGCTCGAAGCGGTGACGCCCGACGGCGTGATGCACATGGCCAGTATTGAGGGCATCGAGGACAAGGCCAAGGGCATCGAACAGTCACTGATCCTGTGCGCCCACAGCCACATTCCGCGCGCGGTAAAACTTCGCGACGGCAGGACGATCGTCAATCCCGGTAGCGTCGGTTGCCCCGGCTATCGCGACGTGGCGCCGTTTCCCCACATCATGGAAACCGGCACGCCGGATGCGAGTTACGCCATTCTCGACGGCGGCAGCGATGGCTGGCAGGTGACGTTTCGCCAGGTGCCCTACGATCACGATGCGATGGCCAGACTGGCGCGGCACAATGGACGGCCCGAATGGGCCAGTGCGCTGGCGACGGGCTGGATCCGATAGGATTCTGAGAGACGCTGCCCCTCATGGTGAGGAGCGCGTCTTCGCGCGTCTCGAACCATGAGATATTGCGCGCCGAGCTTGCGGCCATCCTTCGAGACGCGGTCAAGAGACCGCTCCTCAGGATGAGGCAAACAGTCCGTAGGCCCTCAGGATGAGGTCTGCGCAAACAAAACGGCCGGCGACATGGTCACCGGCCGTCAAAACAATCAGCGGGAAGCGATCAGACCGCAGCGGTGATCCACTGCTGCAGCTTCTGCTTCGGCGCGGCGCCGACCTGGCGCGAGGCCATCTCGCCACCCTTGAAGATCATCAGGGTCGGGATCGACATTACGCCGTATTTCGAGGCGGTCTTCGGGTTCTCGTCCACATTGAGCTTCAGGATCGTGACCTTGTCGCCCATGGCAGTGGAAATCTCGTCGAGCGCCGGTCCGATCATGCGGCAGGGGCCGCACCATTCGGCCCAGAAATCGACAACCACCGGGCCGGTCGCCTTGAGCACTTCGGCTTCGAAATCGGCGTCAGAAACCTTGCCAACGGCCATTGTATTCCTCGTTCTGTTGGTGAGAGAGCGCGTCGGATGAATCGCGCTGGGATGATGCATCCAACCTATGAACGCACCCTTGCCGGGTCAAGGTTTGCTCACGGCGAGATGATGGTGAGCAGTGCTGCGTCCAGCGCGGGGGCAGAAATCTCCATCATTTCAAGGCTCTCGGTCCAGAGCAGGGCGGCCCGGACGGGCCTGTCGGGATAAAGCCTGGCCAGCACCGCGCGATATTGGGCCAACTGGCTGACATAGCTGTCCGGCGCCTCGGTCGCCTTGCGTGGCGGCGCGTGGTTGGTCTTGTAATCGACGATCCAGACCTCGCTTGGCGTCACCGCCAGCCGGTCAATCCGGCCGGAGACGATTCGTTTGCGCGGGCCGAGCCGGCCGGCGATCGCCACCTCGGCGCGGTTGCCCGGTGCAAACAGGGCGCAAAGCGGGCGTCGTCGACCAATGCCAGCAATTGCGCGGCCAGCGCCGCGCGCGCGCTGTCGCTCCAGTCCGCAGCGTTGCGGGCCAGGAAGCGCAAAGCGGCATCGCTGCGGCGTGCGATGTCCACATCCGGCAGCGATTGCAGCAGTCGGTGCACCAGCGTGCCGCGCTGCAACGCCATCTTGCGTTCCTGATCGGATTCGCCGTTCTTGAGACGGCGCTCGCCGGCGTCGGACTCCGATGGCCGCAGCACATGGTCGCGGCGCGGCTCGGCGGTGACTTGCGCGCGCAGCCACGCCGGCAGCGCGATCGGCGCAACAGCCGCAGCGGCCGTCGTGGTTCCCGGCGGCGGCGTGGCGTCTTCGAGCCGCGAATAGCGTTTCACCACGCCGTCCGGCGGCGGCACCGTCTGCATGTGCAGGCCGGAATTCTCCAGCCCTTTGCAGATCAGGTCGTACCACGACAGCGGCCGCACTTCGTTGCGGTTCCCCGGCATGCAGCCGCCGACGATCAGCCGGTCGGCGGCGCGGGTCATCGCCACGTAGAGCAGCCGGCGATACTCGTCCTCGGTCTCCTCGATCATCGCGGCGCGGGCGGTCGCCACGGCCGGCGGATCGTCGGCCTTCTTGCCGGCCCACACCACCACGCCCGCCGTGTTCGGCGCGGCATTGCCCTGCGGCAGATGGATCAGGTTGAGACGTTGCGAATCCGCCGGCGACGAGGTGGTGTCGACCAGGAACACCACAGGCGCCTCGAGCCCCTTGGCGCCGTGCACGGTCATGACGCGGACCTCGTCGCGCGAGATTTCCATGTCGCGCTTTACCTCGGTGTCGGCGGCGCGCAGCCACGCGACAAATCCCTGCAGCGAGGCAGGCGCCTTGCGCTCATAGCCCAGCGCCAGTTCGAGAAATTCGTCGAGTGCGTCATTGGCCTCGTGGCCGAGCCGGCGCAGGATTTTGCGCGGCCGCCGTCGCCGCCGAGCAGCCACGCATAGAACGAAAACGGCGTTTCGCCGGCGAAGCGCCGCTCGCAGGCCGCAAGTCGTTTGAGCGCGCCGTTGAGCTTGCCGTCGCCGGCGGCGTGGTGATCGAGGGCGGCGCGCAGCGAGCCCGGGCGATCCCAGGCCAGCTTGAACAGGTCGTCGTCGTCGAGGCCGAACAGCGGGCTCTTCAAGGCTGTCGCCAGCGCCAGATCGTCCTGCGGCAGCAGCAGCGCGTCGGCCAGATTCATCAGGTCGATGATAGCGATATGTTCGGTGAGCTTCAGCCGGTCGGCACCGGCGACCGGAATGCCGGCATGCTTCAGCGCCTGGATGATAGCATTGAAGGCCTTGCCGCGGCGGCGCACCAGCACCAGCATGTCGCCATAGCGCAAGCGTCGCCGCTTGCCGATGGCGCCGGTTTCGGTGCCCTCGGCGATCAACGTCCTGATCTCCGCTTGCACGCGGCGCGCCAGCTTCACTTCGGGACTGGTCTCGGAGACCGCATCGAATGGCGCCTGCCAGCCTTCGAGATCCTGGCGCTCATCGGGCTGCTGCAATTCCCACAGGTCGATCAGGCTGGGGCCGGCGTCGGCGAGCGACTCGTGGATCGGATAGGCGTTCTCCGCGTGAATGCTGCGATAGATCGCCTCGTCGCGAAACACATGATCGACGGACTGCAGGATCGCCGCACCGGAGCGGAACGAATAGGTGAAGGCCACGGGATCGAACTTCAGGCCGGCAGCCTCGAACCGCGTCTTGAAATACTGCCGGCGGTCGGCGAATTCGCGGGGAACGGCGCCTTGGAACGAAAAGATCGACTGTTTCTCGTCGCCCACCGCGAACACGGTGCGCTTGACGCCGTCGCGCGCACCTTCGCCGGTGGTGAATTCGGAGATCAGATGGGTGACGATGTCCCACTGTCGCGGGCTGGTGTCCTGCGCCTCGTCGATCAGCACGTGGTCGACACCGCGGTCGAGCTTGAAATGCACCCAGGCCGAGGACACGTTGTCCAGCATGGCTAGGGTCCTGTCGATCAGGTCATCATAGTCGAGCAGGCCGCGCTCGTTCTTCTCGCGGCGATAGTTCTCGGCGACATTGCCGGCGATCACCAGCAGCGCCTGGGTGCGCTCGCGCATGGCCACCGCGCGGCGGCGCGCCAGCAGGCCGGACAGACGCTCGCACTCGTTCTTCAGCGTGGCGGCAAGGTTGGGATGGCCGTCATTGATCTTCTTGGTGGCGAGCGCCTTGCGCGGCTCCATGCTGGCGGTGAAGAACACCCGGAGATATTCGTCGACCTGCGCTGCGCCGTGGAAGTCCAGCGCCGTGCGCAGACGGCCGGCCTGGTCGTTGTCGGTCTTGGTGCCACCGGCAAATATCCCCGCCGCGTCTTTCCAGCGCCGCCGCGGCAGATGCGGTCCATCGACGATGTCCAGCTCTACGGCTTCGGTGGAATCGTCCGCCGCCACGCCGAGTGCTGCAGTCAGTTGCGCCATCGCCGCGTCGGTCGAGCCGGCGCGTGCGATCCAGGCGAGAAACTGGTCGCGGCTGAGCGAGGCCTCGCGCACCACGTCGCGGAAGGTGACGTCGGCGGCCGAGGTCATGGCGATCGCCAGCGCGCGGCCCTCGCCGCTGTCCGGCGCGGCGGCGGCCTGCAGCAGCACCGCCAATGACGCCCGCTCCATCATCTCGTTCTGGTCGCGGTCGTCGAGCACGCTGAAGCGCGCCGGGACATTGGCCTCGAACGGAAACTGCTGCAGCAGCCGCGTGCACAGCGCGTGGATGGTCTGCACCTTCAGCCCGCCCGGCGTCTCCAGCGCGCAGGCGAACAGTTCGCGCGCCCGCATCCGCATCCTGCTATCGAGCTTGCCGACGCCGGCATTGCGGATCTCGGCGTCGAGCGCGGTATCGTCGAGGCTCACCCAGTGGCCGAGCTTGCTGAACACCCGCTCCGCCATGTTGGCGGCGGCAGCCTTGGTGAAGGTGACGCACAGGATCTTTTCCGGCGGCACGCCGTCGAGTAGCAGCCGGATCACCCGATTGACCAGCACATAGGTCTTGCCGGAGCCGGCATTGGCCGAGACGAACACCGAGGCGCCGGGATCCGACGCCAGCGCTTGCTTGGCGCGCGCGGCGTCGGGAATGGTGCGCGGGCCGCTCAAGATTCGGCTCCGGCGTCGCCGGCGGCCGACCATTCCTTGATCCGCGCGAGATCGTCGTAGCTGCCGTAGCGGTTCGACCACATGGACAGGTTCAGCGAGGCATAGGGCGTCGCCTCGTTCTCGAACTTGCGGATCAGGCCTTCGAGCTTGGCGCGCGCCTCGTCGGCGGCCTCGTCGGGATATTGCGGCTCGTCCTTGCGCTCGATCTTCAGTTCGAGCACGCGCTCCTCGCCGGGCGGATTGTTGCCGCTGAGCCGGACATAGACGAGTTCGCTGACCGAGGCACCGGCAGCAATGCCCTTGAAGCCGCCTTCACGCAGGATCGCGGCTTCCAGCGTCAGCTGTGGCGACAGGCCCATGCGAACCTGCTTGCCGGTGGGCGGCTGGCCGGTCTTGTAATCGAGGATCGCGAAGGTGCGGTCGTTGCGATGCTCGATGCGGTCGGCACGAGCCGACAGATAAAAGACGCGGTCGCCTGCGAGCGGGATCGCAATCTCGCCGCGCACTTCGGCGTCGATGCCGGCGACATTGATGCGCCGGTCGGTCTCCCAACGGGCAAACCAGTCGGCGATGCGCAGGAAGCGCGGCCACCACAGCGCCCGCGATTCCGGTCGCGTCATCAGCGGCGCGAAGTGGCCTTCGCCGATTTTGCGCAGCACAGCGGCCGGATCGTCCGGCAGCGCCTTGCTGTAGGCTTGCGTGAAATCGCCGAGCGAATCGTGGATCGCCGAACCCCTGTCGGCGGCCGACAGCGGCATGTCGACGGGATCGAGCGGCGCCAGCTTGAGGATGAACTTGGCGTAGATGGTGTAGGGATCGCGCAGCCAGTCCTCGATGGCGGTGACCGACAGCCGCAGCGGGCGCGCTTCGCGCGGCGGCTTCGGCATCGGCTGTGCGGTCGGCGTCACATCGAGCGGGCGGTCCAGTTCGTCGGCGTATTGAACATATTTGTCGCCCGCCGCGACGGCCGCTTTCCAGCGCTCGGCGCCGGCAACGGCTTCGAGCCGATGCAGAAAGCGCGATGCCACCGCCGGCGCGCCGCCGACCTTGGCCGCGTGGCTGAGGATCACGTCGTCGGCGCCGAGCAGCTGCGCGAAGTCGTGCGCGCTCAGGCCGATGCGGCGCTCCGGCAGATCGAGGCCGAGCTGGTGCCGCATCGGGCGGCTAAGCCACGGATCGATCCGCGGCGACGGCGGCCAGATGCCTTCGACGAGGCCGCCGAGGATGACGCGATCATTCTGCGTCAGCCGCGCTTCCAGCGGGCCGTAGATGCGCAGGCTGGCATCGGCCACCTCCGGGCGTCGCACCACCCGGTCGGCGAACGCCGTCTGGAAGACCTCGGGATAGTCGCGAAGCTGCACCGTCAGGCCGCTGAGCCGCAGTCTCTTCTCTTCGCCCGACTCTGTTTCCACGATCTCAAAGACGAGAAGATCGTCGAACGCCGCAGTCAGCGCCGTTCCTTCGCGTCCCTCGAAAGCGACACTCGTTTCTTGGTCATCGCGCGACAGCGCCATGAGCACGGTCCGATGGCATCGGGCGACATCGGAAAAATCCACCGGCTTCGACGGGTGAATGCTCTCCAGCGGCGCCAGCGCGTCGCGAAGCGTCGCGATCAGGGCCGCGGCCTGGTCGAGTGCGGCATCATCGAGCCGGGCGCGCGGCTCCGAAGCATGCAGCATCGAGATCTCGCGGCGTTTCAGCTTGCCGAGTTCGTCGCGAAATTTTGCAAAGTCCTGCGCCAGCCCGTTGCAGCCCGCAGCCGGCCGTGTGCCGCGCAGCAGCGCCAGCTCCAGCGTCTCGATCGCCGCCTTCCATGCGCTCGCGGCCTTGCCGAGGCGCAGCAGCGGATGTTTCAGCAGGGCCAGCAAGGTCGCCGGCTCCAATTGTTCGGCGGCGGCCTCGGCAGCGAGCCGCGCGAAAATGCCGGTCGAGGTGTCGGTCAGCGCGTCGCCGCCGGAATCGTCGAAGCTCAGGTTCCAGCGGCCGAGCGCCGCCATCACCCGCCGCGCCAGCGCGCGGTCGGGCGTCACCAGCGCCGCCGACTTGCCGAGTTCGTGCGCCTCGCGCATGGCGACCGCGATGGCCAGCGCTTCCATTTCCGGATTGGCAGCGGCGATCACCGCGAGGTTCTGCATGCCGTCGGCAATCTTCTGCATTGCCAGGGGCTCGGCGAGCCGGCGGTGCCACTGCGCGGTGGCGTTGGACGGCCGCATCGCCTCGGAGGCCAGCAACTCGCGGCCGCGTAGCGCCGCTTTGCCGAGTTGTGCGACGTCGCGCCTGGTAATGCCGAGGCGTTCCAGCAATCCGTGCAAGGCGAATTGCGGATGGTTGGAGGCCGACGATGTGGTGTGACCGAATGCATCCTTGATGCCGCCGATCAGTTTCCAGGCGTCGTCGTCGAGATCCGTATCGAGGCCCGGCAGCACCACCGCGCCATGTGGAAGTTCAGCGACGGCTTTTAGGAATTTCGCCGTGGTCGGCATCGAACCGGTGGAGCCTGCGGCAATCACCGGGCCGCCCTGATGGGCCAGCAGTCGCTTTGCTTCTGCGTCGATCAGGAGATCTCGCCGGCTCGCCGGTTCGATCGCGCCCTGCGCAGCGAGTATGGGCGGCCAGACCTCTTTCGCAATATTCAGGAACTGCAGCGTCAGCTGCCAGTATTTGTCGAGCGCGTCCGGCACCAGCCCGTCCAGCGCGCTCCAGTCGACCTTGCGCGTCGCCATGTCGTCCATCAGTCGCGCCAGATCGTCAGCCAAAGCCAGCGTCGAAGCAGGGCCGCCGACCACCAGCGGCGCCTGCGTGGGATCGCCGGGCGCGAGCTGTTTGGCCCAGGCGGCAATCAGCTGCGCCAGCAGCAGCCGGCGCTGCAACCCGTCCAGCGCGGGCGGCATGTCGAGCGGGTCCAGCGCATCCGGCGAGATCGCCTGCGCGAAGTCCAGTTCGTCCTCGTCGACGTCGCCGAGCGGAACGATGCGCGGCAGCAGGACGGCGTCGGTGCCGAGCACGTCGAGGAAGATTTCATGGGCCATGCGCCCGGCGCGGCGGGTCGGCAGATAGAGCGTCGCCTCTGCCAGTCGCTCGGGATGGCTACGCGCGGAAAACCCCTCGACCAGATCGCCATCGACCAGCGCCGTGATGACCGTGCGCAGAAACGGCGCCGACGATGGAACACTGAATACGCGCATGGGCATCCTGATTCGCGAACAGGATGCATCATGGCATGGGCAGCAAGGTGGCGGGAGTCAGGGAGGAGGCGAGGTCTCAGGCCACGCTGGCGAGAAACGCCTCTTCGGCGGCATGCACGGCATCGGGCGTGCCGACATGCATCCAGACGCCGTCGAGCCGCAGCCCGTAAAGGCGTTCCTGCTCATTGGCGCGATCGAACAGTTGCGTCAGCGGGAATTCGCCGGCCGGCGCACCGGCGAAAAGCGCCGGCGACATGATCGCAACGCCGGCATAGACGAACGGCACCACCTGGTTTTCCCTGCGGCGGCGCAGCGTGCCGTCCGGCAGCATGGCGTAGTCGCCGGATCCGGAATAGCCGATGCTGCTGGCGGTCGGCGCCATCAAGAGCAGGATATCCATTTTCGCCGGGTCGAAGGCTTCGGCGAGCCGCGCCAGATTGGGCCGCACGCCGTCGATCCACATGGTATCGGCGTTGAGATGGTAGAACGGTTCGTTGCCCAGCAAGGGCAGCGCCTTCACCACGCCGCCGCCGGTGCCGAGCACCATGTCGCGCTCGTCGGAGATGACGACCCGGGGATTCGTGCGGGTGGCGACGTGATCGATGATCTGGTCGGGCAGGTAGTGCACGTTGACTACAGCTTCCTCGACGCCAACCTCGGCCAGCTTGTCGAGCACGTGGTCCAGCAGGGCGCTGCCGGCGACCTGGACCAGCGGCTTCGGCATGTGATCGGTAAGCGGGCGCATCCGCAGGCCGAAACCGGCGGCGAGGACCATGGCTTTGCGGGGTTTCACGGACATGATCGAATCGGTCTCGACAAATCGCTGGCGGTCTCAAATTCTGACCGGATCATAGCATGAGCCGGCCGGGGGTGCTTGAATCGATCAAGCCATAGGCGGAGGGCATGACGCCGATGCGACATCCTCCCGGGCGTCCACGGTTCAGGCGGTCTCTTCGCTCTCCGACCGCTTGGACTTTTTCTTCTTGTCGCCTTGCTTGAGGAAATTGACGCCGATCTGGTCGCCGTTGACCCAGGCCAGTTCGCAGCGGCGATAGGCCAGACCGGTCGATGACAGCAGCAGGAAGAACTCCTTGAGATGCAGCCCCTCGACCGAGCCCTCGACGGTCAGCTTGGCGCCAACCTCAGAAATGTCTTCCATGGTGCAGGCGCGACGCCAGGTGCCGTCGATGCCCATCATATGCGCCGGGAAGCCACGCTCGAATACGACGCGCTCACCCTTGCGCCGTTCTGTCGTTGCCATGTGCTCACCTCTTCCACCGGAACCGCCCAATCCCGCCGATCTCGACGGAATACGCACCCAAAATAGGCGCGCCGGGGCTAATAACCTGTAAAAGCACGGGTCAATTCAGCGGCGGTGGTACATTTGCCGCATACCAGGCCCGAAATGCGGCCAGAGTCGGGTGCGCCAGCGAGCGATTCAGATAGGTCCAGAGCCGTGGCTGGTGCCGCAGGTATTGCGGCTTGCCGTCGCGCCGGTTGAGCCGCGCGAAGGTGCCGAGCAGGCGGGTATTCCGCTGGGCCGACATGACCGCGTAAAGCTCGACGAAACCGGCGGGGTCAAAATCCGGATCGGCGGCGCGGCGGGTTTTGACATAGCGCGTCAGCAGGGTCAGTTCGAGGGATTCGGGGATGTCGATCCGGGCGTCCTGCAGCAGCGACACCAGGTCATAGGCAGCAGGACCGAGGACGGTATCCTGGAAGTCGATGACGCCGACCCGCCGGGTTTCCACGCGGTCGGCGAGCCAGATCAGATTGGGTGAGTGGAAATCGCGCAGCACCCAGGTCTTCGGCGCCGCCGCCGGGATGGCCAGCAGCTCGCGCCACATGGCGATGAATTCCGCGTGGATCTCCGCGGGGGCGCGGCGTCGCGATCCGGCAGGTACCATTCCGGCATCAGCCCGACTTCGACCAGCAGCGCCTCGGTGTCGAACACCGGAATGGCATAGCTGATCCCCGGCGCCACCTGCAGGGTCTCCGGCAATGTCTGGCCATGCAGCTCGGCCAACATGTCGGTCGCCGCCTGGTAGCGCTCGGCGATCGGCGCCGGGGGATCGCCTTCGATAAAGCTCGCGGTGCCGAAATCCTCGGTGATCAGGAATCCTGCGTCGAGGTCGGCGTGATGGATCGCCGGTGCAGAGAAGCCGAATTTGCGCAGGCCGTTGGCGATGGCCACGAACGGCGTCACTTCCTGCGCCAGATGCACCGCGGCGCTGTAGGACTTGCCGCCATAGGCGGCCGCGCCGTCCGGCTTGCGCGGCGCGTTCATCAGGATCACCACGCCGTCGTCGCGGGTCAGCCGCGCATAGGAGCGGGTCGAGGCGTCGCCGGCCATGCGCTGGCGTTTCGCGTCGAGGTAGCGCGCGCCATCGAGAAAGCCGCGCAGCGCCTGCAGGCGCGCGACCACGGCGGTGGCCTTGCCATAGCCGGTGATCTCGGCGGCGCGCGCCGACGAGCCCAGCGCCGGACGATGGCTGAGCGCGATGTCGATGCGGTCCTCGGGCAGCGCTCCGGGCGCGCGCTCCGGCCATTCGATCAGCGCCACCGCGCCGTCCGGCAGCGGCGACAGGCCGATCTCCTCGAGTTCGATGGGATCGTTGACGCGGTAGAGGTCGGCGTGAACCAGCGGGAACGACGGCAGCTCGTAACCCTGGACCAGTGTGAAGGTCGGGCTCGGCACTTCCAGCTCATCGTCGCCGGCGAGGTAGCGGATCATCGCCCGCGCCGCCGCGGTCTTGCCCGCGCCGAGATCACCGGACAGGGTGATGACATCGCCGGGACCGATCAGTAGCGCGAGATCGGCCATCAGGTCGGCGGTGGCGGCTTCGTTGACCAGCGCCAGCGAAAATGTCGCGGGTGCGCTCATTCGGCGGCGTTGCGATGCGCGGTCTGGTCGAGCGGGAAGTCGCAGGTGACGGTGGTACCCTTGCCGACGACGGAGTCGACCCGCACCTTGCCGCCATGCAGCTCGACGAAGGAGCGCACCAGCGACAGGCCGAGTCCGGCGCCGCGATGGCGTGAGCCGTTCGAATGGCTCTCGAACCAGTCGAATACCTTGTCCTTCACGTCAGGCGCAATGCCCGGCCCGGCATCGGTCACGGCGAACACCACATTGTGGTCCGAACGGCGGACGCTCAGGGAGATCGCTGCATCCTGCGGTGAGAAGCCGACGGCGTTGGCGAGCAGATTGTACAGCACCTGCACCACCCGGCGTTCGTCGCCGGTGAAATTTCCGATGCCGGGATCGACGTCGACCTGCAGCGTGATGCGGTCGCGCGCCAGCCGGTCCTGGATACCCTCGGCCGCAGCGTCGATGGTCTTGCGGATGTCGATCGGGCCGAGATTCAGCGTCATGGCGCCGGCGTCGATGGTGGCGAGATCGAGGATGTTATTGATGATCGCCAACAGCGCATTGGTCGAGGTGGTGATGTAGCTGAGATATTCGGCCTGCTTGTCGGTCAGCGGGCCGGTCGAGGGGTCGCTGAGGAAATGCGCGAAGCCGATGATGGTGGTGAGGGGCGAGCGCAGCTCGTAGGAGACGTGGTGGACGAAGTCGACCTTCATCTGGTCGGCGGCTTCCAGCGCCTCGTTGCGCTCGCGCAACGCGCGCTCGACGTTCTCGGCGTCCGAAATATCCTGGAACGTCAGCATGGTGGCGCCGTCGGGCAGCGGCATGGTCATGCAGCCCAGCACGCTGCCGTCCTTGCGCTCCAGCTTCAGCGGCACCGCGACGCGATTTTCGATGCCGGTAATGGCGCCGCGCAGGGTCTGCCAGGCCGAGGTGTCGTCGAACAGCGGCCGGCACCAGCCTTCCACGGTCTCGATATGCGGATGCTGCTGCAGCGCCTCGTCGGACAGCTTCCACATTTTCGCGAAAGCGGGATTGAACAGCTGCGCGCGGCCGTTGCTGCCGAACACCGCGACCGCTTCGGCAAGGTTGTCCAGGGTCTCGCGTTGCACCCGGATCAACCCGTCGAAGCGCCGCGCCAGTTCGAGGCTTTCGGTGACGTCGTCGAACAGATAGGTGACGCCGCCTTCGGGATTGGGCGTGGTGACGATGCTGAGCGCGCGGCCATCCGGCAGATACCAGACATCCTTGGCGGGCTCGATGGCACGGTAGGCTTCATGCAGCTTGGTCTTCCAGGCGCGGAAATCCGGCTGCTCCGGCAACTTTCGCGCGGCACGGAGACGGTCGAGCACGCTGGAATCGTCAGGATTGTTGTCGAGGAAGGCGCGGTCGAGATCCCACAGCCGGCGATAGGAGTCATTGTAGAACGCCAGCCGTCGCTGTCCGTCGAACACCGCGACGCCGGATGACAATTGATCGAGGGTCCGGCGGTGCGCCTCCGCCATCCGCACCAGCGCGGCTGACAGCGCCGAGGCTTCGGAGGCGTCGATCGCCATGCCGGCGCTGCCGCCGGAGACATTGAGCGCGTGCACGTCATAGATCCGGCGCTCGCCGCCCATGACGATCGGCACACGCGCTTCGAACGGCTGGTTGTCGTTCAGCGCCTGGGCCATGTTGCCGCGGTCTTCGCTGTCGAGCAGTTCCAGGTTGCGGGTGATGGCGTCGGCGGGATTGCTGGCTTCGGTGGCGCGCGCGTAAGCGGCGTTGGCGAAGCTCAATGCGCCCTTGGCGTCCCTCGCCCAGATCGGCCACGGCGCTGCGGCGGCGAAGCCGCGCAGGGTTTCGGTCTCTTCCGACAGCTGCTTGTAGCGCAGCGTCATCTCGGCAAGTTCGCGGCGCAGGCCGCTGAGTTCTCGGATCCGAACGATGGCCTGGCCACCGATGGCGCGGCCCATGGCCTCGATGGCGCGACCTGTCGAAGTGGTGAGGTTGAGCAGAAATCCTTCGCCGGCATCGAGCAGCGCGTCGACCGCATGGTCCATCAGCAGCGCGGGCTCGGGCGACAGCCAGGTTCCAAAGGCCAGGATGCGCTGTGGCTGATGAGCCTGCGGATCTTGCGACATCACCAGGGACGTGTCGCCGGAGATTTCGGGGCGGGTGTCGCCCGCCGCCCATGAGATCAGCACCTGCGGTTCCGCAAACAGCAGTGCGCGAAAACGGTCGGCCTCGACCTGCAGCCCGTGCAGGTCGCTGCGTAGCCGCACCTCGGTCTTTGCAGCGCGGATTCGCGTGCGCATCAGCAGGATCGTGGCAACGACGGAAAAGCCGAGCACCGCCAGCGCCATGGTGAGCGCGGCGATCTCCTGGCGATCGAGTTCGAAAAAGGTAGCGAGATTGCCGTCGGTTAGGGGATCGGCGGCAGCGCGGGCTCCTGAGGTCGCCCAGACCACGGACGCGCCAAGGCCAACAACGCCGTCGCGCACCAGTGAAGTGCACGAAAGCAAAGTCCGACGCATCGCCGCGATCACGCCTGACATTATTCGCCCCAAAACCACACGAGTCCTCGACCGGCATCCCCCACCGATCGCGAATCGATTGACTTTATCCTCTTCGGGAGTCAGCGGGTAAGAGTCCAGACCGTGAACGCAAAGCGGCCGGCGGAAAAATGCGAGTCGTTTGAATTTAATTTTCGCGACGTGTGGCGAAAAGCGCGTCAGCGCCCGGTGGAACCGAAGCCGCCGCTGCCGCGCTCGGTCGCAGTCAACGCAGAAGCCACCACGAGTTCCGCGCGGGCGACCGGCGCGATCACCATCTGCGCGATGCGTTCGCCGCGGTGGATCGTGAACGGCGCAGTGCCGTGGTTGATCAGCAGCACGCCGATTTCGCCGCGATAGTCGGCGTCGATGGTGCCGGGCGCGTTGAGCACGGTGACGCCGTGCTTGGCGGCGAGGCCGGAGCGCGGTCGCACCTGTGCCTCGTAGCCCGACGGCAGCGCGATGGTCAGGCCGGTCGGCACCAGCGCGTGCTTGCCGGCGTCGAGAACGAGCGGCGCGTCGCCGGGTACCGCGGCCAGCAGGTCGAGACCGGCGGCATGGGCGGTCTGATAGGCCGGCAAAGCGAGTCCTTCGGCGTGGGCGAGTTGCTGGACATCGACGATGACGGGGGCGCTCATGACTTTTCTTTCGTGACGGTTTCGGCGATGCGCGCGACCAAGGCTGTCGCGACCTGCTCTTTGCTCATCGCCGGCCAGGAATCAACGCCGATGTCGCCGTCGTCGTTGCGCGTCAACAGATGCACGGTGTTGCGGTCGCCGCCCATGATACCGGTCGCAGGCGAGACATCGTTGGCGACGATCCAGTCGCAGCCCTTGCGCGCGATCTTGGCTTTCGCATTGTCGATGAGGTGTTCGGTTTCTGCGGCAAAGCCGATCACCAGCGGCGGCCGGTTGTCGTGCAGCTTCGAAACCGTCGCGAGGATATCGGGATTCTCCGTGAGCTGCAGCGGCGGCAGCGCCTTGCCATCCTTCTTCAGCTTTTGCGCGCCCTCGCTGACCACGCGCCAATCGGCGACGGCGGCGGCGAAGATCGCGATATCGACGGGCAGAGCGGCTTCGACAGCGGCGAGCATGTCGCGCGCGGATTCGACCCGCGTCACCGTCACACCAGCGGGATCCTTCAATTCCACTGGACCCGACACGAGCACCACCTCGGCGCCGGCCGCGGCCGCCGCAGCTGCGATGGCATAGCCCTGCTTGCCGGAGGAGCGATTGGCGATGTAGCGCACCGGATCGATCGGCTCGTGGGTGGGGCCTGCGGTGATCAGCACGCCCCGGCCCTTGAGTGGCTGCGCCTGCGGCGGTCGCAGCATCGCATCGGCGGCGTTGGCGATCTCCGTCGGCTCGGCCATGCGGCCAGTGCCGGCTTCGTTGGCTTCGGCCATCTCGCCGGCATTGGGGCCGATCATCGCGATGCCGTCGCGCTGCAACTGCGCGACGTTGCGGCGGGTGGCGGCGTTGTTCCACATCAGCGGATTCATCGCCGGCGCCAGCAGGATCGGGCGATTGGACGCGAGCAGCGTCGCGGTGGCGAGGTCGTCGGCATGGCCATTGGCCATCTTGGCCATCAGGTCGGCGGTCGCCGGCGCGACGATCACGAGATCGCATTCGCGCGCGAGGCGGATGTGGCCGGCGTCGAATTCACTCTGCGGATCGAACAGGTCGGTGTAGCAGCGCTCGTTGGACAGGGCGGAGGCCGCGAGCGGGGTGACGAATTGGGTTGCGGCGCGGGTCAGCACCACCCGGACATGGATGTGCCGCTCCTTCAGCCGCCGGATCAGGTCGAGCGCCTTGTAGGCGGCGATGCCGCCGCCGATGATCAGGGTGACGCGGGGCTGGCCGGTCACGTTCCGGGGCTGCGGCGGGGCGTCGTTCGGGGTCGAAATTTCTTGCGACGGCGTTGCGGCAAACCCGGGGCGATTTTGCGACGCGTCGCGCAGGATCACCCGCACCTCGTCCTCCACCGACCGGCCGTTGCGGGCGGCGCGGAGCCGCAATTCGTCGCGGATGGCGTCGTCGAGTTTCCGGATTGTCAGGCTGGCCATGGTCGCATCCACCGTCGTTTGATTGCAATGCTATCACATAATGAAAGCACTGCAATCAATTCGGCGTCAGCGCACCGACAGGAGGATGCCGATGAAGGTCAGCGCGATGACCCAGATGCCGACGGTGCGCCAGCGCGACTGCCGTGCCCGTGCCCGGGCAATCGCTGCGATGGTTTCGGCGTCGAGCCGCATCCCGTTGCGGCTCATCTCTTCCAGCTGCTCGAGCGCCGCCACCGCGCGCGTCGCGATCGCCGGCAGGCCGGAGACGATGCGACCGAGTTCGCCGGCGCCGGACATGGCGCCCTGGATCTTGCCGAGCGGTCCGAGGTTGCGTTCGATCCATTCGCGGACCACGGGGTCAGCGACCTTCCAGATGTCGAGCTTCGGATCGAAGCTGCGCGCGACGCCCTCGACCACCACCATGGTCTTCTGCAGCAGGATCAGCTCCGGCCGCGTGCGCATGTCGAACAGGCCGGTGACCTCGAGCAGCAGGGTCAGCAGCTTGGCCATGGAAATTTCTTCGGCCGTGCGGTTGTGGATCGGCTCGCCGATGGCGCGGATGGCCTGGGCGAAATTCTCCACCGAGTGATGTGCGGGCACGTAGCCGGCCTCGAAATGCACTTCGGCGACGCGGCGATAGTCGCGGGTGATGAAGCCGAGCAGGATCTCGGCGAGGAAGCGACGTTCCTTCATGCCGAGCCGGCCCATGATGCCGAAGTCGACGGCGACGAGGCGGCCGGAGTCATCCAGAAAGAGGTTTCCGGGATGCATGTCGGCGTGGAAGAAGCCGTCGCGCAGGGCGTGGCGCAGAAAACTCTGGATCACCTTGCGGCCGAGATCGGGCAGGTCGACCTGCGACGCCGCGAGCCGCTCGTGATCGTTCAGCGCGATGCCGTCGATCCATTCCATGGTGAGCACGTTATGCGAGGTGCGGTCCCAGTCGACCTGCGGCACGCGGAAGTCGGGATCGTCGCGAGTGTTCTCCGCCATCTCCGACAGAGCGGCGGCTTCCAGCCGCAGGTCCATCTCCATGGCGACCGAGCGCGACATGATATTGATGATCTCGATCAGCCGCAGCCGGCGCGCCTCGGCTGAGAACTGCTCGGCCTTGTTGGCGACGAAGAAGAAATCGCCGAGGTCGCGGCGGAAGCGCGCGGCAACATTCGGCCGCAGCACCTTGACCGCGACGGAGCGGCGCGCGCCTCTGTGCTCGACCTCGGCGCGATGCACCTGGGCGATGGAGGCCGCCGCCACCGGCGGGCCGAAGCTGGTAAACAGCTGCGCCACCGGGCGTTCCAGCGACGCCGCGACCACGCCTTCGGCTTCGGTCATGGAGAACGGCGGCAGCCGGTCCTGCAGGCTTTCGAGATCGCGGGCCATGGCGACGCCGACCACGTCGGGCCGCGTTGCCAGAAACTGTCCGAGCTTGAGATAGGCCGGGCCGAGCCGCGTCAGCGCGCGCGACAGCCGCGGGCCGGACTTGACGCCCGGCCGCTCGATCAGCCGGGCGATGCGCAGCGCGAGCTGGCCGGGCGGCGGCACCAAGGAGGGATCGACGACGCCGAACACGCCTTCGCGCGCGAACACGAAACCGGCGCGGGCGAGCCGCGCCATGTGGGTGATGGCAGAGATCACAAACGCCAGCCCGAATGCAGGGCGACGATGCCGCCGGACAGGCTCTGATGATTGACGCGGGAAAAGCCGGCGCTGCGGATCATCTCCGAGAAAATGTTGGGCCTGGGAAACTTGCGGATCGATTCCACCAGATACTGGTAGGATTCGGCGTCGCCGGTCACCGCCTTGCCCATCGGCGGGATCAGCTTGAACGAGAACAGGTCGTAGATCCTGTCGAGGCCGGGGATGTCGACGGCGGAGAATTCCAGGCACAGGAAGCGGCCGCCGGGCTTCAGCACGCGATAGGCTTCAGCGAGCGCGCGGTCGATGCGCGGCACGTTGCGGATGCCGAAGGCGATGGTGTAGGCGTCGAAGCTCTTGTCGGGAAACGGCAGTTCTTCGGCATTGCCCTCGATGAAATCGACGCGGTCGTCGAAGTGCTGGGCGATGGCGCGTTCGCGGCCGACGTCCAGCATCCCCGAATTGATGTCGCAGACGGTGGCGTGGAAGCCATAGCCGGAGGCCTTGGCCGCGCGAAACGAGATGTCGCCGGTGCCGCCGGCCACGTCGAGCAGCGCGAACGGCGCGTCATTCCGCGGCGGGTTGAGCGCCTGGATCATCACATCCTTCCAGACGCGATGCAGCCCCATCGACATCAGGTCGTTCATCAGGTCGTAGCGCTTCGCCACGCTGTGGAACACGTCGTTCACCAGCGTCTGCTTGTCGTCCACGGGGACGTCCCGGAAGCCGAAATGGGTGGTTTCGCCGCCCTTATCCATGGTTTTCATCCAAAAGCCTCATCGCGGCGGACCATAGCGTGGCCGCCGCAATGGCGCTATCACGTCCCCGTCTCAAGGTGAATGACATAGAAGCATGCCCGAACTCCCCGAAGTCGAGACCGTCCGCCGCGGCCTGCAGCCGGCCATGGAGGGTTTTCGCATCGACCGCGTCGAACTGCGCCGGCCCGACCTGCGGTTTGCCTTCCAGCCGGATCTCGCCGCCCGGCTGACCGGGCGCACGGTCACCAGCCTCGGCCGCCGGGCAAAGTACCTGCTGGCGGACCTCGATTCCGGCGACGTGCTGCTGATGCATCTGGGCATGTCCGGCTCGTTTCGCGTGGTGTCCGACGGCACGCAAGCGATGCCCGGCGCGTTCCACCATCCGCGCAGCGACGAGCGCGCCCACGACCACGTGGTGCTGCACATGTCGTCGGGGGTCTCGATCATCTACAACGACCCGCGCCGCTTCGGCTTCATGAAGATTTTCGCCCGCAGCGAGATCGAGAACGAACCGCTGCTGAAGGACCTTGGCCCCGAGCCGCTCGGCAACGCCTTCGACGCAGCGATGCTGGCGTCAGCCCTGGCCGGCAAGAAGGTCAGCCTGAAGGCCGCGCTGCTCGACCAGCGTGTGGTCGCCGGCCTCGGCAATATCTATGTCTGCGAGGCGCTGTTCCGGTCGCATCTGTCGCCGCGCCGGCTGGCCGCGACGCTGTCGACCAAGAAGGGCGAGCCCACCGAGCGCGCCGCCAAACTGGTCGAGGCGATCCACGCCGTGCTGAACCAGGCGATCAAGGCCGGCGGCTCGTCGCTGCGCGATCACCGCCAGACCTCCGGCGAGCTCGGCTACTTCCAGCACTCGTTCCAGGTCTACGACCGCGAAGGCGAGCCGTGCCAGACCGACGGCTGCGGCGGCATCGTCAAACGCTTCGTGCAGAACGGGCGCTCGACGTTCTGGTGCCCGAAGTGTCAGAAATAAGTGACGTTCGGTAACGATTCGATGCAAGGCATCCGGGCAATTGGCGGCAGCAGGACGCTACAGGCCTCTGGAATTCGGCGCATCGATCCGTAATACTATCCCTGTGATCCGCGACGCCGTCCAATGAGCGTCGCTATCCGGAGAAAACGATGATCCGTCATCCCATTCACATTCCGCAGCTTCATCACGTGACGCTAAAGACCACGCGCATGGAGGACATGGTTGCGTGGTACGGCGTTGTTGCCGGCATGAACGTGCATTTTGCGTTTCCCGGCGGCACCTGGCTGAGCAATGATAGTGCCAACCATCGGCTGGCTCTGCTTGCCAGCCCTGCGATCTCCGATGATCCCGCTAAACTGGCGCACACCGGGTTGCATCACATCGCCTTCGAATTCGCCGACATGGATGGCCTGCTCGACACCTATGCGCGTCTCAAGGAGGACGGCATCGAGCCGCACATGGCGCTCGACCATGGCATGACGCTGTCGATCTATTACGTCGATCCCGACGGCAACAGCGTCGAACTTCAATGCGATACGTTCGGCGACTGGGAGCTCTCCACGCAATGGATGAGGACCTCGCCCGAATTTGCCGCCAACCCGATCGGAGTCGCCTTCGACGGCGACCGTCTGCTGGAAGCGCGAGCGGCGGGCGCCACCGCCGAGGAAATCCACCGCCGCACCTATGCCGGCGAATTCCTGCCGAGCGGGCCGCTCGACTTGCGGATGCCGCTGTAAAGCAAGCGCTTTTTGTTTCGCAGCTTGCGGCTTACAGCCACCCGTAATGCCGGAACCGCAGATACAAGAATCCGCAGATCGCCGCGATGCCGCCGATCACCGTGTGGTAGCCGTATTCCCATTTCAGCTCTGGCATGTGCTCGAAGTTCATGCCGTAGATGCCGGCGACGGCCGTGGGCACTGCGAGGATCGCGGCCCAGGCGGCGAGGCGGCGGGTGATCTCGTTCTGCTGCGACTGGCCGGCCACGGGCGCTCGCGGCCCATCCTTCGAGGCCGTCGCTGCGCGACGGCGCCTCAGGATGACGGCGTGTCTGTGGAAACGGCTCAAAGCATGTTGCCCCGTACTGGCGCCAGTCCCTCGTCGACGTCTGGGAACGGTTCAGTAAACGGCTCCATGCTGTCGAGCAGCGCCAGCAAGCCGCGTTTGCGTACCAGCTCGATTACCAGTCGGTCGCCATCGCGATGCATGATCGCCTTATCGCCGGGCAATTCGAATTCAACGGGGATACGGACGGCCTGGT
Source organism: Rhodopseudomonas sp. P2A-2r (assembly GCF_026015985.1). Taxonomy (GTDB): domain Bacteria; phylum Pseudomonadota; class Alphaproteobacteria; order Rhizobiales; family Xanthobacteraceae; genus Tardiphaga. The sequence goes on along the minus strand of NZ_CP110389.1, from coordinate 154,837 downwards.
GGCGGCCAATCCGGAATAGCTTGACGCGGCGTGGATCGGCCATCGGCGCCTCCGTGGCATAGGCCGCAGCATGTGCCAGGACTGGCACGATTTCCAGTCCTGCCTTCTGGTCGATCACCCAAGGGAAGGGCGCGCTGAACGGGCGTCAACGGTCGCGGTGTCAGGTGAGCGGATTGTGTGGAACTCTCCGTCGTCATCCTGAGGCGCTCGCCTCTTGGCGAGCCTCGAAGGATGCGGCGCCGGGTGCCTGCGGCCCATCCTTCGAGGCCGTCGCTGCGCGACGACGCCTCAGGATGACGGCGTAGTTTGTGGAAACGGCTCGGCAGAACCGTCGCAGCTGTTGGCGCCGCCGCCTCTCAACAAACTCCGGTCGTTTTCACAATCGCCGCATGCGGCTCACGATGCGGTGGCGTGACCTCGCAGTTCCTTCATCTGCCCCTCGCCTTAGAGCGATTCAAATCCTGCCTTGTTCATTTACGGCCGCGCGGCTGGTAGACGCAGCGACGACGATTGATCCCGGATTTGGAAGTGAACGACGTGACCACCCAAGCAGCGCGCCGCGACGGCAGGCTTCGACATTCCTTCAGCCGCCGCGCGCCGTTGCTGGCGGGGGCAGCGTTCCTGCTGGGCGACCTGTCATCGGGCGCGGCGGTGGCGCAGGCGCAATCGGGCGTTGCCTTGCCCGCCGTGACCGTGGATGCACCGACGCAGAAGAAGCGGCCGGCGCAGGCGGCCGCGGCGCCCGTCCGCAGCGCATCGCGCGCGGCGGCGCGCCGGCAGACCCGAAACATTGAGGCTGCGGAGCCGACGCCGACGGAACGCGCCATCGCCGCGGCTGCGGCGAAATACGAACAGATTCTCGGCTATCGCGCGATGCCCAGCGCGACCACCCTGCGCGGCGTCACTTCGCCGCTCGACGCCGCGCAGACCGTCAACGTTGTGCCCGAACAGGTCATCAAGGACCAGTTGCCGCGCAACCTCGACGACGCTCTGGTCAACATATCAGGCGTCACCCAGGCCAATACGCTGGGCGGCAGCATGGACGCGGTGATGCGGCGCGGTTTCGGCGACAATCGCGACGGCTCGATCATGCGCAACGGCATGCCGCTGGTGCAAAGCCGGTCGCTCAATGCGGCGGTGGAGAGCGTCGAGGTGCTGAAGGGCCCGGCCTCGATGCTCTACGGCGTCATCGATCCCGGTGGCGTGGTCAACACCATCAGCAAGCGTCCGGACCTCTATCAGCACGGTTCCGTCTCGGTGATGGGTTCGACCTATGGCGGCGGCAAGGACGGCGGGAATGCCGCGTTCGATCTGACCGGGCCGATCGGTAAGGACGGCCTCGCCTATCGTTTCATCGCCTACGGCGTCAACGAGGACTACTGGCGCAATTTCGGCCGTACCCGGGAGACCCTGATCGCGCCGTCGCTGGCCTGGTATGGCGACGCCACCACGGTGCATCTCAATTTCGAGCACCGCGAGTTCCTCTATCCGTTCGACCGCGGCACGCTGCTCGATACCCGCACCAAGCAGCCGCTCGCCATTCCGGCGACGCGCCGCATCGACGAGCCCTTCGACAACACCTGGGGCGTCTCCGACCTGATCCAGGCCTCGGTCGAACACCGGTTCAATGCCGACTGGAAGCTCAACGCCGCCTACAGCTACAATGCCGAGACCTCCGCCGCCAACCAGCTGCGCACCACGGCGGTCAATCCGGTGACCGGTGTCGCGACCCGCAGCAATGACGGCACCGGGGGCTCGCTGTCGCAGGACAGCTACGGCACCGCTTATGTGCAGGGCGGCTTCTGGCTCGGCGAGATGCGCAATGAAGTGCTGTTCGGCGGCGACGCGCAGTACCGCGTGATCTACCGCAAGGACCTGTACCGCCAGAACGTGTCCAGCGTGTTCAACGTCTACAATCCCGTCTACGGCCTGATCTCGCCGGGCACCACGGTCTCGCCCGCCGACAGCGAGCAGACCGACAAGCTCGCGACCCGCGCGCTGTTCTTCCAGGACACGCTGCATCTGACCAACCAGCTCGCGCTGGTCGGCGGCGTCCGCTACATGCAGTTCGAGCAACTGGCCGGCAAGGGCCGGCCGTTCGTCACCAACACCGACCTCACGGGCGACAAGGTGCTGCCGCTCGGCGGCATCATCTACAAGCTCACCGACCAGGTCTCGCTCTATGCCAGCTATACGCAGTCACTGAAGCCGACCTCGACCATCGCCGCGTTCTCGTCGAGCCTCGCGAATTTCGTGGTCGGCTCCAACCTCCCGCCGGAGGAAGGCACCCAGTGGGAGACCGGCGTCCGGTTCGACATCAACAAGCGGCTGTCGGGCACCGTGGCGCTGTACGACATCGAGAAGAAGAACGTACTGGTGACGCAGCTCAACACCGGCACCGGCCTGCTCGAGGCCCGCGCCGCCGGCAAGGTGCGCTCGCGCGGCGTCGAGGTGGATGTCACCGGCAAGCTGACTGACAGCTGGAGCATGATCGGCAGCTATGCCTACACCGACGCGCGCGTCACCGAAGATCCGGTGTTCAAGGACAATGCGCTGCAGAACGTGGCGCTCAATACCGGCTCGCTGTATCTGGTCTACGACTTCGGCACCACGCTGCCCGGCCGGCTGCGACTCGGCGCGGGCGGCCACTACGTCGGCGACAGGCCGGGTGATGCCGCCAACAGTTTCGTGCTGCCGTCTTACGCCGTCGCCGATGCCTTCGCGACCTATGAAACGAAATACCAAAATCTGCCGGTGACCTATCAGCTGAACGTCAAGAACATCTTCGACAAGGTGTATTACCCGTCCGCGGCGAGTTCGATCTACGTTGCGGTCGGCGATGCCCGGCGGTTCTCGCTGTCGGCGACGGTGGCGTTCTGATGCCGGCGCGCAGCGGCATCGCCGGCGCGAGGCGCGCGCCATGAGCCATCGTCCGGTCAAGGCTGCGCTGCTGCAGGTCCATTCCGTGATCGGGCTGGCCGTTGCACTGGTGCTGTCGGTGATCGGGCTGACCGGCGCGACGATGAGTTTCGAGGACGAGATAGGCGCCTTCATGAATGCCGATATCATGAAGGTCGAGGCGCGCGGCGCGCCGATGCTGACGCCGGATGCGCTGGTGGCGCGGCTGCAGGCGACGCAGGATCTCGGCAAGGTGTCCGCCGTGACGCTGTCCAGCGATCCGTCGGTCGCAGCGCGCATCCGTTTTGCGCGTGGCGGCGACGGGGCGCGACCGTCCTCGGTCTATGTGGATCCCGCCGACGGCCGTCTGCTCGGTGCGCCGCGCGGCGAGGACTTCTTCGCCACCGTGCGCAAGCTGCACCGCTGGCTGCTGCTGCCCGGCGACGGCAAGGGCGTCGGCCGGACGATCACCGGCGTGGTGGCCATCTCGCTGTTCGTCATGCTGGTCTCCGGCCTGGTGCTGCGCTGGCCGCGCCGGGTCCGCAGCATCAAGACCTGGCTGAAGCCGAATTTCGCCATGCGCGGCCGCGGCTTCCAGTGGTCGCTGCATTCGGTGGTCGGCACCTGGGTGCTGCCGATCTATCTGGTGATCGCGCTCACCGGGTTGTGGTGGTCGTTCGACTGGTACAAGGACGGCGCCACCTGGCTGCTCGGCCGGCCGGCGACGGCGACGAAGATGCAACCCAAGGCGCCGCCGCGCCCGGCAAATGCCGAAGCGCCGGTGCCTTCCTTCGATCGGGTGTGGTCGACGTTCCTGCGCGAGCAGGGCGACCGCTACGCAACGGCGCAACTGACGCTGCCGCCGCAAGGCACGGCTGTGCGCGTGCGGTCCTGGGCGCGCGGCTCATGGCACGAGGGCTCCCGCGACGAATTCCGCATTGATGCCGCCAGCGGCCGCGTGCTGTCGGCCGAGCTGTATGCCGACAAGCCGCCCGGCGAGCGCGTGCTGGCCAGCGTGCTCGATATTCACAGCGGCGCCATTCTCGGCTGGCCCGGCCGGCTGCTGTTCATGCTGGCGGCGGCGTTGATGCCGCTGTTCATGGTGACGGGGTTCTTGCTCTATCTGTCGCGGCGGAAACTCCGGCAGGGCGCAGCGCCCGTACGCGGGGCGCTCGTCGCCGGCGAATGACGGCCCGGGCGTCGTGAACTCGTCCGGCGCGCTCACAGCCAGCCGTAATGCCGGAAGCGATAATACAGGAAGCCGCAGATCGAGGCGATGCCGCCGAGCACCATATAGTAGCCGTAGGCCCATTTCAGCTCCGGCATGTGCTCGAAGTTCATGCCGTAGATGCCGGCCACGGCGGTGGGCACCGCGAGGATCGCGGCCCAGGCGGCGAGGCGGCGGGTGATCTCGTTCTGCTCGGACTGGCCGGACATCAGGCTGGCCTCGAAGGCGAAGGCCAGCACCTCACGCAGCGCGTCGATGTCTTCCTGGGCCCGGTTGATATGATCGAGCACGTCGCGGAACAGCGGCCGCATCTCGGGATCGACCAGCACCACGTCGGAATGTTCGAGCCGGTGGCAGACGTCGACCAGCGGACCGACGGCACGGCGCAGCTTCAGCAGTTCGCGGCGCAGCTTGTAGAGACGCTCGAACTCCGAATGATGCAGCTTGCGCTGCAGCACGCGGTCCTCGAGCTGCTCGACCTCCGCCTGGATCGCCTCGATCACCGGCAGGTAGTTGTCGACGATGAAATCGATGATCGCATAGAGGATGTAGTCCTCGCCGCGGGTCAGCACCGTCGGGCAGGCCTCGCAGCGCTGGCGCACCGCGGCGTAGGAGGCCGAGGCGCCGTGGCGCACCGAGACCACATAGCCGCGGCCGACGAAGATGTGCGTCTCGCCGAAGCCGATTGCGCCGTCGACCATCTGCGCGGTGCGCGCGACGATGAACAGCGCCTCGCCATATTGCTCGACCTTGGGATGCTGGTGCGCCTTCGAGGCGTCCTCGATGGCCAGCGGATGCAGGTCGAACTGGACGCGGATTTTTTCCAGCAAAGTGGTGCTGGGCTCGAACAGCCCGATCCACACCACGTGGCCGGGCTTCTGCGACCAGGCCTTCGCCTCTTCGACGGGAATGTCGGCCACGCGCCGACCGTTGGCGTAGACGCTGGAGGCGATGACGCCGGCCTCGCGCGGGGCCTGTTCCGGTAACTTGCTGCCGTGCACGGCATCCCCCACGTCGGTCGCGTCTGGCACTATGCTATGCGCAATAGACGCGCGGGAGAGCTGAAAGTTTCGTGACGCCGCTGCCAGGGGGACGGTTCGTCCGTACGGCTCTGAGGACCTGGTGTTGACCCTGGTCAATCCGCGGACCGCGGTTTCGATGCACCCTGTGAGCCCGCTGCAAGGAGTCTCGCATGAAACGCAAACCGGTATGGGGTCTGCTGGCCGCGCTGATCGCGGTCGTCGCGGGCCACCCCGCCGCGGCGTTCCTGATGATGCCGCACGCCACCATGCCCAATCCACCGCTCAGCCGAAACGATGCCCGCGACATCGCCGCCTTCATCATGACGATGAAGAATTAGGGCGCAGCCCGTTACGAGGTGTCCGGCCGGAGGGAGGAGTGTCCGCCGCCAACAGCAGCGTGCCGATGATCAGAAGCGCAATGATGATCTTGATGTTCATCGTCAGCCCCCGCCGACCAACCTCGACATAATTTTCGCCCGTCCGCGCAACAGAGCATGCGATGCGCGACAAGCAATTGCGGCAGGTCAAATGCCTGTGTCGGCATGCCCCCTAAAGGACGGGATGTTCGCCGATGCCGGCCAGGCCGGCCGTCGGGCGACGTTTTTCTCTCAGGGAGGTTCCATGGCGGGTGGCAGAGCGCGGATCATGTCGTCGGCGTTTCGGGCAAAGCTCATGTCCGCCGACGATGCCGCGGCGCTGGTGCCGCACGGTGCCAATGTGGGCATGAGCGGCTTTACCGGATCGGGCTATCCGAAGGCCGTTCCGCAGGCGCTCGCCCGCCGCATCGAGGACGCCCACGGGCGTGGCGAGCCGTACCGGATCGGGATGTGGACGGGGGCTTCGACCGCGCCGGAACTGGATGGCGCGCTGGCCAAGGTCAACGGCATCGAGCTGCGACTGCCCTACCAGTCCGACCCGATCACCCGCGAGCGCATCAACTCCGGCACCATGGACTATATCGACATCCATCTCAGCCATGTGGCGCAGCACGTCTGGTTCGGCTTTCTCGGTCATCTCGATGTCGCGGTGGTCGAGGTCGCCGCGATCCTGCCCGACGGCCGGCTGGTGCCGTCGACCTCGATCGGCAACAACAAGACCTGGCTCGACCAGGCCGACCGCATCATCCTCGAAGTGAACACGGCGATGAACCCTGCGATGCAGGGCATGCACGACATCTACTATGGCACAAGGCTGCCGCCGCACCGCACGCCCATCCCGATCCTGGCGCCGGGCGACCGCATCGGGGAGACCACCTTTCGCTGTGATCCCGCCAAGGTCATCGCGGTGGTCGAGACCGATGCGCCGGACCGCGACACCAGCTTCGCGCCGCCGGACACGGTGTCGAAAGCCATCGCCGGGCATATCCTGGAGTTTCTCGGCCACGAGGTGAAGCGCGGCCGGCTGCCGCCCGAACTACTGCCGCTGCAATCCGGCGTCGGCAACGTTGCCAATGCCGTCATGGCCGGGCTGGAGGATGGCCCGTTCTCCGGGCTCACGGCCTATACCGAGGTGCTGCAGGACGGCATGCTGGATCTGATCCGCTCCGGCCGCATGGTGCTCGCCTCCGCCACTGCCTTGTCGCTCAGTGCGGAAGCGGCCGGCGTGTTCAACCGTGAACTCGAACAGCTGCGCGACCGCATCGTGCTGCGGCCGCAGGAAATCTCCAACCATCCCGAGGTGATCCGGCGGCTCGGCGTGGTTGCCATGAACGGGATGATCGAGGCCGATATCTATGGCAACGTGAATTCGACCCACATCCGCGGCACCAGCATCATGAACGGCATCGGCGGCTCCGGCGACTTCGCCCGCAACGCCTATCTGTCGATCTTCATGACGCCGTCGACGGCCAAGCAGGGATCGGTATCATCGATCGTGCCGATGGCCACCCATGTCGACCACACCGAGCATGACGTGCAGGTGTTGGTCACCGAGAACGGCCTTGCCGATCTGCGCGGCCTGTCGCCCAAGCAGCGGGCGCGGATCATCATCGCCAACGCGGCGCATCCGTCATTCCGTCCGGCGCTCACCGACTATTTCGAACGCGCCTGCCTGACGTCGCCGGGCAAGCATACGCCGCATCTGCTCGACGAGGCGCTTCGCCTGATCCGGCCGGTCTGATCGCCGGCATCGCCCGGCTCATCCCACGCCGGCGATGAAGCGCTCGATTTCCAGCGACAAATGGCCGGACTGGCGGCCGAGATCGTCGGTGGTCTGGCGCACCTGGCCGGCCGCGGCGACGGTACCGGCCGCTGCGGCCCGCACCTCGTTGATCTGGGTAGAGACGCGGTCGGTCAGCAGCGCAACTTCCTGGGCGTCGCGCGACACCTGGTTCATGGCGTTGACCTGGCCCTGGATGGCCTGGGTGATGGCCCCGGTCAGCCCGTCGACCTCGCGGATGCGCGCGCCGATGCCGTCCATGGCGAGCACCGCCGACTCCGTGGCGGCCTGGATGGCCGACACCTGCGCGGTAATCTGACCGGTGGCGGTGGCGGTCTGCGACGCCAGCGATTTGACTTCGCCGGCGACGACGGCGAAGCCGCGTCCGTGCTCGCCGGCGCGCGCGGCCTCGATCGTCGCGTTGAGCGCCAGCAGGTTGGTCTGCGCGGCGATGGTGGTGATGACGCCGACCACTTGGCCGATTTCGGCGGCGGCCACCGACAGCCGCGCCACGTTGCGGTTGGTGGCCTCGGCCTCGCCGACCGCGTCGGCCGACAGTTTCGAGGACTGCTCGACCTTGGTCGAGACTTCCGCAAGCGAGGTGCGCATCTCTTCCGATGCTCCGGCCACCGAATTGATGCTCTCCGCGGCCTGCTGCACGGCGCGCGCGATCTCGTCGGTGCGGCGCGTCGCGTCGGTTGCCGTCTCGGTCATGGCATCGGCGGCGACAACCATCTGCTGGTTGGCCCCGGCCACCGTATCGAGCGTGCGGCCGACCGATGCCTGGAAGTCGCGGCACAGGACGCCGAGACGCGTCGCCCGTTCGATGTCATTGGCCTGGGCGGCCTGGCGCTCGGCGTTGGCCAGTTCGGACGTGATGGTGCCCAGGCGCAGCGATTCCAGGGTCTCGGCCATGGCCGAAAATTCGTCGTCGTCGCCGACCTGCGGCACCGGAGCCTCGTATTCGTGCCGCGACAAATGTCCGATGGCCTCGTTCAGGGTCCTGACCGGCTGGATCACGCGCCGACGGATCAGCCGCAGCACCAGCGCCGCCGCGGACAGCATCAGCAGCGTCACCGCGATGGTGGCGACGAGGGCAAACCGCGCCGCGTCGTATTGTGTTTCGGCGCGCTGCTGCATCAGGTCCAGCGCAGTCCGCGCAACCGCCATGATCGGCTCGAACGGCGCGTTGCACAGCGTCGTCCATTGCGCCGGGGTGACCGACGATGCCGATCCCTTGCCGAGCTCGCGATAGACGGCGTCGCGCGCGGCCATCGAGCCGCTGAAATCACGTTCGCCGGCGGTCACCGCGCTCGCCAGTTGCGGCGGGACGTCGCTGCGGACCATCAGGCCCTTGAGCGCGCTCCAGCCGGCCTCGTCGGCGCCGCGCAACCGCCCGATGGTGGAGAGGTTGGCAGGTGACAGGGGTTCATTCGCAGCGACGCTGCCGCGCAGCGCCGAGCATTCGGAGCCGGCTGCCTCGCGGATGCTCCAGGCGGTCTGACGCGCCGCGACCAGCTCCGCCACATAGGGATCGGCAAGTCGCGCCTCGGCCGCGACACGGAGCGATGCGTCGTTCAGATTGTCGAGCACGCGGGTCGTCGACTTGTACCAGACGTCGGTATCCGCAACCTTGCGGGTCGGCTTCGGCTTCGCGGCGGCCGCGCCGAGTTCCTGCCACTTCTGCTCGGTCTCGCTCCAGCGCGTTCGCAGATCGGCCACCAGGGCATCCAGCGCGGCACCGCCGATGCGCGGGAGAACCGCGACGGCCTCCAAATATTTCGTCGTCCCTCGCGCGCGCAGCTCAGCGAGTTTTGCCGAGGGATCGTCCAGATTCAGCAAGACGGTCTGAGCCTCGCCGCGCGACAGGCGCAGCACCTGCATGGTGTTGAAGACCGTGCGGTCGGCCTCGGCAAGTGTGACCAGTCGGCTCGCGGCGGTCATATCGCCGAAATTCGTGACGAGCCGCAGACCGAGCAGAACGACCACCACTGCGGTCAGGCCAAGGAAAGCGCCGTTGAGCAGGCTGCCAACACGGCAATGAAATCCGATTCGCATAATCTATCCGTGCATTCTGCAAATGAATAAATTGCATGGCGACTGCCGTTGCTGCGTTGCACGCTAGTCGAAGAGCGTTAATTTTATGGGAACCGTTTAGCGTCCGATTAACGGTGTTTATATCCTGTGCGGCGCCCTCCGGCGGGCAGGAAGAGGTCGGTGCCGCGTCGTGGCGGGCTCAAATATCGTAGAGCGGACTCTGGGGCGCAGCTCGACAGTCCGGTGCCGGACATGGCAGGACTACGCCGTTGCCGGGACCGCCAGGCCATGCAGGGATTCAGCCGATGAACGACGCTTCCATCCGCTTCAACGACGGTGCCGCCTATGAGCGGATGATGGGACTGTGGAGCCGGCTTGCCGGCGATATCTTTCTGGACTGGCTGAAGCCGTCGCCCGGCCTGCGCTGGGTCGATGTCGGCTGCGGCAACGGCGCCTTCACCGAGGCGATCGTGCAGCGCTGCGCACCGGCGGAGATCCAGGGCATCGATCCCTCCGAGGGGCAGATCGCCTTTGCCCGCACCCGCGCCGCGGCGCGTCCCGCCGTGTTTCAGCTCGGCGACGCCATGGCGCTGCCCTACGCCGACAAGGCATTCGATGTCGCGGTGATGGCGCTGGTGATCTTCTTCGTGCCCGATCCGGCGAAAGGCGTCGCCGAAATGGCGCGGGTGGTGAAACCGGGCGGCATGGTGGCGGCCTATGCGTGGGACATGGACGGCGGCGGCTTTCCGCTCGAACCGGTGATGCGCGAGTTGCGCGCCATGGGCTTCGTGCCGTCGATGCCGCCGAGCATGGATGCGTCGCGCAGCGAGAACCTGCAGCGGCTGTGGCGTGCGGCGGGCCTGCGCGAGGTCGAAACCCGCCGCATCGATGTGACGCGTAGTTACGACGACTTCGAGGATTTCTGGTCGGCCTCGACCGCGGGCACCACGGTGAAGCCGACGGTAGCGGCGATGGACCCGGACGTGCTCGCCGAGTTGAAAGCACGCGTCCGCGCGCATCTCACCGAGGATGCTTCGGGCCGGGTCAGCTACGCGGCCTTCGCCAATGCGGTGAAGGGCAGCGTGCCGGCATAGCTCGGCTTAGAGTCTGATCCATCAAGATTGAACCGGATCATCGTGTCCCGGACGCGGTACGGCATTCTTATGCCGCTCCGCAGACCCAGGGACCGTACCAAACTCCCGAGTGCGTGGCGGTCCCGGCTCTGCAGTGCATGACGCCTTCTGACGGAGGCGCATAGCACTGCGTCCGGGACACGGTTCAAGCGAATGGAATCCGACTCAAGGGAAAACGCTGCTATTCTAGCGGCACCGCGAGACGGCCGATCAGCGCCACGACTTCATCGAGATCCCGGGTTTCGCGATGCTCCAGCAACATGGCCAGCTTGCGCACGCATTCGTCGTCGCTGGACAGCCAGCTGGCCAGCGGAGCGAGGGTGTCGGCCTGGGAGGACTGGGCGTGGGGCATGGGATCACCTTCATTCCGAGGGTCAGCCGACCGGTCGCACGGCGCGAATCGATCAGCCTTGAACGAAGGTATTGAGGCGCGCCTTTCTCAATCGTTAAGTTCCGTGCTCGCGTGACTACGGCGCCTTGCTGCGCGATGCCGATGACTTGCCGGCGTTCGTGCCGCGCGTCTTGCGGGCTTTCTTGCCGGCGTTCTTGCGGGTGGGCGTTGTCTTGCTGCGCGACTTGTTATTCCTGGCTTTGACCAGGGCCGCATGATCGAGGATGGTCTGGTCGGCATAGGCCATGGCAAAGGCGGCAATGGCGTCGTCGAAGGCCGCGGTCTTGCCCATGTAGCCGGTGATGATCGCGGCGTCGCCGGAGCGCGCGTGGGCGCGCGCAAGGGTACGGCCGCACAGAGCGGCGTAGTCCGCCAGCGCCTCGCCTTCGCCGATGTCGCTGACACCGCCGAGCCGGCGGTTCTTCAGGGTCCGGATGTAGAAATCCCGGCCCGAGGCGTCATCGCGGGCATAGCCGAGGAAGATGTCGCTGGCGGCCTGCATCATGCGCTGACCCTCGACGACGCGGCGGCCCTGGTTGCCCTTGTAGGACGGCCTGCCGCCGAGCCGTTCCAGCACCGACTTTTGCGCCTGCTTGATCTGCAGGAACAGCGGCTCGCCGTCGCCGGTGAGGAACAGGCAGACGTAGCAGTAGGTCCCCACCGAGCCGACGCCGACCGCCTTGAATGCGAAGTCCTGCAGGGTGAAGCGGTCGAGCAGCCGTTGCCGGTCCGGCCACAGGTCCTTGCGATAGCTGGCGAGCACGCCGGCGATATCGATGCGGTGATGGGCATCTCGGCGCGAATCCAGGTGGAAGATGGTCGGCGGCTTGTCGACGATCCGCGGCGCGTCGCCGGCGGTGAGATGCGGAAAGTTGTCGTCCAGCGCCAGGCCTTCGCCGCGCGCCTTGTCGATGATCGACGCGAGCTTGCGCTGCAGGCCGGCATGGCCGATGGCGCCGATCTCCTCCTCGAGGTCGATGCGGCTGTGCCAGATTTCCAGCGGCGACATTTTCGACAGCGCCGCCATGTGCCAGCGATAGGCCTTGACCGTGCTGGCGGCCAGCGCGCGCGACTGCTTGCGCGACGCATCGGTGGCCAGTGCGGCGACCGCCACGCTGGCCGCCAGACGCTTGACGTCCACGGTAAAGTCGATGCCGGCCAGCGTCTCGTCGAAATCGTTGACGTCGAACAGGATGTTGTCTTCGGGAGTGACGAAGGCGCCGAAATTCATCAGATGGCTGTCGCCGCCGGCCTGCACCGGGATGCCGGCCATCGGCTGGCCGGCCAGATCGGTTGTCATGATCGCTGCCGCGCCGCGCAGGAACGCGAACGGGCTGGCTATCATGCGCTTGTAGCGCTCCGGGACCAGCTCGGGGACGCGGTCGGCATCGCTTTCCGCCAGGATGGCCACGGCGCTGCGCGCCAGCGGACCCTTGAACTCGGCATGGGCCTCGCGAGGCGTCTTGCGGCGCAGCGCCTTGCCCTGCTTCAGTCGCTCCGCCCGATTGCTCAACGTGGTCATGATCGCACCCCTGGTGTCGCCGCTGTCACGACGCTCGGGCTGGCCCGCCCCGACCGGTCGTGATCGATCCCGCATGTGTAACGGGCCGGCAACGAACGGCAAGATGCGCGCTACGCAGTCGCGGGATTTCGTCGGCAGCGGTGCGGGGAGGCGTATCGGACAAGACGGCCTATTCGAGCGGAATCGCCAGGCGGGCGATCAGCGCCACCACCTCGTCGAGGTCGCGGTTCTCGCGATGCACCAGCAGCATCGCGAGCTTGCGCACGCATTCGTCGTCCCTGGCCAGCCATGTGTCCAGCGATGCGGCGGGTTCGGCGGCGGAGGGCTGGGCGTGCGGCATGGGTCACTTTCGGTTGCGTGCAAGACGACCGGCCGCTTGGTGCGGATCGATTCGCCTGACACCGTCGAAGGTATTCTGGCGCTCCTCTGCGAAGTATGAAGTTCCGCCACCGTGGAATTGCGGGACGGACCGCAGTCTTCGTGCACGGTCGTGTCAAAAAATCGCGCCCCTGTCGCAAGGACAGGAGGCGCGCAGTTGGGTAGTACCGGGTCCCGAGGAGAAAACGGGGCCGGATTCAGGAAACGAAAATGACCGTATCTGCGTCCGTCGGCGTGGGGCCCCACAGCGTAGGCACAACATCGGCCGACATATCGAGTTCGGCGGCGATCGATTGCAGGTCGGCCAGGGCGGCGATGCCGAGCTTGTCGGCGACCCACTGCCACAGACCGCGGATTTCTTCCGACGACTTTCCGGTCGGGGCGAATTCGGTGACGGCGAGGCCGGCCGCGAGCGCGTCCTGGTGGTCGTTGCGCATCACGATGAACGGTTGCGCGACGATGCCGGTGAGATCGGGCACGTCATCGCCCGCCAGGCTGTTGGCCGCGTTCTGGATGCGCTGGCCGCGGATAGGCGTCTGGTTGAGCACGAAGGCGAAGGCCTTGTCGAAGGCGCGGATGGCGCCCAGCGTCGAGGCGGTGGCCTCGATGTCGGCAACGCTCGGGCGCGACGGGATCAGGCAGAGGTCGGCGCAGCCGATCGCCGTGGTGGTCACCGCGCTGGTACCGGCGGCGGTGTCGATGATGGTCAGCGTGATGCCGCTCTGGTCCAGCAGCCGCAGGCGCGGCTCGAGTTCCGAGGCGCAGTAGATCGGCTCGACCAGGGGTTCGGCATAGGGGCGGCGGGACTGCCAGTTGGACAGCGTGCCCAGCGGGTCGGTCTCGATCAGGCGAACGGTATGCCCGTCCGCGATCGCCGCCAGCGCGAGGCCGATCGAGAGAGTGCTCTTGCCGCTGCCGCCCTTTTGGGTGGCCAGTACGATCGTATGCATGTTCGGTCCTTGAATGGTTGAGTATTGGAGGCGGTATCGCCAGACCTGAGCCGCTACCGCCTTCGGCGGTACGACTCAATTTTGCCTGGACGTGTCGGCCCGACCTACAGAACCATTCACGGGTCGCCGCGTGTCCGAATCAGCAATGTCCTGACGATGCGGCAAGACCGGCGGCAAGGATACTCCGGTTGACTACGGTCCGTGGAACTACCGTTTTGATATCAAAACGATTTGGATAGTTCCGCTATCAAAAGTATGGTCTGGCAGGCGTTTGAAGTCGTCGCGTGCTGTGCAGTATGCAGCGCTCGATGCTTTGCTTGCTGTCGATGCACTGCAAGTGGTTGTTACTTGCGCACGCAGATCACGCGCACCATCGACGCCTTCGCGTTGCCCGCGGCGCCCGCGGCAAAGCTCACGCCATTGGTCTTGAGGAATTCGCGCACCGTGTCCGCGGGCACCAGGGTTGCCTGTGTGGCGACGCCGTTGGCAGGGCCTGCGACCACCACCGGCTTCAACTGCGCGAGGCCGGCGAAGGCGCCATCGGCGTCGGTCGCGGCGGCGCCGGAAAAGCCGATGCCGGGCGCCGGCGACAGCGCCAGTTCGCCGTTGCTGCCGACCGGTGCGACGGAGGCCTTGACCGTGCTGACTGCCGCATTGCCGCCCTGGCTCTGCGGATCGGCAATGCCGGTGAGGTCGAGCGCGGGCTTCGCTGCCGCATTGCCCAGCGCCAGCGGTTTCAATCCGTGGACGCCGTAGATGCGCAGCAGAGCGAGGTCGCGCACCTTGTCCTCGGCGACGCGATCGGCATTGCCGGGAGTCGCCAGATTCTGGCCCGCGACGACGACGGACATGCAGCCGTCGATGAGCTGGCGGTCGGTGAGGATCGCGCCGTCCTCGCTGACCACGATGCCGCTGCCATATTCCACCTTCTTGCGCGGCGGCGGGCCGGAGGCCGCCTGCGCGCCGACCGGAAACGCGTTGAACGCCGACGACATGGCAATGACCACCGGCTCCATGGTGCCTTCGGTGGCCTGGTCGTAGAGGATGGTGAGGATGCGCACCTCGGCGTCCTTGAAGGTGCCGCGCACGTAGAATTTCTTCAGCCCCTGCATGCCCGACAGCACGAAGAAGTCCGGCTTGATTGCGCTGTATTCGATCTTGCGGCCGGCCGGTTCCTTCTTCTCAAGTTCGGCGAGTTTCGCGGTGGTGACGCCGGCTTCCTTGCGTCGCGCAAGCTGGATCTGGATCGTGCCTGACGTCGACGACCACTTGCTGCCATTGGCGTCGGAACTCTGCTGCGGCACCAGCTTGGTCGGCAGGCCGAGCCGCGCGCCGGTGACCATGTCGGTCACGGTCTTCCAGCCGACATTGGCCTGCAATTTTCGCGCGGCGTCCGAAAGCAGCGTGCGCTCCTGCGGATTGAGCACGCCGGTCTGCTTGCCGCCGTTGTCCTTCTGGAACCCCTTGATGGCCGCGACCATGCGCTCGCTGACTTCGCCATTGATGGCGCCGTTGTACTGGCCGACCCAGGCGAGGTCCGACTGGATGCCCTGGCGCTCCGCCAGCACCATGGCATTGGCGGTGTCGGCGGGCGTCTGCAGCGCCGGGCGCACCGGCACGGTGGCCACCGGCTTCGGCTTGACGCCCTGCACCGCCGGCGGCGTCGCAACGGTCTGGGCCGCGGCCGCTTGGGCCGAGGCGACGATCAATGTTGCGGCCAGCATCGATCTCATGACATGTCCCGTGGTTGATGTTGTCGGATTGAAGCACATCTGCTGGGTCGGCAACAGCAGGGCGATGGTTCAGGGGAACCGTCACCAGCGTCGTCATCCTGAGGTGCCGTCGCTCTTGCGACGGCCTCGAAGGATGCGGCCACGAGCACTGAACATGCATCCTTCGAGGCTCGCCGAAGACGGCGAGCGCCTCAGGATGACGGTTGAGTGTGTTGAGATATCAATGATGGGCGTCACTGCATGCTAAGCTCGGAAGAACTCGAACGCTATGCCCGCCACATCGTGCTGCGCGAGGTCGGCGGCCCCGGCCAGGCGGCGCTGAAGGAGGCGTCGGTGCTGGTGATCGGCGCCGGCGGGCTCGGCGCGCCGGTGTTGATGTATCTGGCGGCGGCGGGCGTCGGCACGCTCGGCGTGGTCGATGACGATCACGTCTCGCTGTCCAACTTGCAGCGCCAGATCATCCATTTCACCTCCGATGTCGGGCGGCCCAAGGTCGACAGCGCCGCGGCGCGGGTCGACGCGCTCAATCCGCATGTGAAATTCGCCGCGCATGACACGCGACTGACCGCAGCCAATGCAATGGCGCTGATCTCCGGCTACGATCTGGTGCTCGACGGCTCCGACAATTTCGCCACGCGCTATCTGGTGTCCGACGCCTGTCATCTCGCCGGCGTGCCGCTGGTCACCGCGGCGCTCGGCCAGTTCGACGGGTCGCTGACCACGCTGCGGCCGTTCGAGCGCAATGCCGAAGGGGAACTCAACCCGACCCTGCGCTGCCTGTTCCCGGAACCACCGCCGCCGGGCACGGTGCCGAGCTGCCAGGAAGCCGGGGTCATGGGCGCGCTGGCCGGCGTGCTCGGCTCCATGATGGCGCTGGAAGCGATCCGCGAGATCGTCGGCTTTGGCGAGGGGCTGGTCGGTCGCCTGCTGATGGTCGACGCCCGCGCCATGCGCTTCGAGACGCTGCGCTACAAAAGGGATCCGGAGAACCCGCTCAACGGCGACGCGCCGACGATCGTGGATCTTAGCGGGCACGAGTAGGACACCCTATATTGCGGAGCACAATAAGTGCATTTTGTGCAATGCAGCATCTGTCGTCGCTGGCGGGAATCCCCGATCGGCCATTGATGAAGCCGTGCCGCAACGGACTGGAGCGGGAGCGCC
Source organism: Rhodopseudomonas sp. P2A-2r (assembly GCF_026015985.1). GTDB lineage: Bacteria > Pseudomonadota > Alphaproteobacteria > Rhizobiales > Xanthobacteraceae > Tardiphaga. The sequence continues at coordinate 138,224 of NZ_CP110389.1, read as the reverse complement.
TCGAATGGTGCGGCGCATCATTCCGAAATTTCGTTTGCAATTCAAAAGCTTGGTGAGGAACAAGGGCGGCTGCCCGCGACGTCGATCCTGATTGATCCGCTCCTCAATGCTGCACCTTGTTGCGCAGCAAAACAGGCGACTGGCGACGAAAATGCTGCAGCAATGCTGCAGCATTTTGGGCCCTACAGCATTCCCGGCAGCACGCGGTCCGGCGGCTTGTGGCCGTCGAGGAAGGCGCGGATGTTGACCACGACCTTCTCGCCCATCTCGACGCGGCCCTCGATGGTCGCCGAGCCCATATGCGGCAGCAGCACCACCTTGCCGGCCTTGGCCAGCCGCACCAGCTTGGGATTGACCGCCGGCTCGTGCTCGAACACGTCGAGGCCGGCGCCGGCGATGTCGCCGGATTCGATCAGCTTGGTCAGGGTCTCTTCGTCGATGATCTCGCCGCGCGCGGTGTTGACGATATAGGCGTCCTTGCGCACCAGCTTGAGGCGGCGGGCCGACAGCAGGTGGAAGGTCGCCGGGGTGTGCGGGCAGTTCACCGAGATGATGTCCATCCGCGCCAGCATCTGGTCGAGCGAATCCCAATAGGTCGCGCCCAGTTCCTCGGCGATCTTCGGGGCCACCGGCTTGCGGTTGTGATAGTGGATCTGCAGCCCGAAGGCGCGGGCACGGCGGGCCACGGCCTGGCCGATGCGGCCCATGCCGATGATTCCCAGCCGCTTGCCGCCGAGTCGGCGACCGAGCATCCAGGTTGGCGACCAGCCGGGCCAGTCCTTGCCGTCGGTGAGGATCGAGGCGCCCTCGATCAGCCGCCGCGGCACTGCCAGGATCAGCCCCATGGTCATGTCGGCGGTGTCTTCGGTGAGCACCTTCGGCGTGTTGGTTACGGTGATGCCGCGGGCCTGGGCGGCGGGCACGTCGATATTGTCGACGCCGTTGCCGAAATTGGCGATCAGCTTCAGCTTGATGTCGGGCTGCTCGAGCAGTTCCTTGGTGATTTCGTCGGTGACGGTGGGCACCAGCACGTCGGCGGTGCGGATCGCTTCCGCCAGCTGTTCGCTGGTCATCGGCTGGTCGTCGAGATTGATGCGCGCGTCGAACAGCTCGCGCATGCGCGTCTCGATGCTGTCCGGCAGCTTGCGGGTGACCACGACCAGAGGCTTTTTCTTCACCGACATGTCCAGCGCTCTCGTAACTTTAGCCTACCCGTTCAGTTCGCATTAACCCGGTTGTCTGAAACTGCCGCCATCACGCGAGCGTTACGTTTCCTCGGGGTTCCGCGAGCCTTTTTGGCTTCCGGCGTTCGGTCCTCTCTAGCAGAAGGCCGGGCCAAGACAAGAACCCAGCGGCGCGTGCGACGCGATGGCGAATGATGTGTGCGGGGCGGGGTTGATGGCGTTGAAGCGTGTGGTGGTGTCGGTCTTGCTCGCAACTGCGATGGCGGGCGCCTCGATCGAACCGGGATTTGCGGCCAGGGATACGTCCAAGGACACCAATGTCGGCGCCAGCGGCCTGCCCGTGCCGCGCTATGTCAGCCTGAAGTCCGACCACGTCAACGTCCGCGCCGGTCCGACCAAGGACAACGACGTGGCTTGGGTCTACACCAAGATCGGCCTTCCCGTGGAAATCACCGCCGAATACGAGAACTGGCGCCGGGTCCGCGATTCCGAGGGCGCCGAGGGCTGGGTCTATCACTCGCTGCTGTCCGGCCGCCGCACCGCAGTGGTCACCATGAAGAACAAGGACGATCTGGCGTCGATCTACGACAGCCCCGACCCCAAGAGCGCGGTGGCGGCCCGGCTGCAGGCCGGCGTGGTGGCGCAGGTCAAGCGCTGCAACAACGGCTGGTGCCGGGTGATCGGTACCGGTTTCGACGGCTGGATCGAGCAGCAGCGGCTGTGGGGCGTCTATGCCGACGAGAAGGTGGATTGAGGACAGTCGCGTCAAACGCGGTTGTCGTCCCCGCGCATGCGGGGAACCAGTAAACGGCGCAGCCGCAGTTAGATCATCAAATTCAGCGGTTACTGGGTCGCCCGGTCCTGGCGCGCAAGGGCGCGCGGCCGGGCGATGACAGCGAGTGTGCTGGGCTTCAGCGCTTCTTGCGCAGCCGGACGACCATGTCGATGCGGCTGATCTCGTAGCCCTCGGGCACTTCGGGCATCGACTGCAGCACCAGGTTCGAGTCGGCGATATCGACCAGCTCGTGGTTGTTCTCGAGGTAATAATGGTGGTGCGCGGTGACGTTGGTGTCGAAATAGGTCTTGGTGCCGTCGACGCTGACCTGCCGCAGCAGGCCGGAATCGGTGAGCTGGTTCAGGGTGTTGTACACCGTGGCCAGGGACACCGGGACCTTCGCGAGGGTGGCTTCCTCGTAGAGCATTTCCGCGGTCAGATGGCGCGCGCCCTTGCCGAACAGCAACCAGCCCAGCGCCATGCGCTGCCGGGTAGGGCGCAAGCCCACCGACTGCAGCATTTCGTTGACGTCATGCCACGGACAGCCGGTCAGCGCGGGCTGGCGACCATGACCGATCGCCGCAACATTGGCGACGTCATCATTCGTGCTCGAAGAGCTGTCACTCATATCCACGTCAGAATCCTGCCGTTCACGAAAACTGTAGCCTTCATTATATGAAGCCTGGGGTTCAGATGCAAGTTTTTCGCAACTGGGAGCCATGCGTCCGGCGCCGGGGCGCCCGCGGCCGGTGGCGGCCGTCGCGCATGGCGACGATGTCGGCCCAGCGGCGTGAGCCGCCGCTTTGCCGCCTCACAGGCCTGTGATAGAGAGCCCGCGGCGGACGGGGGATGTTCCGCCGGACTGGAACAGCGCGCACCCGCCGATGGGTAGGGAAGCGCGCCCGATTTGACGTTGTCGATTTGCATTTGGAAGGCCGGAGCATGGTTCAGGAACGACGCAGCAGCTACGAATACGAGGATCTGCTGGCGTGCGGTCGCGGCGAATTGTTCGGGGCCGGCAATGCGCAGCTGCCGCTGCCGCCGATGCTGATGTTCGACCGCATCACCGAGATCACCGACACCGGCGGCGAATTCGGCAAGGGGCTGATCCGCGCCGAACTCGACGTCAATCCGGACCTTTGGTTCTTTGCCTGCCACTTCAAGGGCGATCCGGTGATGCCGGGCTGCCTCGGCCTCGATGCCATGTGGCAGATGGTCGGCTTCTTCCTCGGCTGGTCCGGCGGGATCGGGCCCGGCCGCGCGCTGGGGCTCGGCGAGCTGAAGTTTTCCGGCCAGGTGCTGCCGAACATCAAGAAGGTCGTCTACACCATCGACGTCAAACGGGTGATGCGTTCAAAATTGTGGCTTGGCATTGCCGACGGCTCGCTTTCCGCCGATGGCGAGGTTATCTATCGCGCCAAGGATCTGAAGGTCGGCCTGTTCAAGCAATAGACGCGTGCCGCATTGCGGCCGGGAAGGTCATCTAACCCGTGCTGCGCAAACGGCGGTCTCCAGCAGGACATCGTCAGTCGATAACACGTAATTTTAGAGGGCGAGGCGATCATGAGGCGGGTTGTCGTCACGGGGATGGGCATTGTCTCATCTATCGGAAACAACACTCAGGAAGTGCTTGCGAGCCTCCATGAGGCAAAGTCGGGCATCACGCGCGCCGACAAATATGCGGAGCTCGGCTTCCGCTCGCAGGTGCAGGGCGCGCCGACGCTCGATCCCTCGGGGGTCATCGACCGCCGCGCGATGCGCTTCCTCGGTGAGGGCGCGGCGTGGAATCACGTCGCCATGGAGCAGGCGCTGCAGGATTCCGGGCTGGAACAGTCGGATATCTCCAACGAACGCACCGGCATCATCATGGGCTCCGGCGGCCCTTCCGCGCGGACCATCGTGGAAGCTGCCGACATCACCCGCACCAAGGGCCCCAAGCGCGTCGGTCCGTTCGCGGTGCCGAAGGCGATGTCGTCGACGGCCTCCGCGACGCTCGCCACCTGGTTCAAGATCAAGGGCGTCAACTATTCGATCTCCTCGGCCTGCGCGACCTCGAACCATTGCATCGGCAACGGCTACGAGATGATCCAGTGGGGCAAGCAGGACATCGTGTTCGCCGGCGGCTGCGAGGAACTCGACTGGTCGCTGTCGGTGCTGTTCGACGCCATGGGCGCCATGTCGTCGAAGTACAACGACACGCCGTCCACCGCCTCGCGTCCCTATGACGTCAGCCGCGACGGCTTTGTCATCGCCGGCGGCGCCGGCGTGGTGGTTCTCGAGGAGTACGAGCACGCCAAGGCGCGCGGCGCCAAGATCTACGGCGAGATCATCGGCTATGGCGCCACGTCCGACGGCTACGACATGGTGGCTCCCTCCGGCGAAGGCGCCGAGCGCTGCATGAAGATGGCGCTGGCCACCACCGGCGGCATAAAGATCGACTACATCAACCCGCACGCCACCTCGACTCCGGCCGGCGATCCGCCGGAAATGGAGGCCATCCGCAAGGTGTTCGGCACCGGCGAGAAGTGCCCGCCGATCTCCGCCACCAAGGCGCTGACCGGCCATTCGCTGGGCGCAACCGGCGTGCAGGAGGCGATCTATTCGCTCCTGATGATGCAGAACGGCTTCATCTGCGAGAGCGGCAACATCACCGAGCTCGATCCGGTGTTCGCCGACATGCCGATCGTGCGCAAGCGCATCGACAATGTGAAGGTCGGCACCGTGCTGTCGAACTCGTTCGGCTTCGGCGGCACCAATGCCACGCTGGTCTTCAAGCGCATGGATGCGTGATCTTTCTTCCTAACCTCTCCCCGCCCCTGCACAGCGAAGCTGTGCTAGGCGGATTTCGGGTGAGGGGCGATTTCCACAAGACCCTCATGGTGAGGAGGCGCTTTTTCAGCGCCGTCTCGAACCATGAGATGTTCGGCCCATCCTTCGAGACGCGCGCAAGGGCGCGCTCCTCAGGATGAGGACGGTTAGAACCGGAGAGCGATAGAAGATGCAGGGACTGATGCACGGCAAGCGCGGGCTGATCATGGGCGTCGCCAACGATCATTCGATCGCTTGGGGAATCGCCAAGACGCTGGCGGCGCACGGCGCCGAGCTGGCGTTCAGCTACCAGGGCGAGGCGCTCGGCAAGCGGGTCAAGCCGCTGGCGGAATCGCTGAAGTCGGATCTGGTGCTGTCCTGCGACGTCGAGGACATCGACAGCGTCGATGCCATGTTCGCGACGCTGAAGGAGAAGTGGGGCAAGCTCGACTTCGTGGTCCACGCCATCGGCTTCTCCGACAAGAACGAATTGAAGGGCCGCTACGCCGACACCACGCGCGCCAACTTCTCGCGCACCATGGTGATCTCCGTGTTCTCCTTCACCGAGGTGGCAAAACGCGCCGCCGAGATGATGCCGGACGGCGGATCGATGATCACCCTGACCTTCGGCGGCTCGACCCGGGTGATGCCGAACTACAATGTGATGGGCGTTGCCAAGGCCGCGCTCGAAGCATCGGTGCGCTACCTCGCCTCCGACTTCGGCCGCCAGGGCATTCGCGTCAATGCGATTTCCGCCGGCCCGGTGCGCACGCTGGCCGGTTCCGGCATCGGCGATGCCCGCGCCATGTTCGCATTCCAGCAGAAGCATTCGCCGCTCGGCCGCGGCGTCACGCTGGACGAACTCGGCGGCTCGGCGCTGTATTTCCTGTCGGATCTCTCCGGCGGCGTCACCGGCGAGACCCACTTCGTGGATTCCGGCTACAACACCATCTCGATGCCGCATCCCGATGCGCTGAAGGCCGACGCGACGGAGTAAGGCTGCGCGCGCGGACTCGCGGCGGCGCGCAAATCGTCCTAGGCTCGGCGGCATCGATCGATCCGACTGCTGCAGGAGTCGTCCATGTCCGTCCAAGCTATCGCGCCTCCCGCCGATGCCCGCACCTTTCTGCCGGGCGCGCAGTTTGCCGATGCCTTTACCCTCACGGTGAGAGATCCGGCGCTCGACGCGCGCGGCGCGGCGCAGCGCCTGTTCGGGACATCGCCGGGCTGGGTGCGCGCGCTTCTGGTTCTACGCGACGCCATCGTTGCGCCGTTCGGCATCACAACGTCGCAGACCGCTGCCCGGGCCCCCGTCGACCGCGTCGGCATGTTCCCGGTGGTCTCGGACACCCCGCAGCGTCTGGTCGCCGGCTTCAACGACGTCCATCTCGATTTTCGCGTGCTGGTCGATGTGGCGCCGGCGCAGGGCGGCACCCGTATCACCGTCACCACCGTGGTACTGACCCACAATTGGCTCGGCCGCTGCTATCTGACTGTGATCTTGCCGTTCCATCGGCTGGTCGCGCGCGCCGCGCTGAGTCAGGCGGCCGGCTGAGCGATCGGCGGGAACTTCAGCGGCTTGTGGCCGTTGCCCAGCATGGATGCCACCGACAGCCAGCGCGATGACGATGCCGAAAAGCTGATGCTGGCCCGTGCCTTCGACGCGGCGTGGGAGCAGTTCACCCTGCGTGAAGGCACCAATGCCGCCAACGACGACAATCGCAAGCGTCTGGCGGCGCGGCTTGTGGCGATGGCCAAGGCCGGACAGTCCGACGAGGACATGCTGAGTGAAGCCGGCCTGATTCACCTGTGCGTGCTTGCCGAGGCTTCGCGCCTCGGCCAGCGCCAGCGCAGGGCACCGGCGCAACTCGCCACGCCGACCGCCGATGTCTCCGATCCCCAGGACGCGGCCGGCAAGGTATTTGCGCCGGATACGGTCGAGGCGATGTCCACCGCGCTGAACCTGTGTCTCGATGAACTGCCGCTGCGGATCCCGTCCGAGGCCCTGAAACTGCTGTCCACCAGCATTCTCGACGAGGCGTCGCGCGGCGAGCGCGATCCCGAGCGTCTTCAGGAACATGCGCTAGATGCGCTGAAGGCGCGGCAATAGCTCCGCGTCAGTCCGCCGCGATGCCTTTCGCGGCCGGCGAAGCCTCGCTCCAGTCGGAGACACAGCGTTCCAGATCCTTCAGATCCTGCCGCATCTGCTCCAACGCAAAGCCAAGCGCGAAGAATCGTTCGGCCACGTCGCCGGGAATGCCGCGGGTCAGCCCTTCGCTGCGCACTGCGGCAATTTCCGCGCTGTAGCCCTGCAGCGCGGCCAGCACCGGCCACATCGCCGGCGCGCCCTTGCCGCTGCGCAAGGTCACGGCGACGCTGCGCAGATAGGTGGTGATGGCGTCGCTGACCCTGGCCAGCGGCGCGGCGAGCCGGATCTGCAATGCGTAGGGCAGCGGCACCAGCGTGGCGCGGCCGAGAATCACCAGGTCGTGGCGCAGCCGCAGCACGGTGCGCAGCAGCGGCCCGGTGTCGGGACCGGACGACAGATGCGCGGCGCGTTCGCGCTCGGCCTCGGCGCCAATGTCGTTGAGCCCGGTCAGCGACCTGCCGATGCCATCCTGCAGGCGATGCAATTCGTCGTTGTCCAGCCCGCGTGTCAGTCCCGCGAGCAATTCCTTCAACGCTGCGGCCATCAGTTCGAGCACGTTCGCAGCGGCGATGCGGATCTGGCTGTGCGCCCGCGACGGCAGCACCAGGAACGATACCAGCAGGCCGGTGACGGCGCCGACCGCCACTTCCAGCACGCGATCGATGGCCGATTCCAGCGGCGTGCCGTGGTTCATGGTCGGCAGCAGCAGCACGATGATGGCGGTGACGGTGGCGACGTTGAGGCTGGGATTGATGGCGGCGATGAAGGCCAGTGGCGCCACCGCCAGCACCAGGACCGCGAGCAGCGCGCCTTCGCCGCTGTGCGGGATGAGAATGGCCACCGCGCCGCCATAGATCGCACCGCCGATGGTGCCGACCAGGTAATCGCGCGTCGCCTTCAGCGAGCGGCCGACGCTCATCTGCGTCACGATGATCGAAGTCAGCACCGCCCATAGCGGCAGCTTGAGGCCGAGCGCGGTGGCCACCGCCAGCGCGCTGAACGCCGCGGCGGTCACGCGGATGCCGAGCCCCAGTTCGACCTTGCGGGACTGCAGCAGCGCAAGCGCGCGTTTCAATATTGCGGTCATGATGCCTTGCGCCGGCGTCGGCCGGTCGTGGTTGACATGACAGTCGTCGGGTTGCGGCATGGCTGCTGCCCCCGTCGTGCTGTCGGCTTGAAGTCCGGAAGTGGCCCCTTACGGTATCGCCATAAAAGTGAGGAAACACGATGGCCGATGAAACCGCAACGCTCGCCGCCTATGTCGCCGACCTGAAATTCGATGATATTCCGGATGAGGTGCTGGCGCGCGCCAAGGTGCTGACGCTGGATTTCCTCGGCAGTGCGATTCGCGCCCGGCGCGAGGCGGAATCGACGCCGGCATTGCTGAAGATGCTGCAGGTCCTGGCGCTCGACGGCGACGGCGGCTCCACGGTGTTCGGCGACAGCAAGACCTGGACGCCGGCAGTCGCTGCCCTGCTGAACGGTGCGCTCGGCCATTCGCTCGACTTCGACGACACCCACGCGGATTCCTCGCTGCATCCCAGCGCGCCGGTGGTGCCCGCCGCCTTTGCGGTCGGCGAGATGGTCAATGCCTCCGGCCGCGACGTGCTCACCGCCATCGTCGCCGGCTATGAAGTGTGCTGCCGGCTCGGCAATGCGCTCGATCCCACCTCGCATTACGCGCGCGGCTTCCATCCCACCGCCACTGCCGGCACCTATGGTGCGGCGGCCGCCGCCGCCAAACTGTTCGGCCTGTCGAAAGACCAGATCACCTCGGCCTTCGGCGTGTCCGGCAGCCAGGCCGCGGGCTCGCTGCAATTCCTGGTCAACGGCGCCTGGAACAAGCGCTACCAGGTCGGCGCCGCCGCCATGAACGGCGTGTTTGCAGCGACTTTGGCGAAGAACGATTTTGTCGGCGCCACCGAATCGGTGGAAGGCAAGCACGGTCTGCTGGTCGGCTACAGCAACAACGCCCATCCGGAGAAAGCCACCGCCGGTCTCGGCACGGTCTACGAGACCATGAAGATCGGCGTGAAACCCTATCCGAGCTGCCGCTACACCCATGCGGCCATCGATGCCCTGATCGCCATGCGCCGCGAACACAATCTGACGCCGGATCAGGTCAAGCGCGTCGAGATCGGCCTGCACCGCAACGGCATCACGCTCACCGGCGACGCCGCCACCAAGCGGCATCCGACTTCCATCGTCGGCGGCCAGTTCTCCATGTTCTTCACCGGCGCGCTGGCGCTGGAGCAGGGTAGTTTCGGCTGGGACGACTATACGAAACTCGGCGATGCCGCGATCAATACGCTGGCCGATCGTTTCGACGTGGTGCAGGACGCCCGCCTCGAGGGCAAGGTGCATCCGTTCGGCGCCCGCGTCAGCATCACCACCGAGGACGGCGTGCACGAGCGGATCTATGCCGATCCGTCCGGCGAGCCGAACTCGTTCCCCGACGCCGCAGCGATGCAGCAGAAGTTCCTGCAGCTGGCGCGCCCGGTGCTGAACGGCGGGGCCGAGAAATTCTCCGACGCGATTTTGACGCTGGAACGTTACGACCGCGTCAGCACGGCGACGGCGCTGGGACGATAGCGAGTACGTAGGATGGGTTTCGCTGGGACGATCAACCCATCCTACTGAACTACGCCCCGTCGATGATGATGAAATCGGCCTCGGCATATTTTTGCCGGATCGCTTTCGCCGCCTCGTATTCCGGGCTGCGATAGCAGGCCGTTGCAGTGGCGCGGTCGGCGAATTCGACCACCACGTTGCGCTCACGCGCATTGCCCTCCATTGCCTCGAAGGCGCCGCCGCGCACGATGAAACGCGCGCCGAATTTCTCGAACGCCGGCCTAGCCGCGGCGAGATAATCCGGATAGCGGGCCTCGTCGCGCACGGAAACGCGGACGATCCAGTAGGCTTTCGACATCATGGTTCTCCAGTTGTGATGTGATGAACGTGGGGCCGTCGACGCCGGGTCGGCGGTGCCGCGGATGGCGGTCTCGATGCCGGCGCGGGTCACGCCGATATCGCGCAAATCGTAGTCGCTCATGTCGCGCAGGGACGCGCGCGCCTTCTGCTGTTCGTTCACGCGGCGCCAGCCGGAGCGCAACGCGGTGAAGGCCGCGCGGAGGCCGGCGCGGATCATCCGGGCGCGTTCGGCCCGGGCGTTGCGAATGATGGTCTGTCTCGTTGCCATCCACTGCTGCGGCGTCAGAAGGCGCGCGTCGTGCGCGCGTGGATCGAAGTCGTCTGCCATGGCCGATCCTTTCGTCGGCTGGTTTACCCGACGCAGAACATCCCATAAAATGAATAATCGAGATCATTTTGATCTTACGGAGAGATGAATGGATCTGGCCGAACTGCGCATCTTCCGCGCCGTGGTGCGCGAGGGTGGTGTCACCCGCGCGGCCGAGCGGCTGCATCGCGTGCAGTCCAACGTGACGACAAGGGTGCGTCAGCTCGAGGACGATCTCGGCACGCCGTTGTTCGTGCGCGAGGGCAAGCGGCTGCACCTGACGCCGGCGGGCCAGACACTGCTCGGCTATGCCGACCGGCTGCTGGCGCTGGCCGACGAGGCGCGCGATGCGGTGCAGGATCCGCGGCCGCGCGGCATGTTTCGCCTCGGCGCCATGGAGAGCACCGCCGCCGTGCGGCTGCCCGGGCCGTTGAACGAATTCCACCGCCTCTATCCCGACGTGCAGCTCGAGCTGCGCATCGGCAATCCGCAAACGCTGGCCAAGGGAATTCTCGCCGGCGACCTCGACGCCGCCTTCGTTGCCGAGCCGATCGCCGCGGCGCCATTCGATCGCGTGCATGCCTTCGACGAGGAGCCGGTGATCGTGTCGGCGGCGGGCCATCCGCCGATCGGCCGGAAAGACGGCGCACCGCGCGCGGTGCTGGTGTTCGAGAACGGCTGCCCGCATCGCAAGCGGCTGGAGGACTGGTATGCGAAGCGCGGCGAGATGCCAGAGCGCACCATCGAACTCGGCTCCTATCACGCCATGCTCGGCTGCGTGGTCGCAGGCATGGGCATCGCGCTGCTGCCGGAGAGCGTGCTGTCGACCTTTCCCGAAGGCAAGCGGCTCACCGTGCACCGGCTGCCGGTCGGCGAGAACCGCGCCGAGACGGTGCTCATCTGGCGCAAGGGCGCCGCCTCGCCGAACGTGCAGGCGCTGCACAGGGTGCTGGTGGACTCCCGCCCGGCCGCTCCTGTGCGCGCGAAACGCAAGGCGTAGCGGGCCTCTACGGCGCGTCCCGTTCGCTGCGGGTCGCAGAGATCACGTCCGCCACCAGCCGCGAGACGCCTTCGATGTCGCCACGGTCGCGCGCGATGCCGAAGCGGGCGATCACCAGGCGCTGCGACGGCAGCACGATGACATATTGTCCGAAGGTGCCGCTGGCATAGAAGGAGTCGGCGGGCCAGCCGTGCCCGGTCCGGAATTTCGCGCCAAAACTGTCGCCGCGGTTGGTCCAGAAGCCGGCGCCGATGCCGACCCAGGCTTCGGGCGTCGGCGTTGCTGACACCGCGACCCATCGTTCCGGAAGGATGCGCTTGCCGCCGACCATGCCGTCGTCGAGATAGAGTTGGCCGAACCGCGCCCAGGCGCGCGCCGGCGCCAGCATCTGGCTGGAGCCCTCCGGCGTGCCGGTGGCGTCGAATTCCAGCGTGACGTTGCGCATGCCCAGCGGGTCGAACAATTCCCTTCGCGCAAACCGCAGCACGTCGGCAGCCGTGCCGCCCACGGCATCGCGGATCAGCCGCGACAGGATGACGGTGTTGCCGTCGTGATAATTCCAGGCGCTGCCGGGCGCCGTTTCCAGCGCGGCGCGTTCGGCGAAGCCGGCCATGTCGCGTTCGGCGAACTTCATCTGGTTGACCGGCGCGATGGTGCTGGCGAGCGAAGCCTGGAGCGAACTGCCCATCGCCAGTCCGCTGGTGTGACGGAGCAGATGATCGAGGGTGATGGCATGGCGTGGATCGCCGGGACTGCGCCACGCAGCGACCGCGGCAGGTTGATCCAGAGCGAGCTTGCCCTGACGCACCAGAATGCCCGAGAGCGCCGACATCACCGACTTGGTTGCCGACCAGCCGAGAACCGGCGTGTCGATGCCGTAGCCCGGCGCATAGCGCTCGGCGATAACGCGGCCGTCCTTGAGCACGACGATCGCCTTGGTGTGGCGCAACGGCGGCTGCTCCGGCTCGGCGAAGGCGCGGTCGAGCGCTTGCCGCAGCTCCGGGGTTGCGGCTTCGACCATGGCGGGGCCGGCGATCTCCGGCAGCAACGGTCGCTGCGGGGCCACCGTCGGCAGCGGCGTTGCCGCGGCGGATTCCCCTCATCGACGAGGCGACAACCGAGCCCGGCGCGCTCGACCGCGCGGCTGCGGCTGCCGCCGAGCAGGGTGCTGGTCACCTCGCGGCGGTCGCGGTCGACATTGTAACGAAGCGCCCAGCCGATCAGCCCGACGCCGGGCATGGCCTCCAGGGTTTCCGCATAGGCCGCGTCGGGATCGACGCCGGACACGAAGGCCGCCGAACACAAGGTATGGGCGACGAAGCCGGTGGCGATGCGCGGTGCGTCCTGCGCGCGGGCGGCGGCCCAGGTGAGCGCACCCAGCGCCGAGACGGCGGCGAAGATTGTGATCTGTCGTTGTCGGGTCATGGCCTGCTCCGGTCATCCGCACCACTGCGGTGCACGGAGCAGGCCCGAGCGCGGCATCGGCGGCTCGCCGAATTCGAAATCGTGCAGCCGGAAAATCGGGCGCGGCTAGCCGATTCTGAAATTCTCTTTCAATTGCAATGGTGTGGGCGGTGGCGCGGGGACCGCATGGCGGCGGCGATAGTCGGTGGGGGTCAGTCCTGTCGCGGCCTTAAACGCGCGGTTGAACGGTCCCAGCGACTGAAAGCCGGCATCCATGGCGATGGTGATGACCGGCACCGCGGCCTGGGTCGGGTCGGCCAGTGCGGCCTTCACTTCGGCGATGCGGTGGTCGTTGAGAAAGACATTGAAGTTGCGGTGGCCCAGTCGCTGGTTGATCAGCCGCCGCAATTTGTATTCGGGCACGGCGAGCCGGGTGGCCAGCGATCCGATGGTGACGTTCTCGTGGCGATAGATGCGGTCATTGGTCATCAGCCGGTTCAATGCTGCGAGCATCTTTTGATCGGCGGCGTCGGCGAGGTCGCTGCGAATCTCCCGCGGCGCATCGGCAACCGATCGCGGCATCGCCGGCGCGGCGAACAGGTCGCGGCCATCGATCCGCGTCAGTGCCAGGGCCATGCCGGCGACAACTGCGGCGAGCAGTGCGGCGTTGACGGTCGTGGCCATGTCGGCGCCGGCGCGACCGAACCAGGCGAGCTGCATGACGGCATTGATGGCGCCATAGGCGGTGGCCGCGACCACGACGGCCAGTCGCAGCCGGCGACGGCCTTCGACCAGGTCGGCCCGCCAGGAGGAGACGGCCTGCGCCACTGCCAGCGCGATGAAGCCCAGCGCGGCGATGTTCAGTGCGGTGCCAAGTACCTGTGCGAGCCGGAGATGGTCGGGCACCAGCAGCAGGCAGTCGACCAGGCTGAGCGCGACCATCGCCGCCCATGGCAGCGCATGCCACCTTCGCAGCGCGAAGCCGTCGTCGAACAGCGCCCGTGTGAACAGCCACAGCACCACGACGTTGCCGGTGGACAGCGCGATCAGCGGTGCGCGCCATGCGGCAACCGGCGCAACAAATCCTGCACTGACCGCATGGGCCGCGGCGCCCAGTGCCAGCGCGGCCGCCAGCCGTCCGGCCACGCCGCGGCTGTCGCGCAGCAGCAGCGTGGTCAGCAACAGCAGCAGCGCCACCGTGCCGGCCTTCAGCGCGAGATCAATCATCGGAAATGACGTCATGGCCTGGCTACCGAAATTATCTCTTTGCGCACTGCGCGGCTTGGCGATTTACAGGACCGCGATCCCGGGTCTAACTTGATATCAACAAAAGACCCATGGGAGGAAAGCAACATGAAACGCATCGCTGCGATCGCAGTCTGTTATGTCGTCAGCTTTGCTGCCTTGCAATATGGCAGTATCACCCATGGCCAAACCGACGAGGGCTGGATCACGCTGCTTCAGGACCAGACCATCGGCGACTGGGACAAGGTCGGCGACGCCAACTGGACAACCACCGACGACGGGCTCGTCGCCGACCGGCTGATCGGAAAGGATCCCGCTTATCTCGTCAGCAAGACGTCCTACAAGGATTTCCAGATCAGGGCGGAATTCTGGGCCGACGACGCCGCCAACAGCGGCATCTTCATCCGCTGCGATACCAACAAGACCATCGACTCGAAGGTCTGCTACGAGGTCAACATCTTCGACAAGCGCCCCGATCCGAGCTACGGCACCGGCGCCATCGTCGATGTCGCCAAGGTCAATCCGATGCCGAAGGCGGCGGGAAAATGGAATACCTACGAGGTCACGGCAAAGGGCACGCATCTGATCGTCGTGCTGAACGGTGAAAAAACCGCCGACGTCGAGAATTCGCAGCACGCCGAAGGGCCGATCGCGCTGCAATACGGCTCCGGCATGATCAAGTTTCGCAAAGTGCAGATCAGGCCGCTGTAGCCGGCGCCGATGGTGTGGTCGGGCTGACAATCGGACCCTCGGGCGCGGGTTGCAGCATCCCTCCGTGGCCAGCGCGCTGCGCAGCATGCGCGCCAGCTCGGTCTTGCGGTACGGCTTGGCTAGTAGCAGCACGCCGGTGTCGAGCCGCCCGTTGTGGATGATGGCATCCTCGGAATAGCCCGACGTGAACAGGACCTTGAGCTGCGGGCGGCGCAGCAGCGCGGCGGCGGCGAGCTGACGGCCGTTCATCGCGCCCGGCATGATGAGGTCGGTGAACAGCAGGTCGATCTCCTGCGCGCCGTTGATGACGGCCAGGGCCTCATCTGCGTTGGCTGCGGTCAGCGTGACGTAGCCGAGGCTTTCGACCTGGGCCAGCACGAAGGTCCGCACCAGCGGATCGTCCTCGACCACCAGCACGGTCTCATGCCCGCTCTCCATGCGGGATGGACTGTTCGGCTCGACCGCATGAGCGGCACCGGTGGCTTGCGGCAGGTAGATCCTGATGGTCGTGCCCTGGCCGGCCTCGCTGTAGACGGTGATGTGGCCGAGCGACTGCTTGACGAAACCGTAGACCATGCTGAGGCCAAGCCCGGTTCCCTTGCCGACCTCCTTGGTGGTGAAGAACGGCTCGAACACCTTGTCCAGGTTCTCGGCGGCAATGCCGTGGCCGGAATCGCTGACCGCGACCAGCACGTAGTTGCCCGGGGCCACATCGCCATGGGCGGTCGCATAGGCGTCATCGACGGTCACGTTGCTGGTCGCAATGGTCAGTTTGCCGCCGTCCGGCATGGCGTCGCGCGCGTTGAGCGACAGGTTCAGGATGGAGCTGGTCAACTGGCTTGGGTCGATCAGCGCGCGGACCGTGTCGCTGGAGAGCGCCATCTGGATCTCGATGTGTTCCCCAAGCGTCGGCTGCAGCAGGCCGGTGGCCTCGATGATCAGTGAGTTGACGTCAACCTCCCGCGGGTGCAGTGGCTGCTTGCGGGCAAAGGCCAGCAGGCGCCGCGTCAGATCGGCGCCGCGGCCCGCGGCATCGTCGATCATCCTGGCGAGGGTGGCCAGTTGCGGCCGGTCGGCGACGGCGTCGGTGAGAACCTCGATCGCGCCAACGATCACGGTGAGGATGTTGTTGAGGTCGTGGGCCACCCCGCCGGTGAGCTGGCCCACCGCTTCCATCTTCTGCGCCTGGCGTAGATGCACGTCGACCACGTTCTTCTCGCGCAATAGCCCGTCCTTCTCCGCGACCAGTACCTTCATACGGTCGAGAGCAACCTGCAGGGCCTCCGCACGTGAGGCCGTCGCCACCGCCTCGGCCAGCACGTTGGCGAAGCCGGTGAGAAAGTTGATGTCGTACTGATCGTAATCGTGCTGCCGGTCGTTATCGATCTCCAGGACGCCATAGGGGAGGTCATCGCTGCCCTTGATGATGACGTCGATGGTCGAGACGATGCCGTGCTCGGCATAGAAGGCAGGCAGTATAAAATGGCCATCCAGGCGCAAATCTCTGCAGATCGCGGGCTCGCCAGTGGAGAAAGCGCGACCCTGCGGTGAGCTCATGTCGACGCGCAAGACGCAGCCGACGACGCCATGCTGCCAGCCGTGGCCAGCGACAATCAGCAGGTCGTTTTCCTGGGGCCGATAGCGGCAGACCTTGGCGAACGGCACGTCGAGGCCCTCGGCGCAGACCCGTACGGCCTCCGCCAGGATCTTGGTCATGTCCCATTGCCGCAAAGCGAAGCTGCCGAACCGCGCGATGGCCGCCTGCTGCCTCAATAGCTTGCGAATCTTCGCGGCGGCGTCGGTCATGGCGCCATCGAGGGAGGAATGGTCTGCCAAAGTTGCGAGCGCCAGGTCGGCGCCCGCGCTCGGCGTGTGGATGAGCGAACTGGGCAACGCAGACTCCCCGATTCCGGCACAGCCGGCCAAGCGATCGATTTCAGACATGTCCCATACGGCCTGCCGGGCTGGACAAATCGGCAAGGTGGAAACGCGACCAATGAATCGCGCCAAGGCTGCGCCAAACAGCATGGCACGTCTGTTTCGTCCTGACCACCGCAGGTTGCGGGTGCGCGGCTGCGGAACGCTACGTTGGGTGGCCTTCCTGCTGGCGCGCCGCCGGTAAAGCCGCCATTGTCAGCTCCTGCGCGGCGCGGGATAATGCCGCCGCAACCGCAGACTTCCCGGAGCCCTTATGAGCTGGCAGCCCTCCAACGATCCGATTCTCGGCGATCCGCAGTCCTGCGACGCGCTGGAACTGGTGATCGTGCCGCGCACCCGCGATCTCGGCGACGGCTTCCAGGTCCGCCGGGCGCTGCCGCACGGCAAGCGGCAGATGGTTGGCCCGTTCATCTTCTTCGATCATTTCGGCCCGGTGCAATTCATGTCCGGTAAGGGCATGGACGTGCGCCCGCATCCGCATATCGGCCTCGCCACCGTCACCTATCTGTTCGACGGCTCGATCATGCACCGCGACAGCGAGGGCAATGTTCGCGAGATCCAGCCCGGTGCCATGAATCTGATGACCGCCGGCCGCGGCATCGCGCATTCCGAGCGCACGCCGGACGTGCAGCGCGCGAACGGCCAAAGAATGCTCGGCCTGCAGAGCTGGATTGCACTGCCCAAAGGCTCCGAGGAGATCGCGCCGTCATTCCAGCACTATGCGGCGGACAGCCTGCCCACCGTCGCCGATACCGGCTTCACCGCGCGGATCATTGCCGGCGCTGCGTTCGGCAAGGCATCGCCGGTGACCATGGTGTCACCATGGTTCTACGCCGAGGTGACGGTCGAGGCCGGCACCAGCGTGCCGCTCGATCCCGACCATGATGAGCGCGCCATCTATGTGGTCGACGGCGAGATCGAGATCGCCGGCGATCGCTATGAAGGGCCGCGGCTGCTGATCTTCCGGCCTGGCGACGCCATCACCGTGAAGGCGCTGCGCCCGACCCGCATGATGTTCCTCGGCGGCGATGCGCTGGAAGGACCACGTCACCTGTGGTGGAATTTCGTCTCCTCCAGCAAGGAGCGCATCGAGCAGGCCAAGGCGGACTGGAAGTCCGGCCGCTTCGCCCATGTGCCGGACGAACACGAATTCATTCCGCTGCCGGAATAGCCTTCAAACCTCATCCCCACGGCCACCGGCGCGCGCGCCGGAACGGCGCTGCTTTCGAAAGTCCAGTCCATGACCACCGCCACCATGTCCACCAGCGACCTGCCGCTTCCCGCATCGGCCGCGGCAAGGTCCGCGATATCTATGCGGTGGGCGACGACCGCGTGCTGCTGCTGACCACCGACCGCATCAGCGCCTTCGACGTGGTGATGGCCGAGACCATCCCGATGAAAGGCGCTGTGCTGACCCAGATCAGCGCCTGGTGGTTCAACCAGCTCGGCGGCGTGGTGCCGCATCACATGATTTCCGCCGACGCCGACGACATCATCGAACAGGTGCCCGAACTGGCCGGTCATCGTGCCGCGCTCGCCGGGCGCGCGATGCTGTGCAGGCGCACCATGGTGTTTCCGGTCGAATGCGTGGTGCGCGGTTATCTGTCGGGTTCGGCGTGGAAGGAATATGCGGCGTCAGGCACGTTGGCGGGTGAGAAGCTGCCGGACGGGCTGCAGGAAAGCGAGAGGCTCGAACCCGCGATCTTCAGCCCGGCCACCAAGGCCGAGACCGGCCACGACGAGAACATCACCATCGCGCAGATGCGCGAGGTGCTCGGCGAAGAGACCGCCTATGTGCTGGAGAGCATGAGCCGCGCGGTTTACACCCAGGGCGAGGAGATCGCCCGCGAGCAGGGCATCATCATTGCCGACACCAAGTTCGAATTCGGCCGGGATCTCGACGGCCGCATCATCCTTATCGACGAGGTGATGACCCCCGACAGTTCGCGCTTCTGGGCCGCCGACGCCTACAAGCCCGGCCAGCCGCAGCCCTCCTTCGACAAGCAGCCGCTGCGCGACTATCTCGACAGCGAACGCCGTGCCGGTCGCTGGAACGGCGAAGCCCCGCCGCCGCCGCTGCCTGCGGAGGTCACCGAGGCCACCAGCAAGCGTTATCTGGAAGCCTATCGCCGGCTCACCGGCGAAGAGTTGGTAGTCACCTAATTTTTCCAACCGGGCCCGCTCCGCGCGATCTGTAACAAAATAGAACTTGTCCGCATGAGCCGCCGTCGTCTACCAAAGACGGCGGCGATTGCGCCAGCTGCATGGCTCCGACGGGTTTTGTCCGTGATCGATGTCGATTTTCTCCTTGCCGCTCGGCCATTGCACATTGGGCCGCGCGTGACTGAGCCCGCGAGCCTCGCCACGCGTCTCGCCGGCTGGCGCGACGACCTGTTTGGCGGCGCGCTGGCTAGCGTGCTCACAATCGCCTTCGGACTGTCCTATTCGGTTCTGATCTTCGCCGGCCCGCTGGCGCCGCTGCTCCCCATGGCGTGGCCGCCACGTTCATATCGGCGTCGGTTGCCGCGGCGGTGGTGGCGATCGGCAGCTCGTTTCCGTTTGCCGTCGCCGGCCCCGACAGTTCGACGGCCGCGGTCACGGCCATCCTGGCCGCGACACTGGCGGAACACATGATCGCCGGCCACCCGGAGGCCATCCCTCCCGGCCCGGTCCTGATGACGTTGTCGGGGGCGGCCATCGTCACCGGCATTGTGCTGTACGGATTCGGTGTGTCGCGGCTCGGCCGCGCGATCCGCTACGTGCCCTACCCGGTGATCGGCGGTTTCCTCGGCGCCACCGCCTGGCTGATCACCGTCGGCGGAGTCCAGGTAGTCAGCGGCCGCAAGCTGCAGATCGATACGCTGGACGCGCTGGTTAATACCACCACCTGCTATCAGTTGCTCGCCGCCTGCGCGCTCGCTCTGACCATCTACCTGACCTGGCATCGCTCGCGCAGGCCGCTGGCGTTGCCGTCGATCCTAGTCGCAGGTGTGATCGTTGCGCACATCGCTTTTCTGGCCGCCGGCATGACGGTTTCGCAGGCGCAGGCCGCGGGCTGGACGTTCGCGTCGCTGCCCAAGGCCAGCCTGGCGCTGCCCTGGCTGCTGGCGGATGCGGCGCCTTTTCCATGGCGGGAGCTGCCGGCTCTGGCCGGCAACCTCGTCGCCGTGGTGTTCGTCACCGCCATCAGCACCCTGTTCAACACCACCGGGATCGAGGTGGTCACCCACCGCGAGGCCGACCTCGAGCGCGAATTGAAGACAGCCGGCGCCGCCAATATGCTGGTTGGCGCGCTTGGCGGCTATGCAAGCTGCATCTCCATCAGCCGCTCGCTGCTCAATCGCAGCGCCGGCGGCAGCGGCCGGCTGTCCGGCGCGACCGTGGCGGCGGTCGCCGCGCTGATGTTGGTGGTCGATCCGGCGTTGCTCGGCTACGTGCCGAAGTTTGTGCTCGGGGGATTGCTGATCTATCTCGGCGCGGAGCAGTTGCACCGCTGGATCGTCGACTCGCGGCGCCGGCTGTCGCTGCTCGATTACCTGTCGCTGCTGTCGATCATCGTGATCATCGTGCAATGGGGGTTTGTCGCCGGCGTGCTGATCGGCGTCGTTATCGGCTGCACCACCTTCGCACTCAGCGTCTCGCGCATCTCCTCGATCAAATACGGCTTCGACGGATCGGAATATCGCAGCTCGCTTGATCGGTCGCTCGACGACCAGCGTGCGCTCACCGCCCACGGCGGCGAAATCCAGGGCCTCAACCTGCAGAGTTATCTCTTCTTCGGCTCCGCCAACCGGCTGTACCAGCACATCAAGGCGCTGCTGCTGCGCCATCCCGAATGTCGTTTCCTGGTGTTCGATTTCCGTCAGGTCACCGGCATCGATTCGTCGGCGGCGCACAGCTTCATGCAGATCAAGCGGATTGCGCAGCAACGTGGGTTGCGGATCGTGCTGGTCAACATTCCTCCGCAGGCGGAACGCAGCCTGCGCACCAGCCTCTTCATCGACGAGAGCGTCAGCGTGATCGGCGAGCTCGATCACGCACTGGAGTGGTGCGAGAACGAGGTGATCGCACGGCACCGCGGGTTGCAGGCCGACGAAGACGGGCTGCGCGACTGGTTTATGAAGATCTTGCGCACGGCGGAAGATGCTGAACAGTTGATGAGTCGCTGCGAGCGCGTCGAGGTCAAGGCTGGCGATATCGTGGTTGGCGCCGGCGACCCCGCCGACTCTATGCACTTCATTCTCGACGGCCGCCTCGGCATCATGGTGCCGGCCGGTGACGGACGGCTCACACGGGTGCGCAGCCTCGGCCGCTACACCACGGTGGGCGAGATGGGGTTGGTTTCGCAGGCGCCACGCAGCGCCACCATCCAGGCAGAAGTTGCCAGCGTGCTCTACGTGCTGCACGCCGCCGCCTTCGACGAGATCAAAGCCCATCACCCGGTGCTGAGCCAGAAGCTGCTGACCTTTTTCGTCACCGTGATGGCGGAGCGACTGGCCTTCGCGAGCCGAACGATCGCGGTGCTGCGCAGGTAACTCCTCTCTTCCCCTCTCCCTGCCGCCGCTGCGCGGCGGCCGTGGAGCGGGAAGAGAAGACGCTGCTGCTATCAGATCCCTGACTCCCTGACGCCATCTCACCGGCGAGAAGCAGGTGGTGTCGTAAAAATTGCCGACGCCTGCGCCTACTGCGTCACCGGTCAGGCCGGGCAATTCAATCGCCGCGAATCGGCCCCCGCGTGTCCGCTTCGGGCAACGCTTGTAGCTTCGCGCCAGTACCGGCGTCCGGCCCCGGCCCTGCCGCATCCACCTGATCGAGTGCCAGCAGCAGTGAGGCGACGCGGTTGGCGGAGGATGCCCACTCGGCAAGCTTGGCATAGTTGTCGGTGAACCAGTTGAAGGCGCCCTGCACCACGACGAAAGCCGCGGCGGCCTGCACGACTTCGCCCAGCGTCATCATCCCCGCCAGGTATTTCGGGATACACAGCAGCAGGCCGACCACGGGCGTGACGAGGAGGCTGGTATAGGTGACCAGCGTCAGGCGCATCAGCTGCCAGCAATAGATCCGCCAGATCGCGATCACCGCCTTGAGCGCTGCGGCAATGGTCTGGCGGCCGTCCTTTCGGGCATCCGCCAGCGCCAGACCCTCGCCGCTTTCGCGCAGATGGGTGCCGACCGAGCGGAGCTCGGCTTCGGCGCGCTTGTTCTCCTCGATCACCCGCGTCAGATGGCGGGCGATCAGGACGGTCGCCCCCGACAGCAGCAGCGAATAGACGATCACTGCGATGACCAGGTAACCGGGAATCACGAGGGTCACGCCGTCGAGCGGGAGCGCCAGGCTGTCGCCCACCGACCACAACACGCCGATGAAGGTGATCACCGTGAGCAGCGAGTTCAACAGTCCGAGTGCGAGGTCGACGGGCAGGTCGGTGGCCAGCCTGGCATCCTCGGCGATGCGGAATTCCGGCGCCTGAGAATCGCCGGCGATGAATCGCAGCCGCGTGTGCCGGTCGTTGCCCAGCCAGTAGTCGTAGAGATGGTTGCTCAGCCAGTTGCGCCAGGTGCGCTGCGTGGTCATGCGCGCCCACACCGACAGCACGGTGAGGAACAGGCTGGCGGCGGCGAGCGGCAGGAAGCGCAGCGCCTGGATCCACAGATCGGCTGCGTCCTTACGACCGATGGCGTTGAAGAAATCGCGATTCCAGAAATTCAGCGCGTATTGAATCACCAGCTGCAGCAGGATGGTGGCGATCAGCAGGGCGCCCAGAAGCCAGGCGCGCCATGCCTGACGGCCGCGCCAGAATCCGGACGCGCTCTGCCAGAACCGGCTCAGCAACTGCCTTTCGTCGGGCGCAAGATAAGCGGGTTTCAGCATGCTGGCATGTCTGGCATCTGCCGCGCGAAGGCGCGAACGGCTTTCCTTGGCGGCATTGTAGCTGAAATTATTCGACACGCGACAGCACAGCTTGACCTGCGTCAAGCTGGACGGGCGGCTCGCACCGCCCTGACGGTGACCTCGGCGGCAAGGCGATGCACATCCGCGGCGCCGCACAGTTCGGTGCCGGGATTGAGCAGCGCGGCCGAGCCCCCGGCCACGCCGTAGCGCAGCGCCTGTTCAAGACTGCCATCCTGCGTCAGGCTCCAGACCATCGCGCCCAGGAAGCTGTCGCCCGCGCCGGACACGCTGGCCGGCGCGATGGGGAAGCCGTTCGCCCGCAGGACCGTGTCGCGCGTCATCAGCAGGGCGCCTTCGGCTCCCATCGAGAGCGCAACGACTTCGATGCGGTAGCGATCAAACAGGTCGCGTCCTGCCGCGACGAGCGACGCTTCGTCGGCTGAGGTTGTTCCGGCGAGGTCCTGAAACTCGTGCAGGTTTGGCTTGATGAGATAAACGCCCATTTCCAGGGCTGACTTGAGCGAGCTGCCGGACGTGTCAACGATGACCCTCCCGGCGCCTTTGGCAGCCTGAACGACCCTGCCGTAAAAATCCGCGGGCACGCCGGCAGGCAGGCTCCCACTGGCTATGACGAATGCGGCCTGCGGCGCCATGCGCGCTATCGCGTCGAGGCATTGTTGCCATTCAAATTCGCTGAGAACGGCGCCCGGGAATACCAGGCGAAACTGCTCCCGGCTGGCTTCGTCATAGATCGTGATGTCCTCCCGGGTGTCGTTCCGGGTCGGGATCACGATGCTTGGCACGCCTTCGCCTTCGACCAGCGCCGCCAGTGCCTGTCCGGTTGCGCCGCCGGCCGGGTAAACCGCAGTTGCTTCGGCACCGAGCCGTTTCAGAACCCTGGCGACGTTGATGCCGCCGCCGCCCGGATCGCGCTGCGCGGGTGCGCAACGCATCTTGGTGAACGGCATCATCTTCTTCACCGATGTCGAAATGTCGATCGCCGGGTTGATGGTGAGGGTGACGATCCCGGTCGCCGGATCCCGGAGCTGGTCGGAGCCGGCGCTCATCGTTGATGCACTGCCTTGATCAGTCCCGCATACCAGTCGAACGACGCTTTGGGGACTCGCCGCAGCGACGCATAGTCGACGTAGACCAGGCCGAATCTGATGCTGTATCCGGAGTCCCATTCCAGATTGTCGAGCAGCGACCAGATGAAATAGCCGCGAATGTCGACGCCGTCTGCGGCGGCGGCATTCATCGCTTCGACATAGGCACGCAGGAATGCGATTCGTCCGCTGTCGACCACCGCGCCGGCCTGGTCAGGCTGCAGCGCATCGCCATAGCCGTTCTCCAGGACGTAGATAGGCAGACCGTAGCGTCGATGGACCGTCCGCAATGTCTCGCCGAAGGCCGCCGGATCGATCGGCCATCCGATCGGCGTCAGGGCAATGCCCGACGGCTTGTCGCCGAAGTCGTAGCCCAGCATCGCGTCCGGCTTCGCCGTGACGTAGACCGGGCTGTAGTGATTGAGGCCGAACCAGTCGAGCGGGCGGCGGATGCGCGCCAGATCGCCCGGCTGGATGTGCGGCGCGAGCGCCGGACGCATCGCCGCCGGATACTCGCCCAGGCACTGCGGGTCGGGGAACGCGTTGTTCCAGTAGGTGTTCAACCGGGCGGCTGCCGCGGCATCGGCTTCGCTGCTGCTCGATGGCAAGCACGGCTGATAGTTGTGGATGCATCCGACGGAGACGTCGCTGACCGTGTTGCGCAGCACATCCACCGCGGCGCCATGTGCGAGATTGACGTGGTGGATCATGCGGTGGAGATCGTCTTCGCGGCTCCGGCCCGCCGTCCCGAGCGAGCGGCTGAACAGGCTGAAGATCGACGGTTCGTTGAAGGTCGCAAAGCGCTTGACGCGATCCCCGTAACGTGCGGCGACCAGCCTCGTATAGTCCGCGAACCATGTCACGGACTCCCGGTTGAGCCAGCCGCCGGCATCCTCGAGCGCCTGCGGCAGGTCCCAATGATACAGGCAAAGCCACGGCGCGATGCCTGCGGCCAGCAATTCGTCGATCAGCCGGTCGTAGAAGGCAAGGCCCGCTTCATTTGCGGTGCCGCGCCCCTGCGGCAACACGCGCGGCCAGGCCACCGAGAAGCGGTACGCCTGAACGCCCAGCGCCTTCATCAGCGCGACGTCCTCGCGGTAGCGGTGGTAATGATCGCAGGCGACGTCGCCGGTGTCGTGATTCCTGACTGCGCCGTCGTGGCAATAGGTGTCCCAGATACTCGGCCCGCGACCGTCTTCCTGCGCGGCACCTTCGATCTGGAAGCTTGAGGTCGAGACCCCCAGATGAAATCCGGTCGCAAGCCGGCGATGCTGGGAAACTCCGATATCGCCATGGATGACCTGCCTGATTCCAGAGCCCGTTCCCGGCGGGGCCCGACGCGCGGCGTTTCCGTCTGTCTGATCGTTGCAATAGCAATAGTCAGGCCCGTGGCCGGCGATCTTGAGCCAGATCAAGAATTGCCGGTTGCGACGATGCGATGAAGAGGAGCTTGTAGCTCTGTAGCCGAGGTATTGGGTTGCGAAGAACGAAGTGGGGTGGAATCGCCGACGACTGCTTCCACGGCAGCGGCTTCTTTCGTGTGGCGGAACAGAATGGCGTGTCCTGGTTCGTCGATCCCGATGGCGGTCGCTTCATTTCCAAGGGCGTCAATACGGTCCGCTTCGATCAGGACCACATCGCGAACAGCGATAGCGTGCCTTACGCCGACACCTGCCGCGCCAAATACGGTAGTTTGCATGCATGGCGCGCTGCAGCATCGGATCGGCTCGCAGGCTGGAAGTTCAATACCGTCGGCTGCTGGTCCGACGAGCTTGTCGCCAGCGCCGGAATGCAACGCCTGGCAATGACGCCGACGACGGCGCTGGGCGCCACATTCCGGCTGCACCGCCGCGACCAGATCTTTCCCGACGTCTTCGACGCCGCCTTCGCGGCGCATATCCGTGAAAGCGCCAGGGATCGCTGCACAAGATGGCGCAACGAACCGGGCCTGCTCGGGACGTTTATCGACAATGAATTGTACTGGTCGCCGGACTGGCGCGGCGCTGACGAGCTGCTGACCATCTTTCTGAATTTGCCGTCGCACCGTCCCGGTCGCGTTGCCGCAATTGCCAGGTTGCAGCAGCATTATCGCGAGTTTTCCCAGTTCAATGCGGTCTGGGGCACGCTGGCGCGATCATGGGAACATCTCGGCCACATCGCACATATCGACGCGCCGTTCTTCAGGATGCCGCCCGGCGGACTGAACGACGCGCTCGAAGCCAGGGCCAATCGCGAAAATCCCTCCGGGCGCAATTCTCCACGGACTGCGACGCTTTCAGCGCGATGGTGGCCGACATCTATTTCGAACTGTGCGCGTCGGCCATCAGGGCTGTCGATTCCAATCATCTGGTGATCGGTTCGCGGTTTGGCTATCAGCCGCAAACCAATGTGATCGCCGCCGCCGGCCGGCACCTCGATGTGGTGTCGTTCAATTGCTACGACTTCGACGCCAGTCCGGCGATCGATGCCTATGCGGCAACCGGCAAGCCGTGCCTGATTTCGGAATTTTCCTTTCGCTGCGACGATTCCGGCCTGCCGAATACCCGCGGCGCCGGACCGCGGGTGGCGAGCCAGCTCGAGCGCGCGCAATGCTTCGAGCGCTACGTGACGGCGGCTCTGCGCAAGCCGGCGGTGGTCGGCTATCACTGGTTCGAGCATGCCGATCAGCCGGCGGAGGGGCGCTTCGACGGCGAGAACTCGAATTTCGGCACAGCGACGATCCAAGACGAGCCCTACGCCGAACTGACGGACACCATGACCAGGGTCAACGCCGCAGCCGAGCAAATTCACGCCGCCGCCGTTTCCGCGCAGGCCTGACGGCAATCGCCGTCCGGCGTCGTCAGGTCTTGATGGCGGTCTGACCGGCTTCGGCCTCGAGCACGGCAGCCATGGTGCGAAATACGCTTGCTGGATTGACGCTGATCGAATCGATGCCGAGCCCGGTCAGGTAGCGCGCGATCTCCGGGTAGTTGGCGGGAGCCTCGCCGCAGATGCCGACATGGCGGCCATTGCGCTTGGCGCCGGCCACGGCCTGGCGGAACATCTCCAGCATGCCGGGATCGCGTTCATCGAAATCGAAGGCGACAATGTCGGAGTCCCGGTCGACCCCCAGCGTCAGTTGCGTGAGGTCATTGGAGCCGATGGAAAAGCCGTCGAACAGTTCGGCAAAGGCATCGATCTGGATCACGTTGTTCGGGATCTCGCACATGACGTAGATCTCGAGTCCGCCTTCGCCGCGCGTCAGCCCGTTGGCCGCCATGGTGGCGATCACGCGCTTGCCTTCCGCGACGGTCCGGCAGAACGGCACCATGACGCGCAGATTGGACAGTCCCATGTCCTCGCGCACCTGACGCAACGCCGCGCACTCCAGGGCGAATCCGTCTGCATAGGCGGGATGGCTGTAGCGCGCCGCGCCGCGGAATCCGAGCATCGGATTCTCCTCCTTCGGCTCGAACGCCTGGCCACCCAGCAGGCTGGCATATTCGTTGGTCTTGAAATCGGACAGCCGCACGATCACCGGCTTGGGATAGAAGGCTGCGGCGATGGTGCCGACGCCTTCCGCCAATTTCTCAACAAAGAACTCGGACGGGCTTTTGTAGCCTTTGACCAGACGCGCGATCGCCATCCGCTCCTTAGTGGAGGCAATCCTGTCCGGCTTGAGCAGCGCCATCGGGTGCACGCCGATATGCTCGCCGATGATGAATTCCATGCGCGCGAGACCGACGCCGGCCTGCGGCTGCATCGCGGTGCGAAACGCCATTTCGGGGGTGCCGACATTCACCATGATGGCGGTGCGCGGCTGTTTCAGCTCGCTCAGCGCGGTTCGCGTCACGTCGTAGGCCACCGCTCCCCGATAGACGTTGCCGGCATCGCCTTCGGCGCAGCAGATCGTGACGTCCGTTCCGGTCTTGAGCCGGTCGGTGGCATAGGTGGCGCCCACCACTGCGGGGATGCCGAGTTCGCGGGCGACGATGGCCGCATGGCAGGTCCGGCCACCCTTGTCGGTAATGACACCGGCCGCGATCTTCATGACCGGCTCCCAGTCCGGGCTGGTGGCCGGCGCCACCAGAATCTCGCCGGGCTTGAAGGCCGCCAGATCGCGCGCGGTCGCGATGCGGCGGACGCGGCCGGTGGCGATCTTCTCGCCGACCGCGCGGCCCGTGACGATCACCTCGCCGCGCGCCTTGAGATTGTAGGTCTCGTGGAAGTCCGCCGAGCGCTGCGAGGCGACGGTCTCGGGGCGCGCCTGAATGATATAGAGCTTGCCGTCGGCACCGTCCTTGGCCCATTCGATGTCCATCGGCATCGCGCTGCCGGCATGTTTCGAATAGTGCGCCTCGATCCGCACGGCGATGTCCGCGAGGCTCAGCACTTCGGCATCGGAAATGCAGAATGCCTGTCGCTCGGCAGTCGGCACATTGCGGGTCAGCGTCGCATGGCTGCCGCCGCGCTTGCCGTAGATCATGCGGATCTGCTTGGCGCCGAGCTTGCGCCGCAATACGCGACGAAAGCCCAGCTTGAGCGTCGGCTTGTGGACGTAGAACTCGTCGGGATCGACCTGGCCCTGCACGATGGTTTCGCCGAGGCCGTAGCAGCCGGTGACGAACACCACGTCGCGAAATCCGGATTCGGTATCGAGGGTAAAGATGACGCCGCTGGCCGCCAGATCCGAGCGGACCATTTTCATCACCGCGACTGAGAGCGCGACCTTGAAATGATCGAAGCCATTGTCGATCCGGTAGGAAATCGCGCGATCGGTGAAGATCGAGGCGAAGCAGCGCCGGCAGGCCTCGAACAGATCCTTCGGGCCGCGCACATTGAGAAAGCTTTCGTGCTGCCCGGCAAAGCTGGCGGTCGGAAGATCCTCCGCTGTCGCCGAACTGCGCACCGCGACGGCGACGCCGGTCCCGGCCTCCCCTTCAAGCTGACGGTAGGCGTCCACGATCTGCGCGCGCAGAAGCGGCGTATCCATCGCCTTGTAAATGATCTCGCGCGCTTTGGCGGCCGTGCTGGCAAGCTGCCGGATCCTGCTCTTGTCGAGCCCGTCAAGGAGTCGGTGAAGCTGCTCCGCGACATCGCCCTGCAAGAGGGCATCGCGATAGGCATCTGCCGTGATCGCAAAACCGTTGGGGACGGCAACACCTTCGGATGCGAGCATCGCATAGAGTTCGCCGAGCGACGCGGTCTTGCCGCCGACTAGTCCGACGTCGTCCAAGCCGATTTCGAGGAATGACCTGATATATCCCGACATCGCACCAGCAGATCATGCCGGTTTCGCTGCGGTATTGAGGCAGGTCAAATTCACGCGGATGAAGGGGCCCGGAGCGAGACACTCGCCCTAACCCGGCCGTGCAGACGCCGCAGCCGATGCTTCGCATCGGCGTTCTGTTGGGCGGGCGCGGAAGGCGGCCTGCGCACCCTCTCCCGCAAGCGGGAGAGGGTGAGGAAGCAAGCGAGTCTCAGATCCCTGACATCATGATGTATTTGATCTCGACATATTCTTCCATGCCGTGATGCGAGCCTTCGCGGCCGAGGCCGGACTCCTTGACGCCGCCGAACGGCGCCACCTCGGTGGTGATCAATCCGGTGTTGACGCCGACCATGCCGGACTCCAGTGCTTCGGCGACGCGCCAGACGCGGCCGAGATCGCGGGAATAGAAGTAGGAGGCGAGGCCGAACGGCGAGGCGTTGCACATGGCGATGACGTCGGCCTCGTCCTTGAAGCGGAACACCGGCGCCAGCGGGCCGAAGGTCTCTTCCTGCGATACCAGCGCATCGGACTTGACGTTGGACAGCACGGTCGGCTCGAAGAAGCTGCCGCCGAGCGCATGGCGCTTGCCGCCGGTGACGACCTTGGCGCCGCCCTTGACGGCGTCGGCAATGTGGCGCTCGACTTTCTCGATCGCCTCCATGTTGATCAGCGGCCCCTGGGTGATGCCGGCCTCCGTGCCGTCGCCCACTTTCATGGCTGCGACCTTCTTGGCGAGCTTTTCGACGAAGGTGTCGTAGATGCCGTCCTGAGCGTAGAGCCGGTTGGCGCAGACGCAGGTCTGTCCCATGTTGCGATATTTCGAGACCATGGCGCCGTCGACCGCGGCATCGATGTCGGCGTCATCGAACACCACGAACGGCGCATTGCCGCCGAGTTCGAGGCCGAGCTTCTTCACCCCGACCGCAGCCTGCTTGTAGAGGATCTTGCCGACCTCGGTGGAGCCGGTGAAGCCGACGAAGCGCACGGCCGGGTGTTCGCACAGCACCAGCCCGATTTCCGAGGCCTTGCCGGTGATGATGTTGAGCACGCCCTTGGGCACGCCGGCGCGTTCGGCCAGTTCCGCCAGCGCCAGCGCCGACAGCGGCGTCTCATTGGCCGGCTTCAGCACCACGGTGCAGCCCGCGGCCAGCGCCGGTGACACCTTGCGGGTGATCATCGAATTCGGGAAATTCCACGGGGTGATGGCGCCGCAGACGCCGATAGGCTGCTTGATCGCCAGCAGCCGGGCATCGGGCCGTTGCGTCGGGATGGTCTCGCCATAGACCCGGCGGGCCTCTTCGGCGAAGAATTCGATATAGGCGGCGCCGATGTCGACCTCGCCCAGCGCTTCCGCCAGCGGCTTGCCCTGTTCGGAGGTCAGGATCAGCGCCAGGTCCTCGCGATTGGCGATGATCAGCTCGAACCATTTGCGCAGGATGTTGGAGCGCTGCTTGGCGGTGAATTTGGCCCAGAGCGGAAAGGCGCGCTCGGCGGCTTCCACCGCTTGCGTCGTCTCCTTGGTGCCCATGTTCGGCACCTTGGCGAGCTCGATGCCGTTGACCGGATTCGTGACCGAAGTCGCGCCTGTGCCGGCCCAGGCGCCATCGACATAGCACTGCTCGCGCAGCAGCGAGCGGTCCTTGAGGCGGTCGCGCAGCGAGGGCGTGGCGGAGGACTGGCGTGCGGCGGCGGGCGGATTCATGGGCATTCTCCTCAAAGTGTCGCTGACTTCAGCTGTCGCGGACTTGTAAAGGAGTATAGGCCGGATTGCGCCTTCGCGCAGCGTATACCTGCTATCGCAAGCGATACCGGGCTATTGCAAGAGATTGCAGCGACGTTACGCCGCGCCGCGCAGGTAGGTCTCGCGGCGGTCGATCATCCGGGCAGCGGCGATCCGCGCATTGGCGCGGGTGGTGGTCGAAAAGGTGCGGTATTCCAAGTCCGGCAGCATCGTGCTGTCGCGACGGCCAAACCAGGAAATGAAGGATTTGGGCGGCGCGGAGATCTTTGCCAGCGCCTCCGCCAGGTTATCGGCGGCATCGAAGGCGAACAGCGCGCCGGAGCCGGCGTGCCGGACTTCGAAAATGCCTGGCCCGATGGGAGCCTCGATGTTCTCGCCACGGGATGCGCGGGGGTAGCGTTTCCATTCGGTCCAGTTGGCAATCATCGTCAGTCTCCGCAGCGTTGCTGCAACAAATTTCATCAGTCTTTGGTCGGCGCAGCGCGTCCGGGCACAAGGCCGCATTTTGAACACGCGTCCGCAATGTTTGTTCCCAAGCTTCGGCCCGACCGTGTCCAAACCGTGCGCGTGGTTCACGATTTAGGTTGCGAATGCCTGCTTTGCTTGTCGAATCCGAATCATTTTTCGTGAATCCACCGCCGCAGCGATCACAACTCGGTGCGTGATCGTTCGTCGCGGCAAAAACCGCAGCGGTTCATGCCAAACCGCGCCGCAACATCGATATTTCTTGCCGGTCATGTCGCCGGGGGCGAGAATCCGTGTCGAAAATATCGGGGATGTCCACATGCAAGACGAGATCGACCAGGCGCTGCAGCGGGCCTGCGAGGCCGGGCAGATTCCCGGCGTGGTGGCCATGGCGGCGACCGGCGATGAGGTGATCTACCGCGGCGCGTTCGGCCGGCGCGATCTCTCGACGGATACGGCCATGACCGAGGACAACGTGTTCTGGCTGGCCTCCATGACCAAGGCGATCACCGCCGCGGCGGTGATGCAGCTGGTGGAGCAGGGCCGGCTGTCGCTCGACGGGTCGATCGGCGACGTCCTGCCGGATCTCGCCTCGCCGATGGTGCTGGAAGGGTTCGATGCCGACGGCGCGCCGCAACTGCGGCCGGCGCGCAACCCGATCACCTTGCGGCACCTGCTGACCCATACCGCCGGCTTCTGCTACGATATGTGGAACGGCGACATGGTGCGCTATCTCGCGGTGTCCGGCACGCCGCCCTTCCGCACCGGCCTCAAGGCGGCGCTGAGGGTGCCAGTCATGAGCGATCCCGGCACGCGTTGGGAATACGGCACCAGTCTCGATTTCACCGGCCAGGCCATTGAGGCCGTCAGCGGCGCTCGTCTCGAGGCCTATTTTCGCGATCATCTGTTCACACCGCTGGGCATGACCGACACCGCGTTCCGGATCGGCGAATCGCAGCGCGCCCGGCTGGTGCGTATGCACAGCCGCGGCGCGGATGGCTCGCTGACGCCGATTGCCTTCGAAATCGGTCAGGACCCGGAATTCCATGCCGGCGGCGGCGGGCTCTACGGCACCGCCGGCGATTACATCAAATTCGTGCAGATGATGCTGAACAGGGCCGCGCCGGCGGGCTTGAGGTGCTGAAGCCCGAGACGGTGGCGCTGATGGGCGAAAATCACATCGGTGAACTCACCATGACCCGCATGACCTCGGCGATTGCGACGGCCACCAACGATGTCGATCTCTATTCCGGCATGGAGAAGAAGTGGGGCCTCAGCTTCATGATCAACACGGCCGAGACGCCGGAGGGCCGCAGCCCCGGCAGTCTGGCCTGGGCGGGCCTTGCCAACACCTATTACTGGATCGATCCGGCGCGCGACGTCGCCGGGGTGATTCTGATGCAGGTGCTGCCGTTCGCCGACAGGACGTGCCTTGAGGTGTTCGCGGGATTCGAGCGCGGGGTCTATGCCGGGCTCAATGCGGCGCAGCGCGCGGCTTGACGCTCGGTTCGTTCCCCGCACGCGATGCGATACCAGGCGATGCAACAGCATCGCCGCCAGTATCGCTTCGCAGATGCGGGGCCCCGCTGGTTGCTCTCAACCGGGATGCCGCATCTGCGGAGCGGCACAAGAGTGCCGCACCGCGTGCGGGAAACAAGGGCGCCTTAGACCGGCAGGCCGTTCTGCTGCGCCAGTTCCTTCAGCGACACCTGCGGACGCGCGCCGATGTGCTGGATCACTTCGGCGGCCGCCAAAGCCGCGAGGCGGCCGCAGACCTTATGATCGAGGCCGCGCGCCAGGCCGAACAGGAAGCCGGCGGCGAACAGGTCTCCGGCGCCGGTGGTGTCGACGAGCTTGTCGATCGGGAATGCCGGCACCTCGACCACGCCCGACTTTGAGGCGATCATGCAGCCCTTCTCGGAGCGGGTGACGACGCCGAGCGCGACGTCCTTGCGGAGTTGACCAAGCGCTGTGTCGGTGTCGGCGGTCTCGTACAGCGCGTGCAGTTCGGATTCATTGGCGAAGATCAGATCGACGGTCCCGTCCCGCATCAGCTGCAGGAATTCGTCGCGGTAACGGCTGACACAGAACGCGTCGGACAAGGTCAGCGCGACCTGGCGGTTGGCGCCGTGGGCGATCTTGGAGGCCTTCAGGAACGCTTCCTTGGCGCTCTTGGGGTCCCACAGATAGCCTTCGAGATAGACCATGGCCGAGGCGGCAATTTCCGCGGGGGCGATATCGTCGGGGGTAAGGTCCTGCGCCGCGCCGAGATAGGTGTTCATGGTGCGCTCGCCGTCCGGCGTCACCAGAATGTAGGAACAGCCGGTGGCCGGGCCGCCGGTGGCAGCGGGGGTGGTGAAGCTCACGCCGGCGGCGCGGATATCGTGGCTGTACAGCTTGCCGATCTGGTCGTCCTTGACCTTGCCGACATAGGCGGCGCGGGCGCCGAGCGAAGCGATGCCGACGATGGTATTGGCGGCGGATCCGCCGGACATTTCGGTGGCCGGGCCCATGGCCCCGTAGATCGCCAGCGCGCGCGCCTCGTCGATCAGCGCCATGCCGCCCTTAGTCATCTCATGGGCCGCGAGGAAGCTCTCGTCGGTCTGCACCAGCACGTCGAAAATCGCGTTGCCGATTCCGAGCACGTCATATTTCGCTGAAGTCATGAAGAATATCCGGTTGCGGCAATTGCGGTTGTGCGGGAAATCCGGTCCAAGTCTGCGGGACAGGACGGGTTCTGCAGGGTGCTGCGACCTATCACTTCCGCCCTCCGCCAGCAAGCTTGGCCCGGTTAGAATGCCGCCATGATCCGCTCCATCCTGACCGTTTCCATGGGTACGCTGGTGTCGCGGCTGCTGGGTTTTGCGCGCGATGCTATGGTGGCGGCACTGCTCGGCGCCGGGCCGGTGGCGGACGCGTTCCTGGTCGCGTTCCAGCTGGTCAATGTGGTCCGGCGGCTGCTCACCGAGGGCGCGCTGAATGCCGCCCTGATACCGGCCTGGCTGCGGATACGATCCATCGATGGCGAGGCTGCTGCTGCGGCGTTTGCGGGTCGCGTACTCGGCACGCTGAGTGCTGCGCTGGTGATCGCCACCGTCGTTGTCGGCGTCGCCATGCCGCTGCTGATCGCGCTTCTGGCGCCCGGCTTCCGGGGAACCGCGACGCTGCAGCTGGCGGTCGACAATGCCCGGCTGATGCTGCCCTATCTGGCCTTTGCCGGGCCGGTGGCGGTGATGATGGGGCTGCTCAATGCGCAGGACCGCTTCGCGCTCACCGCCTTCTCGCCGGTGCTGTTCAACCTCGCGCTGATCGGCGTCATGGCGGCGCTGCTGCTGGAGCGACCGGACGCCGCAGCGGCGGCGACGCTGCTGGCGGCGACGGTCGGCATGGCCGGACTGCTGCAACTGGCCATGTTCGCGCTGCGCAGCGGCGAGGCGGTGGCCACGCCATTGCGGCTGTCATGGGACGCGCAGATGCGCGGATTTCTGCGCAAGGCGATGCCCGGTATGATCGCCAATTCCGGCCCGCAGCTGCTGATCGTGGCCGGTGCGATCATCGCATCGCACGCACCCTCGGCGGTGTCGTGGCTGTATTTCGCCAACCGGCTGATCGAACTGCCGCTCGGCATCGTCGGCACCGCCATGGGCACGGTGCTGGTCCCGGAGCTGACCCGCGCGGTGCGATCCGGCGATCCCGCTGCCATCCATGGCGCGGAATCGCGCGGCCTCGAACTGGCGGTCGGCCTGGCGCTGCCGGCGACGCTCGGCCTGATGGTGCTGAGCGCGCCGATCGTGCAACTCCTGTTCGAGCACGGCGCCTTCACGGCCGTCGATAGCCTCGCAACGGCGCAGGCACTGACGCTGCTGGCTCTCAGCCTGCCGGCGCATGTGCTGGTGAAGGCGCTGGCGCCGGCGTTCTTTGCCCGCGACGACACCATGACCCCGCTGATGGCCACGCTGGCCGGGCTGCTGGCGGTGGTCACGGCCGCGTGGCTGCTGCGCGGATTCGGCGTCGCCGGCATCGCCGGCAGCATCGCGCTGGGCGCCTGGAGCTGTGCTGTCGTCCTGATCTTGCGCGGTCGTGCCACGTTCGGATTTTCGATCGATGCCGCCGCGCAAATGCGACTGCCGCGCATCGTGCTGGCGGCGCTGGCCATGGGCGCCGCGCTGTGGCTGGAGGCGCATGTCGTCCGGGCCTGGGTCCCGGACGCGCTCGTCATTGCGCAGGCGGCGCTGGTCGGCGTGCTGATCGCCAGCGCGCTGGTCGTCTATGGCGCGGCGCTCGCGCTGTTCGGCGTGGTCACGCCGGCCGGCGCGTGGCGCGCATTCCGGCAATCCCGCGCCGGCGACTTGCGTGCCTAGTCCCCGCGTGGCAATGGACGGCGGATAGCGCCGAGTCCACATCGGCGCGCATGGGAACAGCACAATGCCGATCACCGAACGGGTTTTTTCTGGCGTCCAGCCGACGGGCAATCTGCACCTCGGCAACTACCTTGGCGCCATCGTCAATTTCGTCAAACTGCAGGAGACGCATAACTGCGTGTACTGCGTGGTCGACATGCACGCCATCACGGTGCCGGTGGCGGTATGGGGCGGTCCCGACGAACTGCGACGCAACACCCGCGAGGTCACCGCGGCCTTCATCGCGTCGGGTATCGATCCGAAAAAGCAGATCATCTTCAACCAGAGCCAGGTATCCGGCCATGCCGAGCTGGCGTGGATCTTCAACTGCATCGCCCGCCTGGGTTGGCTGAACCGCATGACCCAGTTCAAGGAAAAGGCCGGCAAGGACCGCGAGAACGCGTCGGTCGGCCTGTACGACTATCCGGTGCTGATGGCCGCGGACATTCTGCTCTATCGCGCCACCCATGTGCCGGTCGGCGAGGACCAGAAGCAGCATCTCGAACTGTGTCGCGACATCTCGCAGAAGTTCAACAATGACTTCTCGGAATCCATCGCGGCGCAGGGCCATAACGGCGTGTACTTCCCGATGCCGAAACCGGTGATCACCGGCGCGGCGACCCGCGTCATGAGCCTGCGCGACGGCACCAAGAAGATGTCGAAGTCGGATGCCTCCGACAATTCGCGCATCAACCTCACCGACGACGCCGATACCATTGCGCAGAAGATTCGCCGGGCGAAGACCGATCCGGAGCCGTTGCCGTCGGAAGAGGAAGGGCTCAAGCCGCGCCCGGAGGCCGACAATCTGGTGGGCATCTACGCCGCACTGGCCGACAAGCCGAAATCCGAGGTGCTGCGCGAATTCGGCGGTGCGCAGTTCTCCGGGTTCAAATCTTCGCTGGCCGAACTCGCGGTGAGCAAGCTGGCGCCGATCGCCGCCGAGATGAAGCGGCTGTCCGGCGACCAGGCCTATGTGGATTCGGTGCTGGCCGACGGCGCCGAACGCGCCAACGCGATCGCATCGGAAACGCTGAATGCCGTGAAGGACATCATGGGCCTGGTGCGGAGAAAGTAATTTCTCACGCGCCGCGTTTCGGTTTCATCTCATTGCCACAATCGGCGCGGCGACGGCACGCCGCCGCGCCGTGCTTGTGGAACGATGCTGCGTCGTGGCAGCATGACGCAGCCGCAGTTCGTGCGGTTCAGCATCGGGACATGCATGAGCACCCAGAGACGCAGCTATGAATCCGGCCACAAGCCGAAATGTCTCGTGGTCGTTGACGACAGCGAGGAATGGGACCGCGCAGTCTATTACGCCAGTCGCTGGGCCGTGCGCGTAGGTGGCGGCGTGGTGATGCTGCGGGTGATCGAGACGGAAGATCTGAACCAGCAATGGCTGGGCGTCGCCGACATCATGCGCGCCGAGGCCGAGGAGGGCGCCAACACCGCGCTCGACCGTGCCGCCGGACGCGCCAACGGCATCGCCGCGATCACCCCGGAACGGGTGATCCGCGAGGGCGATTCCACCGAGCAAATCCTCGACGTGATCGACAAGGATGTCGATATCGCCATGCTGGTGCTGGCGGCCTCTGCCGGTCCCGAGGGGCCGGGGCCGATCGTCACCATGATGGCCAAGCTGGTCGGCGCATTCCCGATCCCGGTGACCATCGTGCCGGGCGGATTGACGGACCTGGAGCTCGACGCGCTGTCGTAGCGCCAAACTCGCCTGTCATCGCCCGCTTTCGCGGCCGCGACAGGCGAGGATGGCGCAGCTACCCCGGAATGACAGCCCAACGCCCCTTGATCGTGCGTTCCCCGTGGCCATCTGCTAGACAAGCCCATTCTCAACCGAGAGCGCGCCGGCCTTGAACCGGTGATGTACCGGAGATTGCTCATGTTTATCCAGACCGAAGCCACCCCGAACCCGGCCACCCTGAAGTTCATCCCCGGCCGCGACGTGCTCGCGAGCGGCACCATGGAATTCACCAGCCGCGCGGCAGCCGCGGCTTCGCCGCTGGCGGAGCGGCTGTTCGACGTCCCCGGCGTCACCAGCGTGTTCTACGGCTCGGATTTCGTCACCGTGACCAAGGATGCCAGCGACTGGCAGCACATGAAGCCGGCGATCCTCGGCGCTATCATGGAACACTATATGTCCGGCGGTCCGCTGATGGCCGACGGCAGTGTTTCCGGTGACGTGGCCGTCAATGGTGAGGAAGAGTTCTTCGCCGAGGCCGACGCCGAGACGGTGGAGATCATCAAGGACCTGATCGAGACGAGGGTACGTCCGGCCGTTGCCAATGACGGCGGCGACATCACCTTCCGCGGCTTCAAGGACGGCATCGTCTATCTGAACATGAAGGGATCGTGCGCCGGCTGCCCGTCGTCGACGGCGACGCTGCAGCACGGCATCCAGAACCTGCTCAAGCACTTCGTGCCGGACGTGGTGGAAGTCCGTCCGATGTAGACAGCGCAGCGTGCCGGCCGTGCTTTGCGCGGCCAGCGTCGCGGTGATCGGGCCGCGCTGCTAGCGGCCGATGCTGGCGGCCTCGGCCGCTGCGCGCTGCATGCTCGACGACATCTCGCTTGTCACCGTGCTCTGTTCCTCGACGGCCGCCGCCGTGGCCGTGACGTATTCACTGACGTTCTGGATTTCCTGCTTGATCGCGATCAATGCGGAGACCACATCGCAGGAAATGCCATTGAGGCTGCCGATCTCGCTGCCGATCTTGTCGGTGGCCTGCTTGGCCTGGTTGGCGAGGTTCTTCACCTCGGACGCCACCACAGCGAAGCCGCGGCCGGCTTCACCGGCGCGCGCAGACTCGATGGTCGCGTTGAGGGCCAGCAGGTTGATCTGACCGGTAATATTTCCGATCAGTTCGACGATACCGCTCATGGCTTGCGCTGCAGAGCTGAGGCGCTGGGCCTGTTCGTCGGCTTGCTCGACCTTGCTCACCGCCGACATCGCGGTGTTCTTCGATTTCATCATCGCCTCGGAGATTTCGCGCACCGAGGCATTCAGCTCTTCGGCGCCGGCGGCGACGGATTCCATCATTCCGCGGACCCGATCGCTCTTCATGCGGGCAATCACCTGCTCGGTGGTGTCGGTGGCGTATTTGACGACCTTGAACGGCTTGCCGTTGAGGTCGAGGATCGGATTGTACGACCCCTGGATCCAGACATCGCGACCGCCTTTGCCGACACGCTTGTATTCGGCGGCCTGGTATTCGCCGCGGTTCAGGCTGGCCCAGAATTCACGATAGGCGGAGCCGTCGCGTTCCGACGGGTCGACGAACATGCTGTGGTGCTTGCCCTTGATCTCGCCGAGCGAATAGCCCAGCGCGTGCAGGAAATTATCGTTGGCATTGAGGACGGTACCGTTCATGTCGAACTCGATCACCGCCTGCGATTTGCCGATCGCGGCGATCTGGCCGGCGAGGTCGGCGTTTCTGAGTTTCTGCTCGGTCACGTCGGTCGCGTACTTGACGACCTTGTACGGTTTGCCGCGCTCGTCGAAGATCGGATTATAGTTGGCGAGAATCCAGACTTCCTTGCCGCCTTTGCCAATGCGTTTATATTCAGCGGCCTGGTACTCGCCGCGGTTCAGTTTCGCCCAGAATTCGCGGTAGGCCGCGCCGTCGCGTTCCGCAGGCGCGATAAACATGCTGTGGTTCTTGCCCTGGATTTCCGGCAGCGTGTAACCGAGCGCGCTCAGGAAATTCTCATTGGCAGTGATGATGGTGCCGTCCATCCCGAACTCAATGGAGGCCTGCGCCCGGCCGATTGCCGTCACCTTTGCCGTAAATTCCAGGTTCTGCAGCCGAAGCGTCGAATCGGACCATTCGACCACCGTGCCGACGCGGGTGCCATCCTTGTTCTTGACGGGCGTCGCGACGAGGTCGAAAATTCTGCCGCCGACCTTGATCGTGGCGCGATGCGTCGCCTGCAGGCTTTCGAGCATCTGGCGCTGATGGGCGGGGTTCTTGTGAAAGACGTCGATATTGCTGCCGATCAGCTTGGCAACGCTGAAGCGCGGGAGGTCTTTCTGGATATCGGCCTCGGCCTCGCTCAGCAGACCGACGACAGCCTCGTTCATGTAAACGATATTGTGGTCGGCATCGGCGACCATCACATTCGCTGTCAGAATATCCGTTGCAAGGGATTTGGCCTGCTCGCTTCTGCTCGGACGGCGATTGAACATGTTTTGGTTCCAATGTTGTCGGGGATTGCGCGCCGTTCGGTGTTTGAAATGCAAACAGACGGGCGCCATCACGGTCGATGGACGATGTGCATCATCGGCTCCATTCGCGAAGATTTTGTTAAGTGGGAGTTCCGTAGAAATGCGGGAACCCCTGCAACTAAAGGGTGTTACGTCGCGGAACAAAAATGTCGCACCTTGTCCTCCCTGCTTGTCGAGTTGAAAAAATTCCCTAGAGGCCAACTGCGATCTGCCGGTATCGCGCAACGTATCCGACCAAATTGCTGCGACGCGAGATCTGCCGCGCGGCCGAATCGGCGCGCCCAAAATGAGTTGTGGGCAGCGTGCAAAATTGCTCACAAGTCATGCTAAAGATTGCAAATGCTGATCCTCGCCATCGATACCGCCCTCGATGCCTGCGCCGCCGGTGTGCTCGACACCCGCGTCAGCCGGCTGATCGCCCATGAATCGTTGCCCATGAAGCGCGGCCATGCCGAAGCGCTGATGCCGCTGATTGCGCGGGTCATGGCGCAATCCGGCATCGGCTTCGCCGACCTGGGTCGTATCGCCGTCACCACCGGACCCGGCAGTTTCACAGGCCTGCGGGTCGGGTTGTCCGCGGCGCGCGGACTCGGCCTCGCCGCCGGCAAGCCGGTAGTCGGCGTGACTACCCTGACGGCCTACGCCGCGCCGGTGGTGAGCCGCAACGAGCCGCATCCGATCATCTCCGCCATCGATGCCCGTCATGACCACGTCTATTTCCAGGTGGTTGCCGGCGACGGCAGCCCGCTGATCCGCCCACGCGTCGCGCCGGTTGGCGAGGCGCTGGAAGTCGCGCGGCTTGGCGCGCCGCATATCGTCGGCAACGCGGCGCAGATCCTCGCCGACAGCTGGCCAGCCGACGCCGCCCCGCCGCTGCAGGTCGATGCACAACCGGCGCCCGACATCACCTGGATCGGCTGGCTCGGCGCCGCCGTCACCCCGGAGAATGCGCCGGCCCGGCCCTATTACCTGCGTGCGCCCGACGCCAAGCCGCAGATCGATCCGCTGCAGAAAGCCACGCAGGCCGCCGCGTCATGACGGCTTGGCTGTCGCGCCTGTGGAGTCGCCGACCTGCCGTGGTCGAGCCTGCCACCCTGCGCGACGCGCGCGCTTTGGCGCGGCTGCACGGCGCCTCGTTCCATCGCGGCTGGGGCGAGACCGAATTCGAGCAGATGCTCGGCGAAGGCAACACTCTGGTGCACCGGTTGCGCCAGGGCCCCGCCGTCATCGGCTTTGCGGTGTCGCGGATGGCCGCGGATGAGGCGGAAATCCTGTCCATCGCGCTCGCTCCCGCGCATCGCGGCCGCGGTCTGTCGCGGGAGTTATTTCTCACCCATCTCGGCCATCTCGCGGGCCGCGGCATCCGCACCGTGTTCCTGGAAGTCGAGGAAAACAATCAGCCGGCGAGGCGGCTGTATGAACGGACCGGATTTGTCGTCGCAGGGCGCCGCGAACGCTATTACAAGGAGGCCGGCGGCCAGGAATTGAACGCCTTGGTGATGCGCCGCGACTTGTCGTAAGGCGTGCGCGGTGGCACAAGGGGCGACATTTGCAGCGCGCGATCGCTCGCCGCGCCGAAAGCTCAAAGCATGACAGCATTCAAACCCACGCCTGCGCTGAAGGCCACCGGAATCGAGGCGCGCTGCGCCGCCACCGGCATGCGCATGACCGAACAGCGCCGCGTCATCGCGCGCGTGCTGGCGGAAGCGGTCGATCATCCGGATGTCGAAGAACTGTATCGCCGCTGTGTTGCCGTCGACGACAAGATCTCGATCTCCACGGTGTATCGCACCGTCAAGCTGTTCGAGGATGCGGGCATCATCGAACGCCACGATTTCCGCGAAGGCCGCGCGCGCTACGAGACCATGCGTGACAGCCACCACGACCACCTGATCAATCTGCGTGACGGCACGGTGATCGAATTCACCTCCGAGGAAATCGAGAAGCTGCAGGCCGAGGTCGCCGCGCGTCTCGGCTACAAGCTGGTCGACCACCGGCTCGAGCTGTATTGCGTGCCGCTCGACGAGGATAAGTCGGCCAAGTGAGTTTCGATCTCGTCATTTTCGATTGCGACGGCGTGCTGGTCGACAGCGAGGCGCTGGCCTGTGTGGTGCACGCCGAGGTGCTGACGGCGCACGGCTACGCGATATCAGCCGAGCAGGTGCATGATCGCTTTCTTGGCCGCTCGTCGCGTGAGGCGCGATTCGAGGTCGAGACGGAAATGGGCCGCGTTTTGCCCGATGAGTACACGGTCGATCTTAAGGCGGCCATCGACCGGGTGTTCGGCGAGCAGCTCACGCCGGTGCCGCATGTCGCCGAAGCGCTCGCGAGACTGTCGCTGCCGATCTGCGTGGCGTCCTCGGGCACACCGACGCGGATTGTCAGCAGCCTGACCACGACCGGCCTGCGCGATCGTTTCGGGCCCCACTTGTTTTCCGCGAGCCAGGTCAGCCATGGCAAGCCGGCGCCGGACCTGTTCCTGTTCGCGGCGGCCGAAATGGGCGCGACGCCTGCGCGCTGCGTGGTGGTCGAGGACAGCGTGCCCGGGGTCACCGGTGCGGTGGCTGCGGGCATGACCGTGCTCGGTTTTCATGGCGGCGCGCATTGCCGGCCAGAAACCGCCGCGGCGCTGAAAGCCGCCGGCGCGACGGCCATCTTCGGCGATATGCGGGAATTGCCCGGCTTGGTTGGGCAGGAAGCTTAACCGCCCCCTCCGCTGTCATCGCCCGGCCTGCGCGCAATAGCGCGCCAGGACCGGGCGACCCAGTAGGCGCCGGCAGTGGTGATGGAGCCATAGGAGTGCCGGTTACTGGATCCCCGCATGCGCGGGGATGACAACCGAGATTGTCGCTCGGGATTCGACAAGTCATTGAAAATTCAGATATTTCTCAATCGGGCTGGATTTTCCGGGCGTTCCCCTATATCTGAAGCCCGCGCAGCAAGCGCCGCTCCATCCAGCATTCAGGTTTCATGACCCCGCCGCGCAAGCTGCATATCAAGTCCTATGGTTGTCAGATGAACGTCTACGATGCCCAGCGCATGGTGGACACGCTGGCGCCGGAGGGATTTGTCGAGACGGCAAGTGTCGACGATGCCGATCTGGTGATCCTCAACACCTGCCACATCCGCGAAAAGGCCTCGGAAAAGGTCTATTCCGAACTGGGCCGGCTGCGCGTCGCCAAGGACGTGGCTGCCGCCGACGGCCGCAAGATGAATATCGTGGTGGCCGGCTGCGTGGCGCAGGCGGAAGGCAACGAGATCATCCGCCGCGCCCCGGTGGTCGATGTGGTGGTCGGGCCGCAGAGCTATCATCATCTGCCGCAACTGCTGGCGCGGGCCAAGGCCGGCGGGCGGGCGCTGGAAACCGAGTTTCCGGTCGCGGACAAGTTCGGCTTCCTGCCGCCGCCGAAGCCGGCGGCGATCTCGCGCCCGCGGCATCTCGTCGTTCGTCACCGTGCAGGAAGGCTGCGACAAGTTCTGCACCTTCTGCGTGGTGCCGTACACGCGCGGCTCGGAAGTGTCGCGCCCGGTGGCGAAGATCGTCGACGATATCAAGCGGCTGGCCGACAACGGCGTGCGCGAGATCACCCTGATCGGCCAGAACGTCAACGCCTATCACGGCGACGGGCCGGACGGTCGGCCGTGGCCGCTCGGCACTTTGCTGCGCCATCTGGCCGATATCCCGGGCATCGAACGGCTGCGCTATTCCACCAGCCATCCGTGCGACGTCGAGGACACGCTGATCGAGGCGCATCGCGATCTGCCGCAGCTGATGCCGTTCGTGCATCTGCCGGTGCAGTCCGGTTCTGACCGGATTCTGGCGGCCATGAACCGCAAACATACTGCAGAAGATTATCGCCGGGTGATCGATCGTTTTCGCGGTGCGCGGCAAGACATTGCATTTACGTCGGATTTCATCGTCGGCTTCCCCGGCGAGAGCGATGAAGATTTTGATGCGACCCTCGCACTCGTCACACAAATCGGTTACGCTGGTGCATATTCGTTCAAGTATTCGTCCCGGCCGGGCACGCCGGCGGCGGACATGCAGGAGACGGTGCCGACAGCAGTGATGGACGAGCGCTTGGTGCGACTTCAGGAACTGATCGACAGCCAGCAATCGGCCTTCAACACGGCCACGATTGGCGCAACTGTTGATGTGCTGTTCGAGCGCGCCGCGCGTAATCCCGGCCAGATCGTCGGCCGCACCGCTTGGCTGCAGCCGGCCCATGTGATGGCCTCGGACGATATCATCGGCCAGGTCCTGCCGGTTCGCATCGAGAGCCTCGAGCGCTACAGCCTGCTCGGCTCCCTCGTCGCCACGCCGTCACCGCAGCCCGCGCAGCACGCGCATTCCCCCACCACTGGAGCCTGAACCCTTGCCCAAAAGCGCATCGGATTCGCCTACGCTCGCTGCCCGCAAACTCGATACACAAGTCCAGCCCGAGACGCAGGTCGTCGTTGCCTTCGACGACAACCGCGCGGCATCGTCGCTGGTCGGCCCCTACGGCCAGAACCTCGCGCTGGTGGAGCGCAGGCTCAACGTCGTGGTGGATTCCCGCGGCAACCACATCACCTTGACCGGCACCCGCGATGCCTGCGACGGCGCCCGCCGCGTGCTCGAAACGTTGTA
Source organism: Rhodopseudomonas sp. P2A-2r (assembly GCF_026015985.1). GTDB lineage: Bacteria > Pseudomonadota > Alphaproteobacteria > Rhizobiales > Xanthobacteraceae > Tardiphaga. The sequence continues at coordinate 94,050 of NZ_CP110389.1, read as the reverse complement.
TGCCCAGGCGATGACCGGCCACGACATCGCGCAAGGCGACGTCGAGGGCGCGATCCGCGCCACGCTGGCGCAGGGCTCGCTGTTCGCCTTCGATCCCAAGGCCGCGAAGGCCTCGACCTTCGAGGCGATCAACCTGCGCAAGCGTCCGGTGCGCGCCCGCACCGCGGCTCAGGACACCTATATCCGCGCGCTGAAGAGCCACGAACTGGTGTTCGGCATCGGCCCCGCCGGCACCGGCAAGACCTGGCTGGCAGTGGCGCAGGCTGCGCAACTGTTCGAGCGCAAGGAAGTCGACCGCATCATCCTGACCCGCCCTGCGGTGGAGGCCGGCGAGCGACTGGGCTTCCTGCCCGGCGACCTGAAAGAGAAGGTCGATCCCTATCTGCGCCCGATCTACGACGCGCTCTATGACCTGATGGATTCGCGCATCGTCGAGCGCGCGCTGCAGACCAACGAAATCGAGATCGCGCCTCTGGCCTTCATGCGCGGTCGCACGCTGACCAACGCGGCGATCATTCTCGACGAGGCGCAGAACACCACCTCGATGCAGATGAAGATGTTTCTGACTCGGCTTGGCGAGAACAGCCGCATGATCGTTACCGGCGATCCCAGCCAGGTCGATCTGCCGCCCGGCCAGACGTCCGGCCTGGCGGAAGCCGCGCGCCTGCTCGACGGCATCACCGGCATCGCGCAGGTCAAGTTCAAGGCGGAAGATGTGATCCGGCACGAACTGGTGGCGCGCATCGTCTCCGCCTATGAGGGAATGTCGCAGAAGCCGGCAACCACAAAGTCCTGAAGTACACACCTCACGCTGCCGGCGAATCCGCAATCGGGCTCGTCGGCGAAAGAAGCTACTGAACGATGACGACGCATACACTTCCCGCGACAGAGGTTCTCATTGTCGCCGACTGCTGGAACGCCGAGGCCGAGGCCGAAGCCATCATCTTCCGCGCCATCGAGGCGGCGGCGGGGATGGTCGATGCCGACACCGGCGATGCCGAGCTGGCGGTCATGCTGACCGACGACGCCGGCATCCGCACCCTGAACCAGAACTGGCGCGGCATAGACAAGCCGACCAACGTGCTGTCGTTTCCGGCGCTGCAGCCGCCGTCCGGGCAGGAGGCCGACGATGCGCCGCGCATGCTCGGTGACATCGCGATCGCCTACGAGACCACACGCCGCGAGGCGGACGACGAGGGCAAGCCGTTTCCCCACCATCTCAGCCATCTCAGCGTGCACGGCTTCCTGCATCTCGTCGGTTACGACCACGAGAAGGACGGCGAGGCCGAGGTCATGGAAGAGCTGGAGCGCGACATCCTCGCCACCCTCGGCATTCCCGATCCCTATGCCGAAAAAGATCCATCGACGGATCGGGTGGTCTGACATGCCGGAGGGCGACCCTAGCAACGACAATCCGAACTCCACGGCGAACCTGCCAGCGGTGATCCACGACGGCGAAGTCATGCGGCCGTCGGCCGAGAGCTGGCTGACCCGCGCGATCCGGCAACTGTTCGGCTGGAAGCCCGGCTCGGTGCGCGCCGATCTCCAGGTGGTGCTGGATGCCTCGACGCCGGACGAGACCGGCTTCTCGCCCATCGAGCGCACCATGCTGCGCAATATCCTCGGCCTGCACGAACGGCGCATCGCCGACGTGATGATCCACCGCGCCGACATCGTCGCCGTGAAGCAGGATATCTCGCTCGGCGAGTTGATGGGCCTGTTCGAGAGCGCCGCGCATTCACGCTTGGTGGTCTACAACGAGACGCTCGACGATCCCGTCGGCATCGTCCACATCCGCGACCTCCTCGCTTACATGACCACCAAAGCGCGCGTCACCGTCACCACCGTCGCCAAGCGGAAGAAGGTGCTGCCGGCGGGCCTCGACCTGCGCGCCGTGGATCTCGCGGCGCCGCTCACCGCAACCGGCATCATCCGCAAGTTGCTCTACGTGCCGCCATCGATGCGCGCCATCGATCTGCTGGCACAGATGCAGGCGTCGCGAATTCACCTGGCGCTGGTGGTCGACGAATATGGCGGCACCGACGGCCTGGTCTCCATCGAGGACATTGTCGAGCAGATCGTCGGCGAGATCGACGACGAGCACGACAGCGACGAGGCGCCCTCGATCGTCAAGCAGGGTGATTCCTTTATCGCCGACGCCCGCGCCAGTCTCGAAGATGTCATCGCCATGGTCGGCGAAGAGTTCGTCACCGGCGAAGCCGGCGAAGAGGTTGAAACCCTGGGCGGCTACCTGGTCACCCATGTCGGACGGCTGCCGGTGCGCGGCGAGGTGATTTCCGGTCCCGGCAATTTCGAGATCGAGGTGCTCGACGCCGATCCGCGCCGGGTCAAGCGGCTGCGCATCGGGCCGCGCAAGGAGCGCCCGGTGGTGCGTGCGCGCACCGCCCGCCGCGGCGATGGCGGCTCCGACGCCGTGCAGGCCAATGACAATTCAGGCCTGTCGCAGGCCGGCGACGGTGCGAGCTCATCGTGACTTTCAACAAACTGCGTAGCGTCGGCCTCTCGATCATCCTGGCCTGGGGCTGGAAGCGCGCGGCGATCGCCGTGGCGGCCGGTGCGCTGTCGTCGCTGGCGATGGCGCCGTTCAACGCATGGCCGGTGCTGTTCGTCACCTTCCCGGTGGTAGTCTGGCTGATCGACGGCTCCGCGGCCGGCCGGATGCGTGGCGTGCCCGCCGCGGCCATGGCCGGCTGGTGGTTCGGCTTCGGCTATTTCGTGCCGGGCCTGTACTGGATCGGCTATGCCTTTCTCGTCGATGCGCAGATCTTCGGCTGGCTGCTGCCGGTGGCGGTCTGCGGGTTGCCGGCCTATCTGGCGCTGTTCACCGCGCTCGGCTTCGCGCTGGCGCGGCTGCTGTGGACCAGGGACGCGTCGCGCGTGCTGGCGCTCGCTGCCAGCCTGACCATCGGCGAATGGTTGCGCGGCCATGTGCTCACCGGCTTTCCCTGGAACACGTTCGGCTACGCGCTGACCGAACCGCTGGCGCTGGCGCAGAGCGCCTCTCTGATCGGCATTTGGGGCCTGACATTCGTGACGGTGGCGATCTTCGCCAGCCCCGCCGTGCTGATCGACGGGCGCGCCCGGATGCGCCGGCCATGGCTGGCGCCAGCGGCGGCATTGCTGCTTCTGGCGACGATGGGGCTGTACGGCGTGGTGCGACTGTCGCAGCATCCGACTCAGATGGTCGCCAAGGTGAAGTTGCGCATCATGCAGCCCAACGTGCGGCAGGATGTCCGCTTCAACTATGCCGCCAAGGCGGACGTGATGAAGCAATACCTGGCGCTGTCGGATCGCGCCACCGGCCCGCAATCCAGCGGCGTCGCCGATGCCACCGTGCTGGTGTGGCCGGAATCGGCGTTTCCGTTCTTCCTGTCGCGCGAGGCCGACGCGATGGCGCAGATCGCCGATTTGCTGCCGAAGGGTACCGTGCTGGTCACCGGCGCGGTGCGCCCTCCCGACCAGCCGCCCGGCACGCGCATCAGCCGTGCCTATAATTCTATTTATGTGATCGATCACGATGGCACGATCCTGTCCGTGTACGACAAGCTGCATCTGGTGCCGTTCGGCGAATATCTGCCGTTCCAGGACTGGATGGAAAAAATCGGTTTCGTCCAGCTCACCAAGGTGCAGGGCGGTTTTATTCCGGGCGACCGGCGCCGGACCATGGAGATTCCGAACGCGCCGCGGATGCTGCCGCTGATCTGCTATGAAGCGATCTTCCCTGGCGACGTGACCTCACGCGACGATCGTCCCGGCTGGATCGCCAACCTCACCAACGATGGATGGTTCGGCATTTCGACTGGGCCCTATCAGCATCTGCAGCAAACCCGGGTGCGCGCCATCGAGGAAGGACTACCGGTCGTTCGCGCAGCGAACACCGGAATCTCCGCGGTGATCGATCCCGTCGGGCGCTTTGTGGCGCGACTCGGACTCGGCGTCGAAGGCGTGCTGGATTCCGGCCTTCCCACTGCCATTCCACAGACAATTTATGCACGTATCGGTGACATTCCAGCGGCGATGATCGTTGCGCTGGCAATCATCGTCGCGGTGCGTCGGCGCAACGCCCGGCGGATCTGAAAGCGTTGCTGCACAGGCATTTCTTGCGACGACCGCGGCATTTCGAGCGGACGCCGCGGCGAGACTGGAGGCCCGAAAAGGCCAGTCCGGTAAAATTCTAACGATCGCGTTCTCAGGTGTTGGGAATTGGCCATGTGCGTGGCACAAAATTTTCGCTTAGGAAAATTTGCACGGGTGCCAAAATCGATTACGATACGTCCATACCGTTACGGAGCGTGGTGCGAACATTGAGGCCCGCTTTCGAACGGCGTGTCTGCCACGCGATCGAGGAGTGTTTGCGATGTCCACCAAAGCGCCCAATCCTGTTGACAAATATGTCGGCAGTCGTGTGCGCATGCGGCGCATCATGTTGGGTATGAGTCAGGAAAAGCTCGGTGAGGCGCTGGGGCTGACATTCCAGCAGGTGCAGAAATACGAGAAGGGCACCAACCGCGTTGGCGCCAGCCGGCTGCAGCAGATCTCGGAAATCCTTCAGGTTCCGGTATCGTTTCTGTTCGAGGGCGGCCCCGGCGCCACGCTCGGCAGCGACGGGTTCGGCGAGGCGGCGTCGCCGGCCTATGTCTCGGACTTTCTTGCCACCTCCGAGGGGTTGGCGCTGACGCGTGCCTTCACGCGGATTACCGACAGCAAGCTCCGCCGCAGCATCGTTGAGATGGTCGAGCAGATCGCCGCGCGCGAACCACCGGACAGCCGCTGAACGTTGCACGGAGTTTCGTCGCGGCCGGTATTGCCGGCCGTTGGCATCCGCTGCGGTTCGGCTGTATCACTCCCGCGATGACAACCGCACCCGCCGATTCCGACGATCACCATGACGATGCCAGCGACGGTGCTCCGGCGTTTGGCCATGACGCCGGCCAGGGCTCGTTCTTCGGCCGCCGCAAGGGCCACAAGCTGCGCTCGCACCAGGCCGACCTGATCGCCGGGTTGCTGCCGCGTCTTGCCCTCGACATCGCCGGCGCGCCGCCGGCCGAGCTGCGCTCGTTGTTCGCGTCGGAGGTCGATGACGTCCGCCTCGAAATCGGATTCGGCGGCGGCGAACATCTGGTCGCGGAGGCGCTGGCGCATCCGCGCACCGGTTTCATCGGCTGCGAGCCCTACGTCAACGGCATGGCCAAGATCCTGTCGCAGATCGAAGCGCACGACGTGCGCAACATCCGCCTCGTCGCCGGCGATGCGGCTGAACTGCTGGCGTGGGCGCCGCCGCAGTCGGTGGTGCGCATCGACCTGATCCATCCCGATCCGTGGCCGAAGAAGCGACACTGGAAGCGGCGCTTCGTGCAGGACGCCACGCTTGCGGCAATGGCCCGGGTGCTCAGGGCGTCCGGCGAATTCCGCTTCGTCCATGACATCCCGGATTACGTCGCCTGGACGCTGTGGCATCTGTCGCGTGCGCCGGATTTCATCTGGACCGCCGAGCGTGCGGACGACTGGCGCCTGCCGTGGCCGAACTACACAATGACGCGCTACGGCCGCAAGGCCACCCGCGAAGGCCGCAAGGCGGCGTACCTAATTTTCAAAAGAACGGCGGAGACGCGGTAAGCCTAGGCGGTCATGGATTTGGGATCGCGGGTCTGCCAGAAGGTCAGCACGCGCTGCGCAGTCGCCGGTACCAGACGCTCGAAGTTGAGCCGGGCTTCCTCGACATCTGCCGCGGCAGTGGAACGCCCAGGCCCCATCCGCAATGCCATCAGTGCGCGAATCGTCGCCCAGGATATTCCGATCGATTTTCCGAGAATCAGGATCGGATCGTCGCGGTCGCCCTTGAGCAGATGGTCGATGGTCTCGATCCGCACGCCGGACATCGCCGCCAGCGCAGCCGCAGTTTCTTCATACTGGTGGGCGCGCGCGAAGCGCAGCAGCGTACCCTCGTTGAGGTCGTCGGCCTGGTGCAGCTTGTTGATCGCGCGTTGCGCCGTCGCGAAGTCGCGGATCACCAGCATATGCCGCGGCGACCCGGTGATTTCCTCCATGGCGCGATTGATGGCGGCCTTCTGGTCCGGCCTCGCCGACTCGAACAAGCGGCGGCGAACCACGTCGATCGAACGCGACAGGAGGTCCTTGAGCTGAGGGCCGGTCAGGTCATTGCGCTGTCCGACGGTCACGGCGAGCACGCCGTCGTCGCCGGCGCGCCGGATCAGGCCGGAATAGCCGACGATGGAAAACTGTGCGCCGCCATTGCTGGCGACCTGACGGATGACATCGCGATCGCCACGGCGAACGATGACGTCGGTGATTCCCGGCGACAGCGTCGGACGGTGGGTGATCGCGAGCAGATGCGGCTGACCCTTGACGCGCGCGATGTCGACCAGCGTCGGCTCGTCGATGAGCGGCGAATGGCGCAGCAGGGGGCCGGCAATGGTGATCTCGTCGTCACGTACCAGCAGGTTGACCAGTTGCGGTGGCGCGTTGGCGAGGGACGACAGCCGCTCCGCCAGTTCGCCGCGGGCCTCGATCTCGGTCTGCGGCACCAGGCTGACCAGGATGCCGTCGAACAACTCGACATGGTTGGGCTGGAAATGTGCGGCGCCCTGCACGAACAGATCGGAGATCTTGCGCAGCGCGTCGCCGCGACGCCGGGGATCGCCGTTTTTGACGATCTCCTCCAGCCCGGGAATGAAGGCATGCGCCACTGTCATAGAAACCTGCTTAACGCTCGCCGCTCAGACGGCTTTGCGGAAGGTAATGCGGCTTGATGAAGGAAGGGTTAGCTGAGAAAACGTGATCCGATTACCGGCGAAATCGGCGGTTTGGGCCTCTCGGCCCTTGCCCGTGCCCCGCAAAACGGCTATATCGGCGGCAACTTATGGTTTCTCATACGATCGCGTTTGAGAGTGGGCCCCTCGGGACCCGCTCTTTTTTATTACCTGAATGGACCCCTGCCGGCACGGCGGGGTCGGTGCAGGAGCTAACGGCCGGGCCGAAGCCCGGCTTCGCCTCATCTCACAACCGTTACAGCCAGACAGATCTTGACGCCGGACATGACCGATCCAATCGCCGATAAAGTGGATCTCGAACTGCTTTCCGAGCCGCGCCTGGTTATTGAACCGGGTGCCGCCGCGCGGGTGTCCGCGATTGCCGGTCCGGTGTTGCAGGGCATGGGCTACCGGCTGGTCCGCATCAAGATTTCCGGCGAACTCGGCTGCACCGTGCAGATCATGGCGGAGCGCCCTGACGGCACCATGCTGGTCGAGGACTGCGAGGCGATCTCGCACGCTCTGTCGCCGGTGCTGGACGTTTCCGATCCGATCGAGCGCGCCTACCGGCTGGAAGTCTCCTCGCCGGGGATCGACCGTCCGCTGGTCCGCCGCACCGATTTCGAGCGCTACGAAGGCTATCTGGTCAAGATCGAGATGGCCGTGCCGGTCGGCGGCCGCAAGCGGTTCCGTGGCCTGCTCGGCGCCATCGAGGGCGACGTGGTGTTGCTGGACCGCGAAGGCGCCCGCGACGGCGAAGACCCCATTACGCGGCTGCCGCTGGAAGATATCTCCAACGCCAATCTGGTTCTGACCGACGAGCTGATTGCGGAATCGATGCGCCGCGGCAAGCAGGCCGAGCGCGACATGAAGCAGAGCCTCGGCGTTTTGCCCGCGCCGCCGCCGCACGCCAAGCGCAGCGACCCCACCAAGAGCTTTGCACCGAAGCCGAAACTCAAGGCCGCGAAGAAAGCGGCTGCGAAACCTGCCCCTAAGAACACCAAGGAACACCGGCTGGCCGCTGAAAGACAGCGGCTGGGCCTCGACCCCACCGAAGGAGACTGAGCCATGGCAGCTGTCAGCGCCAATAAACTCGAATTGCTTCAGATTGCGGACGCGGTCGCGCGGGAGAAATCCATCGACCGCGGCATCGTGATCGAGGCGATGGAAGACGCGATCGCCAAGGCGGCGCGGGCGCGCTACGGCTCCGAAACCGACGTGCATGCCGAGATCAACCCGAAGACCGGCCAGTTGCAGCTCACCCGCCACATGCTGGTGGTCGAGGACGTCGAGAATTCGTCCAACCAGATTTCGCTGTTCGATGCCGAACGCGCCAATCCCGGTGCGCAGATCGGCGATACCATCGCCGACACCCTGCCGCCGCTGGAATACGGCCGCATCGCTGCGCAGTCCGCCAAGCAGGTCATCGTGCAGAAGGTGCGTGAGGCCGAGCGTGACCGCCAGTTCCAGGAATTCAAGGATCGCATCGGCGACATCGTCAACGGCATCGTCAAGCGCGTCGAATATGGCAGCGTGATCGTCGATCTCGGCCGCGGCGAGGCCATCGTGCGCCGCGACGAGATGCTGCCGCGCGAAGTGTTCCGCAACGGCGACCGCGTCCGCGCCTATATTTTCGACGTTCGTCGCGAGACCCGCGGCCCGCAGATTTTCCTGTCGCGCACCCATCCGCAGTTCATGGCGAAGCTGTTCGCGCAGGAAGTGCCGGAAATCTATGACGGCATCGTCGAGATCAAGGCGGTTGCCCGCGATCCCGGGTCGCGCGCGAAAATCGGCGTGATTTCAAGGGATTCCTCGGTCGATCCGGTCGGCGCCTGCGTCGGCATGCGCGGCTCGCGCGTGCAGGCCGTGGTCAACGAGCTGCAGGGCGAGAAGATCGACATCATCCCGTGGTCGCCGGATATCGCCACCTTCGTGGTCAACGCGCTGGCGCCGGCGGAAGTCTCCAAGGTCGTGATCGATGAAGATCGCGAGCGCATCGAGGTTGTCGTTCCCGACACCAATAACCAGCTGTCTCTTGCGATCGGGCGTCGCGGCCAGAACGTGCGTCTGGCCTCGCAGCTGACCGGCTGGGATATCGACATCCTCACCGAGCAGGAAGAATCCGAGCGCCGTCAGGCCGATTTCGAAAATTCGACCCGCGTCTTCATGGAATCCCTCAATGTCGACGAAGTCGTCGGCCAATTGCTGGCGTCCGAGGGGTTCACGTCGGTGGAAGAACTGTCGATGGTCGACCTCAAGGAATTGGCCAGCATTGAAGGATTCGACGACGAGACCGCCGCAGAGCTGCAGAGCCGGGCGCGCGAATTTCTCGAACAGCTCGAGTCTGAGCTCGAAAACAAACGTAAGGAACTGGGTGTGGAAGACGCATTGAAGACGGTACCGGGCGTGACCTCCAAGATGCTGGTCAAGTTCGGCGAGAACGACATCAAGAGCATTGAGGATCTCGCCGGCTGTGCGACCGACGATCTGGTCGGCTGGACCGAGCGCAAGGAAGGCGCCGAGCCGACCAAGCATCCGGGCATTCTCGACGCTTCGGAAATCTCGCGTGAAGACGCCGAGCGCCTCATCATGCAGGCGCGCGTTGCTGCGGGCTGGATCACCCAGGCGGATCTGGACAAGGGCGCCGAGGTCGACGCCACCGAAGATCAGCCGGTTTAAGGAACGATGCCACGCGCATGCTCGCCCCCGCTGACCCGGCAGATCTCGACAACGGACCTCGGACCAACAAGTCCGGGACCGAGAGGATGTGCGTGGTCACGCGCAGCGTGCGCCCGATCGATGAGCTGATCCGTTTTGTCGTCGCGCCCACGGGCGAGGCGATCCCGGATCTGAAGCGCAAGCTGCCCGGCCGCGGGCTGTGGGTGACCGCTTCCCGCAAGGCCGTGGCCGAAGCGGCAAAGCGCAATCTGTTCGCCAAGGGCTTCAAGAAAAACGTCAAGGCGTCCGCCACGCTGGCGGACGACACCGACCGGCTGATGGTCCGCGGCGTCATCGAAGCGCTGGCGATCACTGCCAAGGCCGGCCAAGTGGTGTCCGGCTTCACCAAGGTCGCCGATGCGCTGCGGCAGCGCCAGGCCAAGGGACTGATCCACGCCTCGGACGGCGCCGCCGACGGAATCCGCAAACTGGACGGAATCGCCCGGCAAACCTCGTTGCTGGAGCAGGAATTCCAGCAAGAGCGGGCCTCTCAGGCGCCTTCGGCTGCTGATGGTGCTTCCGAATTGCCCTCCGAAGGACTATCTGAAGAGCTGCAGGCGCCACCGGCCCTGCGCGAACTGCCCATTGTCACTGTTTTGACGTCCGACGAATTGGATTTGGCATTAGGCAGGTCAAATGTGATACATGCTGCCCTGCTCGCGGGTCCGGCGAGCAAAACGTTCCTGTCGCGCAGCCAGACACTGGTCCGATACCGGATGGCGGACGACGGCACAGCAGGCGTTGGCGGCAAGGTTAAAACGACGGCCAGACACGTAGTGAGTGAGCCTTCGGCGACCGGGATCCTGGCAACAGGGACTTTGGAGCCTGAGGCTTTGGCGACGGCTAAACCGCCGGCGACGCAGGATTGATGGAACAGACGGTGCGGACACGCACAACGCAACAAGATTGGGACTGCTGAATGGTTGATACGAAAACGCCTGGCGACAAGACTCTGAGTGTTCCTTCCAAGACTCTCTCGCTGAAGCCGCGGGTGGAGACGGGAACCGTGCGTCAGAGCTTCAGCCATGGCCGCACCAACGTGGTGGTCGTCGAGAAGCGCGGCAAACGCCGCATTCCCGCCGAAGCCCCGGCGGCTGCGCCGACGCCTCCACCCGCTCCCGCCCATGTGGCAGCAGCGCCTGCGCCCGCACCGGTTGCACCGGCGCCAGTGGCTGCGGCTCCTGCTGCTGTTGCGCCGGCTCCCGTTGCAGCAGCCCCGGTCGCGGCCGCTCCCGTTGCAGCAGCCCCGGTGGGCCCCGGCCCCAACATGACCCGGCCAGCGCCGACGCCGTCAGCTCCGGCGCCCCGTCCGCCGATGGGCCGTGGCGCGCCGCCGGCGCCGCCGTCGCGCGCGCCAGTGGGCCGCCAGTCCAGTCCGCCGAGCCGGCAGTCGAGCCCGCCGAGCCGCAGCGGTTCCGGCGTGGTGTTGCGCACCCTGACCGAGGAGGAGAAGAACGCACGCGCCAGCGCGCTGGCCGATGCGCGCCTGCGCGACATCGAAGAGCGCCGCCTGGCCGAAATCGAAGCCGCCCGCCGCAATTCCAAGGAAGGCATTGCCCAGGCCGAGCGCGAAGCCGCCGAAGCCCGCAAGAAGGCCGAGGACGAGCGTCACCGCATTGAGGAAGAGGTCAAGGCCAAGGCCGAGCGCGAAGCCAAGAAGCGTCAGGCCGAAGCCGATGTGAAGGCCGCCGCTGCCGCCAAGGCCGCAGGCCTGCCGCCGCCGCGTGCGCCCGGCGTCGCCGCCGATGCCACCGACGAGGACGAAGGTCCGCGCCAGGTCCGCCGTGGTCCCGGCGGCGTTGCCCGTCCTGTCATGGCTGCCAAGCCCACCGCCAAGCCGGCGCCTGCCAAGCAGCGCGGCCGTCTCACCCTGGTAACGGCACTGAGCGCCGACGACGTGCGCGAGCGTTCGATCGCCTCGTTCCGCCGCCGCACCCAGCGCCTGAAGGGTCACCAGTCGAACGAGCCGAAAGAAAAGCTCATTCGCGAGGTCATCATCCCGGAAGCGATCACCATCCAGGAACTCGCCAACCGTATGGCCGAGCGCGCCGTGGACGTGATCCGGATGCTGATGAAGCAGGGCCAGATGGTCAAGATCACCGACGTGATCGACGCCGACACCGCCCAGCTGATTGCCGAAGAGCTCGGTCACACCGTCAAGCGCGTCGCCGAATCCGACGTGGAAGAAGGTCTGTTCGACACGGTGGACGATTCCACCGACGTAGAGCCGCGTTCGCCCGTCGTCACGGTCATGGGCCATGTCGATCACGGCAAGACCTCGCTGCTCGACGCGCTGCGTCACGCCAACGTGGTGTCCGGCGAAGCCGGCGGCATCACCCAGCACATCGGCGCCTATCAGGTCACGTCGCCGGAGAGCGGCAAGAAGATCACCTTCATCGATACGCCGGGCCACGCCGCGTTTACCGCGATGCGCGCCCGCGGCGCCAAGGTCACCGACATCGTGATCCTGGTGGTGGCTGCCGATGACGGCGTCATGCCGCAGACCATCGAAGCCATCAACCACGCCAAGGCGGCGAAGGTGCCGATGATCGTGGCGATCAACAAGATCGACAAGCCCGATGCCAAGGCGGAGCGCGTGCGCACCGAACTGCTGCAATACGGCGTCCAGGTCGAATCCTTCGGCGGCGAAGTGGTCGACGTCGAAGTCTCGGCGAAGAACAAGACCAATCTCGACAAGCTGCTCGAGATGATCGCGCTGCAGGCCGAGTTGCTCGACCTCAAGACCAATACCGAGCGCCCTGCCGAGGGCACCGTGATCGAAGCTAAGCTCGATCGTGGCCGCGGTCCCGTGGCCACCGTGCTGGTGCAGCGCGGTACCCTCCGGGTCGGCGACATCATCGTCGCCGGCGCCGAGATGGGCCGCGTCCGCGCGCTGATCAGCGATCAGGGCGTGCAGATGACCGAAGCCGGCCCGTCGGTGCCGGTCGAAGTCCTCGGCTTCAATGGCCCGCCGGAAGCCGGCGACCGCGTCGCCGTGGTCGAGAGCGAAGCCCGCGCCCGCGAAGTCACCAGCTACCGTGCCCATCAGAAGCGCGAGAAGTCCGCATCGGCCATTTCCGGCATGCGCGGCTCGCTCGAGCAGATGATGAGCCAGCTCAAGACCACCGGTCGCAAGGACTTCCCGCTGGTCATCAAGGCCGACGTGCAGGGCTCGCTCGAAGCGATTTTGGGATCGCTGGAGAAGCTCGGCACCGACGAAGTCGCCGCGCGCATCCTGCATGCGGGCGTCGGCGGCATCAGCGAATCCGACGTCACGCTGGCGGAAGGCTTCAACGCCGCCATCATCGGCTTCTCGGTCCGTGCCAACAAGGAAGCCGCCGCGCTGGCCAAGCGCAACGGCATTGAGATCCGCTACTACAACATCATCTACGACCTCGTGGATGACGTGAAGAAGGCAATGTCCGGCCTGCTCGCGCCGACCCTGCGCGAGACCATGCTGGGCAATGCCCTGATCCTGGAAGTGTTCAACATCTCCAAGGTCGGCAAAGTCGCGGGCTGCCGCGTCACCGACGGCACCGTGGAACGCGGCGCCAATGTGCGTCTGATCCGCGACAACGTCGTGGTGCACGAAGGCAAGTTGTCGACCTTGAAGCGCTTCAAGGACGAAGTGAAGGAAGTGCAGTCCGGTCAGGAATGCGGCATGGCGTTCGAGAGTTACGGCGACATGCGCGCCGGCGACATCATCGAGTGCTATCGCGTCGAGACCATTCAGCGCTCCCTGTAGGTCCGGATCTTTCTGTAAGTCCAAGTCTTACAGTCAGCCGGAGCAACGAAGAGGCGTCATGGCCGGGAGTTTTCCCGGCCATCAATGCCTTTGTCAGACTCAATGCGAAGTCGTGGATGCCCGCACTACCGGCGGGCATGGCGCAAGCTTTGGAACTCAGCGATGCCCAAGCATCATCAAAAAACCTCGACCCCCGGCGGCTCGCAGCGACAGTTGCGGGTCGGCGAAATCATACGTCACGCGGTCGCCGACATCCTGTCCACCGGCGGCGTCCACGATCCCGTGCTGGAAACCAACCTGATCACCGTGCCCGAGGTGCGGATGTCGCCGGACCTCAAGCTCGCCACCGTCTATGTGATGCCGCTCGGCGGCCGTGACACCGACAAGGTGCTGAAAGCGCTGGCCGCCAACAAGCCGTTCATCCGCACCGCGGTGGCCCGCAAGGTGAACCTCAAATTCGCCCCCGATCTGCGTTTCCGTATCGACGAACGTTTCGACGAGGCGGATCGCATCGAAAAACTGTTGCGCACGCCCGCCGTGCAGCGCGACCTCGAACAAAATTCGCAAGAACCGGAAGATAATTGATGACCGTGACGACCCCAGACGCCGCCCTCGATTCGCAGATCGAAGAACCGACCGGCGTTGAAAAAGCATGCCCTCCCATGACGGTCATGGCGACCATACGGCCCATGTGCCGGCCATCGCCCCGCTGGGCGCCGAGGCCGATGCGCAGCAGGGCCGCGACGATAACCGTTCGCGCGGCGGCAAGCAGTCGCGCCAGCAGGGTCAGGTGCGCCGCGACAAGCGCGACGTCCACGGCTGGGTGATCCTCGACAAGCCGATCGGCATGACCTCGACCCATGCGGTCGCCGTGGTGAAGCGGCTGTTCCAGGCCAAGCGTGCCGGCCATGCCGGTACCCTGGATCCGCTGGCGTCCGGCGGCCTGCCGATCGCCATGGGCGAAGCCACCAAGACCGTTCCCTTCGTGATGGACGGCCGCAAGCGCTACCGCTTCACGGTCACCTGGGGCGAGGAACGGGATACCGACGACACCGAGGGGAAGGTGACGTTCTCCAGCGACATCAGGCCGACGGCCGAGCAGATCCGCGCACTGCTGCCGCAGTTCATCGGCAATATCGAGCAGACCCCGCCGCAATATTCCGCGATCAAGATCGCCGGCGAGCGCGCCTATGACCTGGCGCGCGACGGCGAAGTGGTGCCGCTGGTTCCCCGGCCCGTCGTGATCCACGATTTTGTCCTTACAGAACAGCTAGATGGCGGCCACTCGGTGTTCGAGGCCGAATGTGGCAAGGGCACCTATGTGCGGGCGCTGGCCCGCGACATGGGCCGTCTGCTCGGTTGTTACGGCCATATCAGTGCGCTCCGGCGCACGCTGGTCGGTCCATTTGCCGAAGCCGACATGATTCCGCTGGAACAGTTGGAGGCTTTGTGCGATAGAGCCGCGTCTGGCGAGGGTCACCTCGCCGACGCGCTACTGCCCGTTGAGACCGCGCTGGACGACATCCCGGCACTGGCCGTCACACGGGCAGATGCGGCAAGGCTCCATCGGGGCCAGGCCGTTTTGTTGCGCGGACGGGATGCGCCCAATTGTAGCGGCACAGTTTATGTCACGGTGGCAGGCCGGCTTCTGGCCCTCGCCGAGATTAACAATGGCGAACTCATCCCCAAGCGCGTCTTCAACCTGACCGGACTGACCGCCAGTTCGGCTCGCAAAGAAAGTGTTTGACGATGTCGATTACCGCAGAACGCAAAGCGGAAGTCATCAAGACCAATGCCAACAAGGCCGGCGATACCGGTTCGCCGGAAGTTCAGGTTGCGATCCTCTCGGAACGCATTGCCAACCTGACCGGCCACTTCAAGACCCACGTCAAGGATAACCATTCCCGCCGTGGTCTTCTGAAGCTCGTCTCGACGCGTCGTTCGTTGCTTGACTACATCAAGCGCAAGGACGAGGCGCGCTACAAGGCGCTGCTGGCGAAGCACAACATTCGTCGCTAAGGCAAACCGCGCGCGCAACTTGTTGCGCGCGTTTTTGCATCAATTGTAGTGCGGGCCAAAAGCGGGCCGCACGATAGCGTCCAGCAGCACTCCGGCGACTGGACGATGACGGGCAAGGTGCCCGTCGCGCGGGCGGGCTCACAAGAGTTGCCCGCGACCATCGGAAGGATGGACGCCATTTTGAATGCAGGAGCCAGGATTCTGGAGGATTCGGCAGGATCGCCGGACGCTGATTTCGCGGCATCGCGGACAGCTTCTTGCCGTCTTGCACGAGACTTCCAGATTCTGGCTTTTGTGTTTTCGGCGGCCGCCTTTCGTGAACCCATGAAAGAAAAACACGATGTTTAATATTCATACCGTCGAAATCGATTGGGGCGGTCGTCCGCTCAAGCTCGAGACCGGCAAGATCGCCCGTCAGGCCGACGGCGCCGTCATCGCCACCTATGGCGAGACCGTCGTCATCGCCACCGTGGTCGCCGCCAAGACCGCCAAGGATGGCATCGACTTCCTGCCGCTGACCGTCGACTACATCGAAAAGACCTACGCCGCCGGCCGCATCCCGGGCGGTTACTTCAAGCGCGAGGGACGTCCGACCGAGAAGGAGACCCTGGTGTCCCGCCTGATCGATCGTCCGATCCGTCCGCTGTTCGTCGATGGCTGGCGCAACGAGACCCAGGTCGTCGTCACCGTGCTGTCGCACGACATGGAAAACGATCCGGACATTCTCGCTCTCGTCGCCACCTCGGCCGCGCTGACGATTTCCGGCGCTCCGTTCCAGGGCCCGATCGGCGCCGCCCGCGTCGGCTTCATCAACGATGAATACGTGCTCAACCCGACCCTCGACGAAATGGCCGACACCCAGCTCGACCTGGTCGTCGCCGGCACCGGCGATGCCGTGCTGATGGTCGAATCGGAAGCCAAGGAACTCGGCGAAGAGATCATGCTCGGCGCCGTGATGTTCGGTCACCGCCACTTCCAGCCGGTGATCAAGGCGATCATCGAGCTCGCCGAGAAGGCCGCCAAGGAGCCGCGCGAAGTCGTCACCATCGACGACAGCGCGCTCGAAAAGGAAATGCTCGGCATGGTCGAGACCGAGCTGCGCTCGGCCTACGCGCTGCCGATCAAGCAGGAGCGTTACGCCGCCGTCGGCGCCGTCAAGAAAAAGGCGATGGCGCACTACTTCCCGGAAGGTGAAGAGCCGAAGTACGACAAGCTGCGCGTCGCCGCGGTGTTCAAGGAACTGGAATCGAAGATCGTTCGCTGGAACATCCTCGACACCAAGAAGCGCATCGACGGCCGCGACCTGACCACGGTCCGTCCGATCGTCTGCGAAGTCGGCGTGCTGCCGCGCGCGCATGGTTCGGCGCTGTTCACCCGCGGTGAGACCCAGGCGCTGGTGGTGACCACACTCGGCACCGGCGAAGACGAGCAGTACATCGACTCGCTGTCGGGAACGTACAAAGAGACGTTCCTGCTTCACTACAACTTTCCTCCCTACTCGGTCGGCGAGACCGGTCGCATGGGCGGTACCAAGCGTCGCGAAATCGGCCACGGCAAGCTCGCCTGGCGCGCGATCCATCCGATCCTGCCGGGCCACCACGAATTCCCGTACACGGTGCGCGTGGTTTCGGAGATCACCGAGTCGAACGGTTCGTCGTCGATGGCTTCGGTCTGCGGCGCCTCTCTCGCGCTGATGGATGCGGGCGTCCCCCTGAAGCGGCCGACCGCGGGTATCGCGATGGGCCTCATTCTCGAGGGCGAGCGCTTTGCGGTTCTGTCGGACATCCTGGGTGATGAAGATCATCTCGGCGACATGGACTTCAAGGTCGCCGGCACCGACACCGGCATCACCTCGCTGCAGATGGACATCAAGATCGCCGGTATCACCGAAGAGATCATGAAGGTCGCTCTGGGCCAGGCCAAGGAAGGCCGCATTCATATTCTCGGTGAGATGTCGAAGGCGCTCAACAACGCCCGTGCCGAGCTCGGCGAATACGCGCCGCGCATCGAGACGTTCAAGATCCCGACCGACAAGATCCGTGAAGTGATCGGCACCGGCGGCAAGGTGATCCGCGAGATCGTGGAAAAGACCGGCGCCAAGGTGAACATCGACGACGACGGCACCGTCAAGGTGGCGTCCTCCGATGGCGAGTCGATCAAGGCCGCGATCAAGTGGATCAAGTCGATCGCGTCGGATCCGGAACTCAACGCGATCTATGACGGCACCGTCGTCAAGGTCATGGAGTTCGGTGCGTTCGTGAACTTCTTCGGCGCCAAGGATGGCCTGGTTCACATCAGCCAGCTCGCTCCCGGCCGCGTGCAGAAGACCTCTGACGTCGTCAAGGAAGGCGACAAGGTCAAGGTCAAGCTGCTCGGCTTCGACGATCGCGGCAAGACGCGTTTGTCGATGAAGGTTGTCGACCAGACCACCGGCGAAGACCTCGAAGCCAAGCAGAAGGCCGAAGAAGGCACCGCTGCTGCAGAGTAAATTTCGCAACTCGCGAACGCGGAAAGGGCGGCCGAAAGGCCGCCCTTTTTGTTTGCGTGCCTGGACTCGTGTCCCGGACGCGGTGCGGCATTCTCAGGCAATGCGAAGCATTGCTGCTATGCCGCTCCGCAGATCCGGCATCCCGCTTTCTTCTTCAGTGACCGGACCCCGGATCTGCGAAGCAGCACCTCGTGCTGCGTCGCGTCCGGGGAACCAAAGAGTTCTGTAATTCCTCTGTGCGATTCCGCCGCAGCGTCACTATGACCATCGGCGAAACCGGCGCAGACTGCCTCGCGTAGTTGCTTCTCACGAACGCCATTTTATCCCGCTATCGTCGCAGCAGATTGCTCGCCCATCCCTTCACCACGGAGAGTTCCGATGTCCATGATGTCCCGCCGCCACCTGATGCTCGCGGCAACCGGCGCCGCAGCCATTGCCGCCACGCCGCGCTTTGCCTTTGCACAGGCCGCGGCGCCTGCCGCCGCGACGCCGTTCACGCTGCCGCCGCTGACCTATCCGGTGGCGGCATTCGAGCCGCACATCGATGCGAAGACCATGGAAATTCACCACGACAAGCATCACGCAGCCTATGTCGGCAACCTCAACACCTTCGCCAAGGACACGCCGATGATCGCGGCGATGCCGATCGTCGAGGTGCTCGGCAAGCTCGGCGACGTGCCGGAGGCGATCCGCACCGGCGTGCGCAACAACATGGGCGGCCACGCCAACCACACCATGTTCTGGCAGATCATGGGCCCCAACGGCGGCAAGCCGGACGGCGAGGTGCTGGCCGCGATCGATCGTGATCTCGGCGGTATCGAAAAATTCCAGACCGACTTCAACGCCGCCGGCGGTCGCCAGTTCGGCTCCGGCTGGGTCTTCGTGACCGTCGACAAGGCAGGCAAGCTGTCGATCGAAACGCGCCCGAACCAGGACAGTCCGATCATGGACGGCAAGCGCGCGCTGCTCGGCAACGATGTCTGGGAGCACGCTTATTACCTCAACTACCAGAACCGCCGCGCGGACTATCTGAAGGCGTGGTGGAACACGGTGAACTGGAAGGTGATCGGTGAACGCTACGCCGCGGCGAAGGCCGGAACGCTGGGGATTTAAGCAGCTCTCACTTGTCCCGGACGAGCCGCAGCGTGAAACGCTGCTGCGCAGAGCCGGGACCGTCACGAACGTCGGTGTTTGATACGGCCCCGGATCTGCGAAGCAATACTTCGTATTGCATCGCGTCCGGGGCAAGTACTACACGCACCCCTTCACCGCATCGCCCAGCGCCGCAAAATCCGCCTTCCTTGGCGAGGTCTTGCGAAACGCCAGGCCGATGCTGCGCCCCGGCTGCGGATTCTCCATCCGCAGGAATTTCACCCTTTGGTCGCGCTGCTCCACGTCTGCGGCGATCTGCGGGATCAGCGTGATGCCGTAGCCGTTGGCGACCATCTGCATCACCGTGGACAGGCTCGAGGCCGCGAACGCCATGCCGGGTGTCCCGGACCCGTTCGAGCGCCCGACACTCCCGCAGAACGCCAGCGCCTGGTCGCGGAGGCAGTGGCCGTCTTCCAGCAGGATCAGCCGGCGCTGGTCGATTTCGGCGGCGTTGATGCGGGTCGTGACCGGCCGCGGATCGTTCGCAGGCACTGCCAGCAGAAACAGATCGTGGAACAGCTTGAGCGTTTCGATCTCCGGCTCGCCAAGCGGCAGCGCCAGCATCGCCGCGTCCAGTGCACCGCTCTTGACGTCGTCGACCAGCTGCCTGGTCTGGGTTTCGCGCAGCTCGAGCCGCAGCTCCGGAAACTGCTTCTGCAGAACCGGCAAAATCCGCGGCAGCAGATAGGGCGCCAGCGACGGAATCACGCCGAGGGTCAGTCGCCCCGTGAGAACGCCGCCGCGGTGTCGCGCAAAATCGACCAGATCGCGCGACGCTGCCAGCACGTCTTCGCCGCGCCGGGCAATCTCGCGTCCGACGTCGGTCAGCATCACCTCGCCCGGGCGCCGCTCCACCACCTTGACCCCCAGGGTGTGCTCCAGATCCCGGATCTGCATCGAAAGGGCCGGCTGCGTCACCGCGCAGGCCTCCGCGGCGCGGCCGAAATGGCCGTGTTTGGCGAGAGCGGCAAGATAGCGAAGCTGGCGGAGCGTGATCATGCGTCATCAGATAAACTGATCGAAGACCGAAGACAATTCGACTGGACCTGATCTTGGATATCTTCCAAGGTACTGTCACGAACCTTGGCTAGCATCGCCGGACGGCTTGCCGGGCGGGTTTGGCAGGCGTTTGAAAACACAGAGATTCTTGGAGAGGGCGGCGTTTTTTGCGGCGATTGGCTTGTGGCCATGGCCGATAGCGTCCGCAATCCCAACGGCCCGAAGGAGAGAAACATGGACCAGAAGACAGATGAAGCCGGCAAGTGCCCGGTGCCGCACGGCGCCGCGAGCAAGGGACCGAAGAGCAAGGGTCCGCGCAACATGGACTGGTGGCCGGAGCATCTCGACATCGGTGTGCTGCACGCGATCCATCCGTCCGCCGATCCGCTGGGCGGCGCCTTCAATTACGCCGAGGAATTCAAGACCCTCGACCTCGATGCCGTGATCAAGGACCTGCATGCCCTGATGACCGATTCGAAGGACTGGTGGCCGGCCGATTTCGGTCATTACGGCGGCCTGTTCATCCGTCTGGCCTGGCACAGCGCCGGCACCTACCGCACCACCGACGGCCGTGGCGGCGCCGGTGGCGGTCAGCAGCGTTTCGCGCCGCTCAATTCCTGGCCGGACAACGTCAACCTCGACAAGGCGCGCCGCCTGCTGTGGCCGATCAAGCAGAAGTACGGCAACAAGCTGTCCTGGGCCGATCTGTTCGTGCTGGTCGGCAACGTCTCGCTGGAATCCATGGGCTTCAAGACCTTCGGCTTCGCCGGCGGCCGTGCCGACACCTGGGAGCCGGAAGAACTCTACTGGGGCCCCGAAGGTTCGTGGCTCGGCGATGAGCGCTACAGCGGCGAGCGCGAGCTGGCGGAGCCGCTCGGCGCCGTGCAGATGGGCCTGATCTACGTCAATCCGGAAGGCCCCAACGGCAATCCCGACCCGCTCGCCTCGGCAAAGGATATCCGCGAGACGTTCTTCCGCATGGCGATGAACGATGAAGAGACCGTGGCGCTGATCGCCGGCGGTCACACCTTCGGCAAGACCCACGGCGCCGGCGATCCGTCGTTTGTCGGCGTCGACCCGGAAGCCGGCGCGCTCGAAGACCAGGGCCTCGGCTGGAAGAGCAGGCACGGCACCGGCGTGGGCGCCGACGCCATCGGCAGTGGCCTGGAAGTCACCTGGACGCAGACCCCGACCAAGTGGAGCAACCACTTCTTCGACAACCTGTTCAAGTACGACTACGAACTGACCAAGAGCCCCGGCGGCGCGAACCAGTGGGTGGCGAAGAATGCCGTGGCCGATATCCCGGATGCCTTCGATGCGTCGAAGAAGCATCTGCCGACCATGCTGACGTCGGACCTCGCGCTGCGCTTCGATCCGATCTACGAGAAGATCTCGCGCCGCTTCTACGAGAACCCGGACCAGTTCGCCGACGCTTTCGCCCGCGCCTGGTTCAAGCTCACCCATCGCGACATGGGCCCGGCAGTGCGCTATCTCGGCCCGCTGGTGCCGAAGGAAACGCTGATCTGGCAGGACCCGATCCCGGCCGTCGATCATCGGCTGGTCAACGACGCCGATATCGCCGAGCTGAAGGCGAAGATCCTCGCCTCCGGCCTCACCGTGCCGCAGCTGGTCTCGACCGCCTGGGCCTCGGCCTCGACCTTCCGCGGCTCCGACAAGCGCGGCGGCGCCAATGGCGCACGCATTCGCCTGGCTCCGCAGAAGGACTGGGAGGTCAACCAGCCCGCGCAGCTCGCGACCGTGCTGGCCAAGCTGGAAGAGATCCAGAAGGGCTTCGGTAAGAAGGTGTCGCTCGCCGACCTGATCGTGCTCGGCGGCAATGCCGCCATCGAGAAGGCCGCGAAGGATGCCGGACAGAGCGTCACCGTGCCGTTCACGCCGGGCCGCATGGACGCTTCTGCGGAGCAGACCGACGCAGACTCGTTCAAGCCGCTGGAGCCCCGTGCCGATGCCTTCCGCAACTACGTCTCGGGCAAGCCGCAGTTCATGAAGCCTGAAGAGGCGATGATCGACCGTGCCCAGCTCCTGAAGCTGACCGCGCCGGAACTGACCGTGCTGATCGGCGGCCTACGCGTGCTCGGCGCCAATGCGGCGGATTCCAAGCATGGCGTGTTCACGTCGAAGCCGGGAGTGTTGAGCAACGACTTCTTCACCAACCTGCTCGACATGGACACCGTGTGGGCGAAGGCTGCCGGCCAGGACGGGATCTACGAAGGCAAGAAGCGCAACAGCAGCGAGGTCAAGTGGACCGCAACCGCCGTCGACCTGATCTTCGGTGCGCACTCGCAACTCCGCGCGCTGGCCGAGGTCTATGCCATGGGCGATGCCAAGGCGAAGTTCGTCAAAGACTTCGTCAAGGCCTGGACCAAGGTGATGAACGCCGACCGTTTCGAGATCAAGGCCGAGCCGATGCTGCAGGCGGCGGAGTAGTCTTCGCTATCTGTGATCGTTGAGTTGGAGAGCCCCCGCGAGACATCGCGGGGGCTCTTTCTTTGCGCCACACCCACAGCTGTCATCGCCCGGCCAGGCGCGCAATTGCGCGTCTGGACCGGGCGATCCAGTAAACGCGGGCTTCAGTGACAGAACCTCGGCGCCCGCGTTTACTGGATCCCTTGGGTTCTCAAACGAAGTGCAACACCAGATTAAGGTGTTGCGATGGAACGACGATATGCCCAGCTTTCGCGGGAAGACCGATGTGCCATTGCCTCGCTTCATGCCCAAGGGCGCTCGATCCGGCAGATCGCGGCAGCTCTGGATCGCTCGCCATCGACCGTATCTCGGGAGCTGAAGCGCAACGGCGCCAACAGGTCGGCTACAAGCCGTCCTACGCCCAAGAGCAGACCCGGGCACGACGCTGGACGGGCGCCCGGCTCGACCGTAACGCGCAGCTTCGCGAGCAGGTGCTGGAAGGTCTCGGCCTCGGCTGGTCGCCGGAGCAGGTGTGCGCCGTCCTGGCCCGACAGCACGGCACCCCGGTCATCTCGCCGGAGAGCATCTATCGCTTCATCCACGCCCAGATCGCACGGACCAAGGACTACAGTTGGCGGCACTACCTGCCACGCGGCAAGAGCAAACGCGGCCTGCGCGGTCGCAAGGGCGGATCATCCGCGCTGCATATCGAATGCCGGGTGCCGATCGAACAGCGACCGAAGCAGGTCGAGAACCGCGCCATCGCCGGCCATTGGGAGGCCGATCTGATGATGTTCTCCCGCTACGGGCAGGCCATTCTCGTCCTGCACGAGCGGTCGTCGCGGCTTCTGATGGCGGCCAGCCTGCAAGGCAAGGCCGCCAGCCCGGTTGCCGAGATCATCGCCGGCCTGCTGGCTCCGCTGCCGCCGGACCTGCGCCGGAGCATCACCTTCGACAATGGCACCGAGTTCGCCCGCCACTACGAGCTGCATGCACTCAACCTGCAGACCTACTTCTGCGATGCCTATGCTCCCTGGCAAAAAGGCGGTGTCGAAAACGCTATCGGCCGGATGCGGCGCAGAATCCCGCGCAAGACCGATCTAGCCGCCCTGACGCCGTCCGATCTCGCCCGTTGCGTACTCGCCTACAACAGCACGCCACGCAAATGCCTTGACTGGCAAACCCCGGCACATGTCTTTGGCAGCCAGCTGTTGCACTTCAAATGTGAATCCAGCTCCCCGCATGCGCGGGGATGACAGCCTGCGTCTGTTGCGCCTCTCATCCAACCTACCTTGCACCTCGCCCCGAATCTCCGCACAACTGCCCGGCTATTCACCGGAGGTCCCGCCATGATGAAACTGTACTGGTCGCCGCGCTCGCGCTCCTTCACCGCCCTGTGGCTCATGGAAGAGACCGGCGTGCCCTATGAGCGCGTGCTGACCGACATCAGCACCGGCGCACAGCGATCGCTGGAATTCCTCATCGTCAATCCCATGGGCAAGGTGCCGGCGCTGCAGGATGGCGAGGCGACCATGGCCGAGGCTGCGGCGATCTGCGCCTATGTGGCCGAGCGCTATCCGGAGGCGGGATTGGCACCGCCGCTGGGCGACATGCATCGCGCCAAATATCTGTACTGGCTGTTCTTCGCACCGAGCTGCATTGAGCCGGCGATCGCGCAGCTGGCTGCCAAGTTCGAGATGAACTCGGTGGCCGCCGGCTGGGGCGACGCCAAGCGGGTGTTCGACGTGCTGGAAGCGGCGCTGGAAGAAGGACCGTGGATCCTCGGCGAGACGTTTTCGGCTGCGGACGTCGCCATCGGCTCGAGCCTCAACTTCGCGGTGCGCCAGTTCAAGATGATCTCGCCGCGGCCGGCGTTCGATCGCTACCTCGACCGCTGCGAGGCGCGTCCGGCCTTCCAGCGCGCCTCGGCCTATGCTTCGGGAGCGAAGCTGTAGCGACAGGCGCTGCAATTGACGTGGCGCAACAATGGCCATCGCATCGCGGGCGATAGTCGTACTGTGAGCCGGCTGCTTTCGGCACCAGGCCGGATTTCACGGCATCGTCACCTCGACGGCAACATTTGGCACAGAACGACATGCCTGACCCTCGCGCCCAGGAGTCGCCGGCGCTGCGTCGCCGCCTCGGCCTGCCGCTGCTGACACTGTACGGCATCGGCATCACCGTCGGTGCGGGCATCTATGTGTTGATCGGCGCGGTTGCCGGCCAGGCCGGCGTCTACGCGCCGTGGTCGTTCGTGCTGGCCGCGGTGGTGATGGCGTTCACCGTGGCCTCCTATGCCGAGCTGTCGACGCGCTTCCCGGTCAGCGCCGGCGAGGCTGCCTATGTGCGGGCGGCGTTCGGGTCGCGCACGCTGTCCACCGCCACGGGTCTGCTGACCATCGTCATTGGTGTGGTGTCATCGTCCACCGTCACCCTCGGCGCCATCGGCTATCTCCGACAATTCGTCGATCTGCCGCAGGGCATTCTGGTGCTGGGGGTGGTGGCGCTGCTGGCCGCCGTCGCGGCCTGGGGAATCCTGGAATCGGTCGTGCTCGCCGGAATCTTCACGCTGGTCGAGGTCGGCGGCCTCCTGATCGTCATTGTCGCGGCGGTTCGTGTCGACCTGCCGATCGGCACCACGCTGGCGAAGCTGCCGCCGCCCGAGATCGGGGCGCTGTCGGGCATAGGCTTTGCCAGCCTGCTAGCGTTCTTCGCCTTCATCGGCTTCGAGGATCTCGCCAATGTGGTCGAGGAAGCCGAGAATCCGCGCCGCGACATTCCGCGCGCCATGGCGCTGACCCTGCTGGTGTCGACGGTGCTCTACGTGGTCGTCGCCGCGGTCGCGGTGACGGCGGTCTCGACGGAGCGGCTGGCGGCGTCGGCGGCGCCGCTCAGCCTGGTGTTCCGCGAGGTCGCCGGCGTCAGCCCGGCGACCATCAGCGTTATCGCCATCGTCGCCACCCTGAACACCATCCTCGCGCAGATGACCATGGCGGCGCGGGTGATCTATGGCATGGCGAGGCAGGGCGACTTGCCCGTATCGCTCGGCGCCGTGCATCAGGCAACGGGAACGCCGCTGCTGGCCACCGCGCTGATCGCTGCGGCGGTCATCCTGCTGGCGCTGGGCGTTTCCTTCGTCCGGCTCGCCGAGTGGACGTCGCTGGCGACGCTTGCGGTGTTCGCGCTGGTCAATCTGGCGTTGCTTTGGCTGCGCTGGCGCGGCGTGACGTCGGCCCAGCCGCACGTCACGGTGCCGGCCTGGATCCCTGCCGCGGGATTGTTCAGCTGCCTTGTCATGATTGCAGCCGGGCTGCTCCGCTAACGGGTCCCGGCCGCGCCATTCCTGCGCTAGATCAATTCGCCGCGGTGGAAGGTGCTCTACGCTCGCTAAGTGTAACTCAGGCGGGCGGAGAGATAGATGGCCATCAAGGACATGCTGCTGACATTGACGACCTATCCGGAGCCGACGCCGGTGCAGGTGGTCGAGGACGCTGTCGCCGTCGCCGCGTTACTCGGCTCGCATATCGCGGCCATTGCCTGCGAGACCCATGTGGAGGTGCCGGGCAGTTTCCTCTCGAGTTCGCTGGTCAACGTCGCCGCCCTTGTGGCCGACGAAGCGCGCAAGAGCCTCGTCAACGCCCGCAATCTGCTGGCGACGTTCGAGGCGACAGCGGCTAAGCAGGGCGTGCTGTACGAGACGATCACCGAGCGTTGCATGGCCGACGAGGTGCCTGACGTCATGGTCGACTACGCCAAGCTGCGCGACCTGACCATCGTCTCGGTTCCGGAGGGCTCCGATGAATGGATCGCCGAAGCGATCATCTTCGGGTCCGGCAGGCCGACGCTGGTATTGCCGGATCGGCCGCGTATCCGGCCGCTCGAATTGAAGACCGTCCTGGTGGCGTGGGATTTCAGCCGCGCTGCGACGCGCGCCGTCGCCGACGCCATGCCGATCCTTGAACAGGCCGGCTCTGTCCGCATTGTCACAGTGTCCGGTGAGAAGGATTTCGACAGCAATCGCTCTGCCGAAGAACTGGCCAAGAACCTGGCGCGCCACGGCCTCAACGTGGTGCTGGAGGAAGTCGATGCCGGCGACGATGATATTGGTGACGTGCTGGAGGCCCGCGCGCTGGCCTGCAGCGCCGATCTGCTGGTGATGGGCGCCTACGGCCATTCCCGATTCCGCGAATTCATCCTCGGCGGTGCCACCCGGAGCCTGCTGGCAGAGGCCCCGTTGCCGATTCTGTTCTCGCACTGACGTGGCGCCGTCAGCGACACACATGGTCCAGGGATGAACGAGCAGACACTTCCTCCCGCGCATCCACGCCGTGACGGGCGCGAAGGTCTGGGGCGCATTGTGGTCCCATCGCTGGTTCGTGCTGGCTGTCGTTGTCGCGCTCGGCATCGGCGGCTGGCAGGGGGTGCGATTGCTGCTCGGCCCATCTGTTGTTGTCGACGTGGTCAAGCGCGGCGATCTGGTGGAGACCGTGGTCGCCAGCGGCCACGTCGAGACGCCGTTCCGGGTCGAGATCGGCAGCCAGATCACGGGGACCGTGAATGATGTGCTGGTCAAGGAAGGCGAGCACGTCGCCAAGGGCCAGCCGTTGATCGCGCTGGAGGCGCGCGAACTGAAGGCCGCGGTGGTGCAGTCCACCGGCGCAGTCGCGCAGGCCGAAGCCCGGATGCGCCAGCTCGCCGAGCTGACCTTGCCTTCGGCGAAGGAAGCGCTGACTCAGGCCAAGGCCAACCTGCTGAATGCGCAGCAGACATTCGACCGCACCTCGCAATTGACGCAGAACGGCTACGCCACGCGGGCGGCGCTCGACGACGCGCAAAAGGTGCTCGACGTCGCGCGAACCCAGGTGCGCACCGCGGAATTCCAAGTCTATACCGCCAGTCCCGAGGGCAGCGACTACGTCATGGCGCAGACCCAGCTCAACCAGGCGCGCGCCAATCTCGACACCGCGGAATCGCGGCTCGGTTATGCCACCATTGCTGCACCGCGCGACGGCGTGTTGATCACGCGCAATGTCGAACGCGGCACAGTCGCCCAGCCGGGCAAGGCCCTGCTGGTTCTGGCGCCGGCCGGCGAGCTGCAACTGGTTCTGCAAATCGACGAGCGCAATCTTGGCAAGTTGGCGCTTGGCCAGAAAGCCGTCGCCTCGGCAGATGCTTACCCGGATCGGCGGTTCGCTGCGGTGGTGTCCTACATCAACCCCGGCATCGATATTTCGCGCGCTTCGGTGGAGGTCAAACTGACGGTATCCGATCCGCCGGACTATCTGCGGCAGGACATGACCGTATCGGTCGATATTAGCGTGGCCGAGCGTGACGACACGTTGGTGCTTCCCATCCGCTCGGTTCACGATTCGCTCTCCGGACAGCCTTGGGTGCTCGGAATCAAGGACGGGCGGGCGAGCAAGAAGCCGGTCCGGCTCGGTCTGCGTGGCAATACCCAGTTCGAGATGATCGATGGCCTTGCGGAGGGAGAGCCTGCAATCCCCGCCAATTCCGGTGTCGTCACCGGGCAGCGTGTGCGGGCGGTTCAGCCATGACCCGATGGCTGCCGTTCGAGTGGATCGCGGCGGTCCGTTTCCTTCGCGAAGGCCGCATGCAGACGCTGTTCATCATCGGCGGCATTTCGATCGGTGTCGGAGTGATCGTCTTCATGTCGGCGATGCTGGCTGGACTGCAGGCGAATTTCATCAAGCGGGTGCTGACCTCGCAGCCACAGATCCAGCTGCTCACGCCCGATCAGGTCGCGCGCCCGCTGCGCAACGCCCCCGGCCTGTTCGAGGATGCCACCATCCAGCGTCCGAGTCAGCGCGTCGTCTCCATCGACCAGTGGCCGAAGATTCGCGACCAGATGCTGGCGATGCCGGAAGTGACGGCGGTCTCGCCGACGATCCTGGGCTCCGGCCTGGCGATTCGCGGTGACGCCAACCGTGCGATCTCGATTTCCGGCGTCGAGCCGGCGTCCTATTTCAAGATCGTGCGAATACCCGACTACATCGTCGCCGGCGAGGCGCGGCTGACCAGCGAGGACATTGTCATCGGCACCGAACTGGCGAAAAATCTTGGCGCGACGGTCGGCGACAAGCTCAATATCCAGGCGGCATCGGGCGCCAATCGCGTGCTGACCGTTACCGGGTTGGCGGATTTCGGCAACAAGGGTGTCAACCAGCGCAATGCCTTCGTGGCGCTGCGCACGGCGCAATCGCTGCTCGGCATGATCGGCGGCGTCACCACCATCGATATCACGGTGAGCGACATCTATGCCGCGGAGGATATCGCGCAGAGGATCCAGGCGTCGAACGCGGTGCAGGCCGACAGCTGGATCAAGACCAACGCGCAGTTTTTCACCGCGGTTCAGGCGCAGCAGACCTCGAATACCCTGATCAGGGTGTTCGTCGGCATGTCGGTGGCGTTCGGGATCGCCGCGGTGCTGATCGTCTCGGTGATCCAGCGTTCCAAGGATATTGGCATCCTGCGGGCGATGGGGACATCGCGGGGGCAGGTGCTGCGGGTATTCCTGCTGCAGGGCGGCCTGCTCGGCTTTTTCGGCTCGCTGATCGGCGCCACGCTGGGCGCTTTGACCCTCATGTACTGGCACTCGGTCGCCGTGCAGGCCGATGGATCGGAACTGTTCCCGCTGATCCTGGAGCGGCAATTGTTTGTCAACACTGCGGTGCTGGCGACCCTGACGGGCTTGCTGGCGGCCACCGCTCCGGCGCTGCGTGCCGCGAAACTCGATCCCGTGGTGGCAATCCGTGGCTGATGAAATCCTGCGCCTCGAGAAGGTCTGCAAGGCCTACAATGTCGGTCAATCCTCCGAGACCGAGGTGCTGCATGATATCGACCTGACGCTGGAGCGCGGCGAATTCCTGGCACTGATGGGGCCGTCCGGGTCCGGCAAGAGCACCCTGCTCAACATC
Organism: Rhodopseudomonas sp. P2A-2r; assembly: GCF_026015985.1. Lineage (GTDB taxonomy): Bacteria > Pseudomonadota > Alphaproteobacteria > Rhizobiales > Xanthobacteraceae > Tardiphaga. The sequence continues at coordinate 64,776 of NZ_CP110389.1, read as the reverse complement.
GTCGGGTTGCTCGACCGGCCGACGTCGGGACGGCTTTACATCAAGGGCCAGGACACGGGCAGTCTCAACGACGCCGAACTGACCCGGTTGCGCGGCCATACCATCGGCTTCGTGTTCCAGTCCCACCTGCTGATCTCGGCCTTCACCGCACAGGAGAATGTGATGATGCCGATGCTGGTGGATCGCGGCTTTCCCGCCGCGGACATGGAAGCGCGGTCGCGACAGCTTCTCGCTCAGGTCGGACTCGAAAAGGTCGCCGGCAATCTCGCCACCAACATGTCGGGCGGCCAGCAGCAGCGGGTCGCTGTCGCGCGTGCGCTGGCGATGAGCCCCGACCTGGTTCTCGCCGATGAGCCCACCGGAAATCTGGACACAAAGTCCGCCGAGAGCGTGTTCGAGCTGATGCGGCAGGTCAACCGCGACAGCGGCACCAGCTTCCTGCTGGTCACCCACAATCTCGATCTGGCGAAGCGCTGCGACCGCATCATCGACGTCGTCGACGGTCGCATTCAGCGCTGAGCAAGCGAGCGCATTGCAGCATGCTGTCTCCAGCCTGATTGCGAATCCATCCGTTGCGCCGTCATGCCATCCTCGTACACTCCCCGACAAAATCAGGGAGGGGATACATGGCTTGTTTCAGGCTGGGGTCTGCTTGTCTCGTGTTGGCGCTGGCGTTCGGGGTGGCAGCCGCTGCCGACGATTATCCCAGCCGTCCGATCACCCTGATCGTGCCGTTTGCCGCCGGCGGCAGCTCCGACGTCAACGCCCGGCTGATCGGCGAGCAGATGAGCCAGCATCTCGGCCAGCGCATCGTCATTGAAAATATCGGCGGCGCCGGAGGTGCCGTAGCTCTGGCCCGCGTCGCACAGGCGCCGCCCGACGGCTACACCATCGTGCAGGGCAACAGCGGCACAAACACCGCGGTCTATCTGTTCACCCCCGACGTGAAATTCACCCCGGAGGACTTCGCGGCGATCGGCATGTTCAACAAGAGTTCGGCGGTTGTCGCGGTGCGCAAGAACTTTCCGGCCCGCACCTTGGCCGAATTCATCGCCCACGCCCGGCAGCATCCCGGCACCCTGAACATCGGTCATTCCGGCGTCGGTTCGCAGAATTACCTGTTCTGCAAGGCCTTCATCCAGGCCGCCGCGATCGACGTGACGCTGGTCGGCTATCGCGGCGGCGGACCGGCGCTGAACGACCTGATCGGCGGCCAGATCGACGGGCTGTGCGATTCGTCGGCCTCGGTGACCCCCGCGATCCAGGGCGGGCTGGTGCGCGGCATCGCGCTGGCCTCGAAGACCCGGCTGGCGCATCTGCCTGATGTCCCGACCGCTGCCGAGGCCGGGCTGCCGCAATTCGAGATCCAGGGCTGGTATGCGCTGTTCGCCCCGAAGGGCACGCCGCCGGTCGTCATCGCCAGACTCAACGCGGCGATGCGTGCCGGCGTGGCAAGCGCGGATTACCAGAAGCGGCTCGACGATCTCGGTTCCTACCCCGCCGATGACAGCGAAATGAAGCCGGACTATCTCGCGCAACTCGTGCCGCGTGAAATCGATAAATTCCGGAAAATGCTTGGCGACGGCAAGTGACCTGGCGGTTTCCATGCGGTGGTACTCTGTGGCATAGTCGCGACGGGATCGCTTTCATCTGAAGGAGACCAGCCTTGTCCTACGACCGTTCCACACTCGACGCAGTGGTCCAGCACTACTTCGATGGTCTCTACGATGGCGACGCTGACAAGCTCGCCGCCATCTTCCATCCCACCGCAGACCTGCGCTGGGTCGAAGGCGGCGAGCTGAAGATCCTCACTTTGCCGGAGTGGCTGGCACTGGTGCGCACGCGGGGATCGGCCAGGGCCGAAGGCAAGGCGCGCGACGATTTCGTCGTCACCGTCGACCGTTCGGATGAGGCGACGGCCTTCGTCAAGGTTCGCTGCCAGCTGCCACCGCGCTATTTTACCGATTACCTGGTGGCGATGAAGCTCGCAGACGGCTGGCAGATCGTGTCCAAGGCCTACCGCTACGACATGCGGGGATGATTGCGGCCCGCTGCCGCCTGACCGGACGCGCCTGATCAGGATCGTCCGCACGTCCTCTTCCCTGGCGTGTTTATTCGTTGACACCGCGCTGGCCCTCAGATTTTGAGCCGCGCGTCGATCGGTGCTGCCTGACAGGGGCGGCCTTATGTTGCGGTCCGGACATTCAACAAGCTTCTTCCACAATCGCGCCATGATTTGATTTCGATCAAATCGGGGATCGCGCCGCTGTGATTGATAGTCTCAGCCTCGCACATAAAAGATTCAGCATGACACAGACACACAATGGGAAATCGATGACGGGCGGCGAAGCGGGCCTGGCGGGCCTGCTCGCGGTGTCCGTCTTCTTATGCATCGTCGCCACGGCCAAGGCGGAAGATGCCGCCTTCGCATTCCACGCCGCGCTCAGCGCGGCGGCAAGTCTGGCTGGCGTCTTTGCCATCCTGAACCGCTACTATGATCGCAAGGAGCTGGCGCCGCAGGAAATCTTCGGCCGGCCGAATTACAATTACGGCCCGATCAAGTTTGCCAGCTTCATGGCGGTGTTCTGGGGCATTGCCGGCTTCACCGTCGGCCTGCTGATCGCCTGCCAGCTGGCCTGGCCGATCCTCAACTTCGATCTGCCCTGGACCAGCTTCGGGCGGCTTCGCCCGCTGCATACCTCGGCGGTGATCTTTGCCTTCGGCGGCAACGTGCTGATCGCCACCTCGTTCTATGTGGTGCAGAAGACCTCGCGAGTTCGTCTCGCCGGCGACCTGTCGCCGTGGTTCGTGGTGCTTGGCTACAACTTCTTCATCCTGATCGCCGGCACCGGCTATCTGCTCGGCGTAACCCAGTCGAAGGAATATGCCGAGCCGGAATGGTATGCCGATGCGTGGCTGACCATCGTCTGGGTGGTCTATCTGCTGGTGTTCCTGATGACGCTGGTGAAGCGCAAGGAACCCCACATCTACGTCGCCAACTGGTTCTATCTCGCCTTCATCGTGACCATCGCCGTGCTGCATCTCGGCAACAATCCGGCAATCCCGGTCTCGGTGTTCGGCTCGAAGTCCTACGTCGCCTGGGGCGGCGTGCAGGATGCCATGTTCCAGTGGTGGTACGGTCATAACGCGGTCGGCTTCTTCCTCACCGCCGGCTTCCTCGCCATCATGTACTACTTCATTCCGAAGCGGGCAGAGCGGCCGGTCTACTCCTACCGGCTCTCGATCATCCACTTCTGGGCGATCATCTTCCTCTACATCTGGGCCGGCCCGCACCATCTGCACTACACGGCGCTGCCGGACTGGGCGCAGACGCTCGGCATGACCTTCTCCATCATGCTGTGGATGCCGTCCTGGGGCGGAATGATCAACGGCCTGATGACGCTGTCCGGCGCCTGGGACAAGCTGCGCACCGATCCCGTGCTGCGCATGCTGGTAGTGTCGGTGGCATTCTACGGCATGTCGACCTTCGAGGGGCCGCTGATGTCCATCAAGGTGGTGAACTCGCTGAGCCACTACACCGACTGGACCATCGGTCACGTTCACTCCGGTGCGCTCGGCTGGGTCGGCTTCGTCTCCTTCGGCGCGCTCTACTGCCTGGTGCCGTGGATCTGGGAACGCAAGGCGCTGTACAGCCTGAAGCTGGTCAGCTGGCACTTCTGGATCGCGACCATCGGCATCGTGCTCTACATCTCCGCGATGTGGGTGTCGGGCATCCTGCAGGGCCTGATGTGGCGTGCCTACACCTCGCTCGGCTTCCTTGAATACTCCTTCATCGAGACCGTCGAGGCGATGCACCCCTTCTACATCATTCGCGCCTTGGGCGGCGCGCTGTTCCTGATCGGCGCACTGATCATGGCTTACAATCTTTGGATGACGGTGCGGGTCGGCGAGGCGTTGGTTGAAACCGGCGCCACCCTGCAGCCGGCTGAATAGGGGCTATCAATGTCTTTCTGGACCCGACACCAAATCTTCGAGAAGAATTCGATCATCCTGGTCGTTGGTATTCTCCTGGTCATCGCCGTGGGCGGTCTCGTCGAGATCACGCCGCTGTTCTATCTCAAGAGCACGATCGAAGTCGTCGATGGCGTCCGCCCTTACACGCCGCTGGAATTGACCGGTCGCAACATCTACGTGCGGGAAGGCTGCTATCTTTGCCACTCGCAGATGGTTCGGCCACTGCGCGACGAGGTCGAGCGCTACGGCCACTATTCGCTGGCCGCGGAAAGCATGTATGACCATCCGTTCCAGTGGGGTTCCAAGCGCACCGGACCGGATCTCGCCCGGGTCGGCGCCAAGTATTCCGATGAGTGGCACGTCACCCATCTGACCAATCCCCGCGCCATTGTCCCGCAGTCGGTGATGCCTCCCTATTCGTTCCTTGCGGAAACCGAGATCAATCCGGAATCGATCGCCGATCATCTGCGCACCAGCCGCTTGGTCGGGGTGCCCTACACGGACGACCAGATTGCCAATGCGAGCGCCGACCTGAAGGCGCAGGCTGATCCGGACAGTGCCGGCGCGGATGCCTTCAGCAAGCGATACGCCAAGGCCGTGGTCCGCAACTTCGACGGCAAGCCCGGCAATCCGACCGAGATGGACGCCCTGGTCGCCTATCTGCAGATGCTGGGCACTCTCGTCGACTTCAAGCTTTACAACGAAAAAGCCAACCTCCGCTGAGAAACGAACATGAAAGCAATATTGACTGTTCAGAATTTCGCTTCGGATTTCGTCATGACGTTCTGGACGCCGATTTTCGTCGCGACGTTCATCGCAATCGTGGCCTACGCCTTGTGGCCGCGCAACAAGGAAACCTTCGACGCGGCAGCGCGACTGCCGTTGCGAGAGGAATAAAGCAATCATGAGCAAGCACGAGGATATCGATCAGGTCTCTGGAACCGCAACCACGGGTCACGAGTGGGACGGCATCAAGGAGCTGAACACGCCGCTGCCACGCTGGTGGATCATTACCTTCTATCTGACCATCGTGTGGGCGGTCGGCTACTGGATTGTCTATCCGGCGTGGCCGATGATTTCCGGCTACACGACAGGCGTCATGCACTATTCCTCGCGCGCCGATGTTGCCGTTGAACTGGCAAATCTGGAAACCATCCGCGGTGCCAAGATGGTGGCGCTCGGCAATGCGCCGCTGGCTGACATCGAAAAGGATCCGGCGCTGCTGGCGATGGCCCGCGCCCGCGGCAAGGCGGTGTTCGGCGACAACTGCGCGCCGTGTCACGGCAGCGGTGCGGCCGGCGCCAAGGGCTACCCCAACCTGAACGACGACGACTGGGTCTGGGGCGGTTCGCTTGAGCAGATCCAGCAGACCATCGAATTCGGCGCCCGCAATGGCAATGCCCAGGCACATGAAGGACAGATGCTTGCCTTCGGTCGCGACGGTACCCTGAAGAAGCCGGAGATCGTCACGGTGGCCAATTACGTCAGGTCGCTGTCCGGGCTTTCCACCGCTCCGGGCTACGATGCTGCGGCCGGCAAGAAGCTGTTCGCCGAGAATTGCGTCGCCTGCCACGGCGACGACGCCAAGGGCAATATCGAGCTTGGCGCGCCAAATCTCACCGACGGTATCTGGCTCTATGGGTCGGATCAGGCGACATTGGTGGAAACCATCACCAATGGCCGCGCCGGCGTGATGCCGGCTTGGGGTGGGCGTCTCGACCCCGCCACCATCAAGGCGCTGACCGTCTACGTTCATTCGCTCGGGGAGGCAAGTGAGCCTCCCGCTGGGAGCCGGGCTTTTCGGCAATTCTGTTTGAGGTGGATCAAATGCGCGTTTGAGATTGGGCTTAGGTTCAATCTGTAATGCGAGATGAATCCTTACCATGAACCAGCCTGTCCGACCCAGCGAACTGCAAGTTGACGACTATGGGCCGCTTTATGCGGCCCATAAGAAGGTCTACCCCCAGAGTGTTTCCGGTACCTTCCGCCGTATCAAGTGGGGCCTGATGGCCTTCTGCCTCGGCGTCTACTACCTGCTGCCGTTCGTGCGCTGGAATCGTGGTCTCGGCGCGCCCGACCAGGCGGTGCTGATCGACCTTCCCAACAGCCGCTTCTATTTCTTCTTCATCGAGCTGTGGCCGCAGGAGGTGTATTATTTCACCGGGCTGCTGGTCGTCGCCGCGCTCACTTTGTTCCTGATGAATTCCATCGGCGGCCGGATCTGGTGCGGCTATCTGTGTCCGCAGACCGTGTGGACGGATGTGTTCTACGCCGTCGAGCGGCTGATCGAGGGCGACCGCCGCGAGCGCATGAAAAAGGATGCCGCCGGCGGCATGAACATGCAGCGCTTCGCGGAAATCCTGCTCAAGCATTCGATCTGGCTGATGATCGCATGGTGGACCGGCGGCGCCTGGGTACTGTATTTCAACGATGCGCCGACGCTGGTGAAGGAGCTGGTGACCTTCCAGGCGCCGATGATCGCCTATATCTGGATCGGCATCTTGACCGCCACGACCTATGTGCTGGCCGGCTTCATGCGCGAGCAGGTCTGCGTCTACATGTGCCCGTGGCCGCGCATCCAGGCCGCGCTGACCGACGAATGGGCGCTCAACGTCACCTACAAATACGACCGCGGCGAATCGCGAACGTCGCTGAAGAAGGCGGCAGAGCTGCGTGCCCTCGGTCAGCCCGTCGGCGATTGCATCGATTGCTATCAATGCGTCGCGGTCTGCCCGACCGGCATCGACATCCGCGACGGTTCGCAGATGGATTGCATCCAGTGCGGGCTATGCATCGATGCCTGCGACACAGTCATGGCCAAGATCGGTCGCGAACCCCGGTTGATCGGCTACGACAACGACATCAACATCCATCGTCGCATGGAAGGCAAGCCGGACGTGTTCCGGCCGATCCGGCCGCGCACCATCGTCTATCTGGCGATGATCGCGGCGGTCGGCGGCATCATGCTCTACGCGCTGCTGACCCGGACCCTGCTCGACATCAACGTGCTGCATGACCGCAACCCGGTGGCGGTCCGGCTGTCCGATGGCCAGATCCGCAACGCCTATACGGTCCGTCTGCTCAACAAGCGCGGCTTCGATCGCGTTGTGGCCATCGACGTCGACGGCCCCGCCAATCCGACCATCCACGTGGTCGGTGCGGATTCCGTCACTCCCGACCGTCCCATGATCGTGCTGGGGCGCGACCAGACCACCGAGCTTCGCGTGCTGGTCAGCGCGTCGCCGCTCAAGGAAGGCGAGAAATCCGTTCCGCTGAAAATTCGCGTCACCGACATCGGCCTCGGCGACGTGACCTCCGCCACCGACAATTTTGTGATGCCATGACCGCATCAAGGAGCCATTCATGAGCAAGCCCGTCGCCGCACCGCGTCCACTCACCGGGCGCATGGTCCTGATCATGCTGATCGCTTTTTCGGCGTGGTGTTCGGAGTCAATCTGACCCTGGCGAAGCTCGCCATCGACACGCTGCCCGGCACCGAAGTAGATAGCGCCTACAGCGCCAGCCTGGCCTACGAAGGCGAAATCGCTGCGGCCCGCAAGCAGAACGAGCGGGGCTGGAAGGTCGATGCCCATGTCGAGCGCGCTGCCGATGGCGTCGCCAACATCCTGGTCAATGCCCGCGACAGCCTGGGCAGCCCGCTGGCGGGGCTGGCTTTTTCCAGTCGTCTCGAGCGGCCGACGGATCGCCGCGGCGATCGCGAGGCCAATCTGGTCGAAGCCGAGAGCGCGGTCTATCGCGGCAAGGTCGCCGATGTGGCGCCCGGACAATGGGATCTCGTGCTGGAAGGCGATGCTTCCGGCCGGCGCGTGTTCCTGTCGAAGAGCCGTATCATCCTGAAGTAGGACCGCCGTCATGCTGGCAACGCGCGATTTCTCGCACTACGTGAAGAATGTTGGGTCGGGCCTGGCGCATATCGACCTTGCCGTCGAGGGCGTCAGTTGCGCCGGTTGCATGGCGAAGATCGAGCGCGGCCTCTCGGCGATCCCCGACGTGACGCTGGCACGGGTGAATCTGACCGACCGCCGCGTCGCGCTGGAGTGGAAGACTGGCACCCTCGATCCCGCCCGCTTCATCGATCGCCTGGCCGAACTCGGCTACAAGGCCTATCCGTTCGAAACCGTGCGCGCCGAAGCGGTCGAGGCCGAACAGTCCAGGTTCCTGATGCGCTGCCTCGGCGTCGCCGCCTTCGCCACTATGAACGTGATGATGCTGTCGATCCCGGTGTGGTCCGGCAGCGCCGGCGACATGATCCCCGAACAGCGCGATTTCTTCCACTGGCTGTCGGCGCTGATCGCGCTGCCCGCGGCCGCCTATGCCGGGCGGCCGTTCTTCCAGTCGGCCTGGCGCGTGCTGCGCACCGGCAACACCAACATGGACGTGCCGATCAGCATCGGCGTGGTGCTTGCGCTGGCGATGTCGGTTGCCGAGACCATCGCCCACGCCGAGCATACCTATTTCGATGCAGCCATCATGCTGCTGACCTTCCTGCTGGTCGGCCGCTATCTCGACCAGAACATGCGCCGCCGCACCCGTGCGGTCGCCGGCAATCTCGCCGCGTTGAAGGCCGAGACCGCCACAAAATTCGTCGCCGACAATGAAATCAGCGAGGTGCCGGTGGCGGCGCTGCGTGTAGGCGATATGGTGCTGCTGCGTCCGGGCGAGCGCTGCGCCGTCGACGGTACCGTGGTCGAGGGCCATTCCGAGATCGACCAGAGCCTGATTACCGGCGAGACGCTGTATGCGCCCGCCGAGCGCGGCACCGCGGTCTATGCCGGCACCATGAATATTTCCGGCACCCTGCGGATCCGGGTCTCGGCGGCGTCCGAAGGCACGCTGCTGGCGGAGATTACCCGGCTTCTGGAAAACGCCCTGCAGGCCCGCTCGCGCTATGTGCTGCTGGCCGACCGCGCGTCGCGGCTCTATGCGCCGGTGGTGCATGCCACCGCGCTGCTCACCATGATCGGCTGGGTGCTGGCCGGTGCCAGCTGGCATGACGCCATCGTCACCGCCGTCGCGGTGCTGATCATCACCTGCCCCTGCGCACTCGGCCTCGCTATTCCCACCGTGCAGACAGTCGCTTCCGGCGCCATGTTTCGTGCCGGTGTGCTGCTCAATGCCGGCGACGCCATTGAGCGCACCGCCGCGGTGACCCGCGTCATCTTCGACAAGACCGGCACCCTGACCCTGCCCGAACTCGACGTGGTCAACAGCGGCAATGTGCCGGCCGATATCCTTGAACTCGCAGGACGGCTGGCGCTGGCCAGCCATCATCCGGTCGCCGCCGCCGTGGCGCGTGCAGCCGGCGTGAAATCGCCGCTCAAGGGTGTAGTCGAGCAGCCCGGGCAGGGCGTGCGCGGTGAACTCGACGGAATCGAGCTGCGGCTCGGCCGGCCGTCGTTCTGCGGCGCCGAGGACATGGCGGAGCAGTTGCTGCGGCTCGATCCGGAAGTGTCCGTCGTCGCCTTCCGCATGGGCGATGAGCGTTATGTGTTCGCGGTCCGGCAAAGCCTGCGCCCCGATGCGCGGGAGATGATTGCCGGCCTCAAGGCCCGCGGCATCGCGGTGGAAATCCTGTCGGGCGATCGTGAGCTTGCGGTACACGCCGCGGCGCTGGCGCTCGGGGTCGACGAATGGCGCGCCGCCGTCACGCCGGCTGAGAAGATCGCGCGCATCGAGGCGCTGAAGAACCAGGGCATCAAGGTGATGATGGTCGGCGACGGCCTCAACGATGCGCCGGCGCTGGCCGCGGCGCATGTCTCCATGTCGCCGGTGACCGCCGCGCATCTGAGCCAGGCCGCCGCGGACATGGTGTTCCTCGGCAAGAAGCTGTCGCCCGTGGTCGCCGCCATCGATTATTCCCGCAAGGCATTGCGGTTGATGCAGCAGAATCTCTGGCTTGCGGTAGGTTACAACATCATCGCGGTGCCGGTGGCCATCACCGGCGTGGTGACGCCGCTGATCGCCGCATTGGCGATGTCCGGTTCGTCACTGCTGGTGATGCTGAACGCTTTGCGGGCGCGCCGGGTCGCGTCGGAAAGAACCTGATGGAAGTTCTCGTCTATCTCGTCCCGGCAGCGCTCGGCCTTGGGTTGGTCGGACTGCTGGGATTCATGTGGTCGCTGAAGAACGGCCAGTATGACGATATGGAAGGCGCCGCGTGGCGGGCTATCGCCGATGACGAGCCTGCGCCTACGACCCCCGCGGACGGCCCCGCCAAATAGGTTGCCTTGCCGACCTCAGCCGCAGCAGCACAGGAACGCCGTGACCGGCGCTTCCTGCCAGTGCGTCGGCTTCACGGCGAGTTCCTGCAGGGTCTCGGCATTCACCCAGCTCTTGCCGGTATGAAAGCAGGGGTAGCGCAGTTCATGGATGCGGTCGTCGATGATGGCCAGCTCGACTTCGCGAACCCGCGGCGCGGTTGAGATGTCTTTCCACATGCTCCGAATCTGCCAGTGGCGGCGGTGCCGCGCCTTGATTCAGATCAGCGCGGGCGCCTTTGTCTCTGTGTCTTTCCCGGGAGCCAGCGACAGCGTGACATGGTAGATGCTGTGGTCGTCGCGGTCCGGCTTCACGGCGAAGCCGAGATCCCGGCACATGTTGAGCATGACGGTATTGTCGGCCAGCACCTGGCCGGCGATGGTCGTCAGGCCCTCCGCCTTCGCGTAATCGATCATCAGCTGCATCAGCGCCCAGCCGAGCCCGCGTCCTTTCAGGTCCGAGCGCAGCAGGATGGCGTATTCGCCGCTGTCGTAGATCGAATCCGAATGCAGCCGGACGACGCCGATCATTTCGCCGCTGGCCTCGTTGAAGGCGACGAAGGCGATGGCGCGGGCATAGTCCAGCTGGGTCAGCCGGGCGATGAATTCATGGGTGAATTCCTTCATCGGCGCGAAGAAGCGCAGCCTGAGATCGCCGAGCGTGACATAGCGCAGCATTTCGTGGATCTGCGGTTCGTCTTCCGGGCGGATCGGCCGCGCGAACACGTTTAGCCCGTCCTTGAGCGAGAAACGGCGCTGCCATGAGGACGGGTAGGGGCGCACCGCGAAATTGCCATTGCCGGGGCCGGCGAATTTCTTCTGGATCACAGGCCGGACCGCGACGCGCGCGTCCACGGCGATCACGCCATTCTCGTCTGCCAGCAGCGGATTGATGTCGAGTTCGCTGACCTTCGGCAGATCGGCCGCCAGTTGCGCGACCTTGACCAGCGTACGTTCGACCTCGCCGGGCTTGACCGGAGGGACGTCCCGATAGCCGGCGAGAATGCGCGAGACCCGAGTGCGGCTCACGAGGTCGCTGGCGAGGTTGAGATCCAGCGGCGGCAGCGCCAGCGCCTTGTCGTTGATGACCTCCACCGCCGTGCCGCCACGGCCGAACACCACGATGGAGCCGAAGGTCGGATCGTTGGCGATGCCGAGGATCAGTTCCCGCGCCTTGGCGCGCACCATCATCGGCTGCACGATGACGCCGTCGATATGCGCGTCCGGCCGCTTGGCCTTGGCGCGATTGAACAGTTCGTTGACGGCGATGCGGACCGCCTCGACGCTGGTGACATTGAGGATGACGCCGCCGACATCGGACTTGTGCGGAATGTCCTTAGACAGGATCTTCAGCACCACCGTCTGGCCATTGGTGAAATGCACCGAAGCCTGCGCCGCCGCTTCGTCGGCGTTCGCTGCGGCGCCGGTAGCGACCATCGGGATCTGATAGGCGTCGAACAGCTGCTTCACCTCGATGGGATCGAGCCAGTCCCGTCCGTCGGTGATGGCCCCATCGACGATGGCGCGCGCGCGTTCCACGTCCGGCACGAAATCGCTGGGCAGGCTTGGCGGCACCTCGGCGAGCGCGGTGACGATCTCGCGGTGATGCACCAGATGCATGAAGCCGCGCACCGCGTCGTCCTCGGTGGCGTAGTTCGGAATGCCCGCGGCGCTGAGCGCCTTGATGATGTTCTGTTCGGCGCCGACCCAGACCGCCAGCACCGGCTTCGGAATCACATCGCGCTTGCGGCGATGCGAATCGATGACTCCGGTGACGGCCACGGCGATGTCGGCGGCGGGCGCGATGGCCGTCTGCACGTTCATCACCAGCACCGCGTCATTGCTCTTGTCAGCCAGCAGCAGCTCAAGCGTCGCGGCGTAGCGCGCGGCATCGGCATCGCCGACGATGTCGATCGGATTCGAGCCGGACCAGGTCGGCGGCAGGACGGCATCAAGCTGCTGCCGCGTATCGTCGCCGATGGCCGCGGGAATGCCGCCGAGTTCCGCCAGCCGGTCGATGGCCAGCACGCCGATGCCGCCGCCATTGGTCAGGATCGCGAGCCGCTTGCCCGGCGGCGCCTTGACCCGGCTGAGGGTTTCGACGCAATCGAACAGTTCGCGCAGGTCCGACACGCGCAGCATGCCGGCGCGGCGGAATGCCGCGTCATAGACATCGTCGGCGCCGGCCAGCGCGCCGGTGTGGGTCGCCGCCGCCTTGGCGCCCTGCGCCATGCGCCCGGCCTTGACCACGATCACCGGCTTCACGCGTGCCGCGGCGCGCGCCGCGGACATGAACTTGCGGGCATCCTTGATCGCTTCGACGTAGAGCAGGATCGCCTTGGTGCCCGAGTCCAGCGCGAAATAGTCGAGCAGGTCGGCGATATCGACATCGAGCTGGTCGCCGACCGACACGATGCCGGAAAACCCCACGCCGCGCTGCGAGGCCCAGTCCACCATGCCGGTGGCGATGGCGCCGGATTGCGAGATCAAAGCGAGATTGCCCGCCGCCGGCATGTGCGCGGCGAAACTGGCATTGAGCCGCGCGTTCGGCATCAGGATGCCGATGCAGTTGGGGCCGATCAGCCGCATGCCGTGTTGCCGGGCCGCGCTTTCGGTCGCCTCCGACAGCGAGCCGGTACCGTGGCCGAGGCCGGCACTGATGATGACCGCGCCGGCGACGCCGAGGGCGCCGGCTTCGGCGATGATGCCGGGGATCGCCGGCGCGGGCGCCGTGATGACGACCAGTTCGGGAACGAAGGGCAGCTCGGCGAGGCTGCTCACCGCCGTGGTGTCGCCGATCGTCCCGTAACGTGCGTTGACCAGGCCGAACTGGCCCTTGAAGCCCGCCGCAACGATGTTCTTCATCACCGCATGCCCGACGGAGCCGGGCCGCGGGCTCGCGCCAATCAGCGCCACCGAGCGCGGCGCAAGCAAGCTGCTCAATCGGTAGACGGACATCCGGTCACGACGTTTCTAAAGGGGGATCTGGTCGGTCGACGGATCATGAAGCTGACCGTCCGTCATCGATGGCACACGCCTGCAGGGCACGCATGACATCCTCGCGCGAGATGATGCCTTGCAGCCGATGGTCGGCCGTCGCCACGATGACGCTGCGCATGCGGTGCTCCACCATCAGTTGCAGCACCCTGACCAGCTTGCTGGATTCGTCGACCGCGATGAATTTCGGCGTCATGAGCTCGCCGACGGTGCGCTTCATGAGCTCTTCATAGTTCGGCACCATGCTGCCCGGCTGCAGCGCAAAGCACTTCAGGAAATCGAACTTGGTGACGATGCCGACAATCTTCGAATTCTCAACCACCGGATAGGTGTTGAAGTCGTCCTTCTCGACCAGCGTGTAGAGATCGCGCATGGTCATGTCGCGTGTCACCGTGGCGACATCGCGGGTCATGAAATTTCCGACGGTTTCTTCGAGAAATTTGTACACGCGCCATCCGCTGTTCGGTCTTGAGACTATATCACTCAGTTGGTCGCAGGAACAGTGGCGCGCCGCGGCTGGCCGCAGCGCGCCACCGAGACGATCAGGCTGCGGTTTTGATGTCAATCTTCTTCGACTGCGCCGGAGCCGGCTTGGGAACGGTCACCTTGAGCACGCCATTGGCGATCGTCGCCTTGATGCTGTCGAGGTTGACGCCAGCCGGCAGTTGGACGGTGCGCATGAACGAGCCATAGGTCCGCTCGACCAAGTGGTAATCCTTGTCCTTCTCTTCGCGCTGGTTCTTCTTCTCGCCGCGGATGGTCAGGAGATTGTCGGCGGCGTTGAGCTGGATGTCCTTTTCCTCAAGGCCGGGCAGGTCCGCGGTGATTTCGATTTCCTTGTCGGTTTCCGCGACGTCCATGTTGGGAACCAGCGGATAGGACGCGGACGAAAACGATGGCAGGCCGCGGGTGAAGCCGTCGAACAGGCGATCAATTTCCTGCTGCAGGGCGGAAAACGGGTTGGCGGCGGGGCGGCCAGGGCTGCGGTCCTGGCCGACGGGAATGAGCGATTTCATGTTCATGATATCCTCCATCTGGGGCTCCTTGCCCCGGTGAAGCGATACCGTATTTGCGGCATTGCTGTTTTGATCAGGGTCAAGTAGGCGCAAAGTTCATTGCGCCATAGATGAACCGGTGCCCTTGCAACAGGCTGTTGTGACTTCGCACAATGTGGATTGGATGAGCGATCTCGCCATCTTCCGTCATGCATCAACAGGAAGCCGATCACCAGATGACAGGCGCCATCGCTTCCGAGGCGGCCTCGCAGGAGCAGGTATTTTCATTCCTGGCCGATCCCGCCACCCATGGTGGCCGCGCGGTCCAGCGCATCGACACCCATGCTGCGTCGGTGTTCCTCGCCGGCGATGACGCCTTCAAGGTCAAGCGCGCGGTGCGCTACCCCTATCTGGATTTTTCGACGCTGGAAAAGCGCAAGGCAGCTCTTGAGGTCGAACTCGAGGTCAATCGCGCCTTCGCCCCGCAGATCTATACCGGCGTCGTGCCGATCATGCACCGGCCGGATGGTGCGCTGGCCATCGGCGGCGAGGGCGCGCCGGTGGAGTGGGCGCTGCGGATGCGGCGCTTCGACGAGACCCAGACGCTCGATCATCTTGCCGCAGCAGGCCTGCTCGATGCCGGCCTTGCCGCCGCCACTGCCGAGGCGATCGTGGCGTCGCACGATGCGGCCGCGATCTGCCGCGATGCCGCATGGCCGCAGTCGATTCCCGCGCTGATCGCCGGCAATACCGGCGCCTTCGTTGCCGCCGGCTGCTTCGCCGCAGATCAGGTGCAGGCACTCGATCGCGACAGCGAAGCCGCCTTCGCGCGATGCAACGTTCTGCTTGCAAGACGGCGCGACGCCGGTTTCGTCCGGCGCTGTCATGGCGACCTGCATCTGGCCAACATCGTCCGGATCGACGGCAAGCCAGTATTGTTCGACGCGCTCGAATTCGATGCGGCGATGGCCACCACCGACGTGCTCTACGATCTGGCCTTCTTGTTGATGGACCTGATCAGCTATGGGCGTGGCGCGGCCGCCAACATCATCCTGAACCGCTATCTCGCGACCACATCGCTGGATAATCTCGACGCCCTGTCGACGCTGCCGCTGTTCCTGTCGATCCGTGCGGCGATCCGGGCCAACGTGCTGCTCGCCCGGCTCGATCGCAAGGGCAGCGACAGTGCGGGCGTGAAGGCGCGCGCCGAGATCTATTTCACGCTCGCCCGCCGGATGATCGCGCCGGCAAAGCCGCGGCTGATTGCGGTCGGCGGACTGTCCGGCACGGGGAAATCAGTGCTCGCGCGCGAGCTGGCGCCTGACATTGCGCCACTGCCGGGCGCCGTCTTGCTGCGCTCCGATGTGTTGCGCAAGCAGCAATTCACGATGCGGGAGACCGATCGCCTGCCGGGCGAGGCCTATCGGCCCGAGATCACCGCGAAGGTCTACGACACCCTCGCCGAACACGCCGGCCGCGTTCTGGCGGCCGGCCATTCTGTGGTCGTCGACGCGGTGTTCGCGCGGCCCTCCGAGCGTGCGGCGATCGCCGCGGTTGCCCGCGGTGCCAGCGTTGCCTTCACAGGCCTGTTCCTGGAGGCCGATACGGCGATCCGTGCCGCGCGTGTCGTAAGTCGTCGCAACGACGCTTCCGACGCGACCGCGGAGATCGCGCGGCAACAGGACGCCTACGATCTCGGCGCGATGGACTGGATTCCGATCGATGCGTCCGGGACGCCGGAGCAGACGCTGGCGCGAAGCAGGGCAACACTGTCGGACGACAAGACGTCGTAACGGAGCGCTAGTCGTTTTCGTCGTCGACCCAGAATTTATCGGTACGGGCAAAGGCGCGATAGGCCTTGATCGAGGTCTTCAACAGCGCCTCCGCCTCTGACTGGCCGTCGCGCGCCAACAGTTGCCTGACCAGCGATCTCGCCGGCGGCGCACGCCGGGTACGGCGGGCTTTTTCCGCAGCGGCATCCAGCATTTCCTTCCAGCCCGCCTGATCGTTCAACTCGCCGAGCGCGGTCTGCAGGCGTTCCAGTGCGACGAGCGAACGGTCGATCGACGGCGCATTGCGCTTGCCGTCAAATATTCCGCGGGTCAGTTCGGTGGCGTAGCGCATGCGCTTGGCGCGCAGCCGTAGCTTGTGTCGCTGCGCTGGATCCAGCTCATCCAGATGCCGACCGTTGCGCATCTTTCGCTTCTGCCGCGTCAGTTCTTCCGCCACCACGGCGCTCGCTTTGCTGTCGGCGTACACGTCGTTGATGCAGCTGCCGTCGGCCCATTCCACGGCGCGCAGCGCAAAGGCGCGAAAGCGGTCGGATGTCAGCGCCGTTTTTACGCGTCGATACGCCATCGCACGTTGTCGCGCGAATGTCCGATGCAGTTCCGCGACGCTTTTGCGTCTGGGATGGGCTTTCATCAGCGGCCGCACCGCCTCGGCCAGGAACACGTCGAACTCCCGCGCCTTGCCGAGCTCGCCACCGATCCATTTCAACTCGCGCGCGACGATGGCGGGTTCGTCTGCGGAGAGGACTTCGGAAAATACCCGGATCGCCGCATCGAGCCGGCGCGCGGCAACGCGCATGGCATGCAATGCATCCGCATCGCCCGCACATACGCCGGCCCGATTGGCCAGCAGTTGGGAGAGGCAGGCGCCAAACACCGTCGTCACCGCTTCCGCCGCACTCATGGTCGGGGTCAAGGCGATGGCAGACGCCTTGATGGCGACGATCTTGTCGCCGTTCAGCAGTTGATAGCCGGCTTGAGCCGGGGATCTGACCGAGATGTCGGCCGGGACGATAGCCTGGATCTGTCTAGCGACGTCGAACAAGGCGGCGCGACGACCGCGCGTCAGTTCGAGGACCACGGCATGAAATGGCACGACGCTGTCGCCGGCGTTGATCCGGCCACTGTCGAGGGAAACCTTGACGCCGCCGAGGCGACAGCTCCGGCGCGTGGTCTCGGTGGTGAAGACGGATTGCAGCGCTGTCGGCAGGCGGTCGCCGCACAGCCGGGCGATCAGGTGGTCGGGAACTGAGGGCTCGCCGGCGGACGATGTCGTGTGCTGTTCGCAGCGTTGCAGAATCCCCAGCCGTGGTGCCTCGATGGTCTGCACCAGCCCGCCGGCTTCGCCGTGCAGCCGGAATGAGAATCCGGCACGGCCGAAGGCATGGTCCCTGGTGTCGAGATAGGTCGATCTCAGGATGCCAGCCTTGCGCGATTGCGACAGGCGGTCGCGTAGCAACGGGTGACGACTCAGGCGGAGAATGTCCGCGGCAGTGACGTCGAATGTGAGTTCGGCCAAGCCGGCGATGGCCGGGCTGTCGCCGGCTGACTCAGACGCGTCGCAATCCGGATCGTTCGATGGAGACGGCGGCAATGCATGACCTTTCTCCATGGCAGGCTAACCTAGTCGACGATCCGCGGGCAGGCGGGGACTTGCTGCCCATCGAGAATTGTAGCGCGATAATACCGTCGATGAAACTCGCATTTTTGCGTGACAATTCGATTGCGACGGTCGACGCTGATGTATGATTGTTGCTCGGTCCGGATCTGCCGACGCGCCTCACGCCATCGGCGGGCAATCGGACTCAGTCTATTGATGCAAATCAATCGGCGACGGTGCTTGACTTAGTAAAGAATACTCTACGGAGAGTCGCTGCGCTCCCTGCACGTCTTGAAAGGTCCGGCTTCATGCTGCGAATGATCGTTGGTCAGATCGCCGTCGCGCTGCTGCTCCTCGCATCCGCGCAGGCTCAGGGGCCTTCGCCCGCCGTACAGCGCGGCAAGGCTTTTGCAATCAACAATTGCAGCAAGTGTCACTCCGTCGACAAGGTGACGCAAAGCCCGCTCAAGGTTGCGCCGCCGTTCCGCACCCTGCATCTGCGCTATCCGGTCGATACCCTCGCCGAAGCCTTGGCAGAAGGCATTGTCACCGGACATCCGTCGATGCCGGAGTTCAGGCTCGATCCCGACCAGATCAACGACTTCCTGTCTTATATGAAGACGCTAGAATAGATCGCGGCGGACCGCTTTTACAGCGCGTCCGCGGTCCAGGCGATCATCTCCTTGGCGATGCGGCCGAACGCGGCATCGAACGCGGCCACGGCACCGATGGGATCGACCGTGTCGAGCTTCTGGCTCTGCTGAAACAGCTTTGACGCAACGACCTTGCCGTCCTTGTCGAGAATGCGCGCCGACAGCGCGATATCGGCGGTCGGCTCATGGTCCGTGTCGATCCGGAAGCGCCGGATATCGATGGCGATCTGGTCGTCTGCGGTCACACCGTCCATCGCGCGCAGCGGCGCGTGCGCCACGTCGTAATTCTCAAAACTCTCGATCAGCTTGGCTTGCAGCAGTTTGGGAATGCTGTCGGCCCATTGCGCGTCCTCGAAGCCGGGAAAGTCCTTGGCCGGCGAAAACAGGAAGCGCTGGGTCTGCAGCATCACCACGGCGGTCGGCTCCGGAATGGCGAGCTGTCCCTTGAGGGTCTTCGTCGGTGCGGCGAAGCCCTGCGCTGCTTGCAAGTTGTAGGTGGTCTTCTTGGCGGGCGCCGCGCCGCCGCCGGTCATGCGCTCGAGCCCGGTGACGATGCCGTCGAGTTTTCCGGTGTTGCGCGCCAGCCCCTCGGAGAACACCTGCAGATTGCCGATGGTTTTCTTCAGCGGATCCGCATTGTCGGCCAGCACGCCGTCGACGCGCTGCAGCGCGTCGCGCGCGGCCTGGGTCATGCTGCGTGTGGCGCCCGGATCGGCGATCAGGGTCGGCACCGGCCCGGTATTGCCGAGCATCTTGCCGCCTTCCAGCGCGACGACGGGAACGCCGGTCAGACCCTGGAAATCCAGCCCGACCCGGGTATCGGGTCGCACCGGCGTGGTGGTGGCCACCGAGATGGTGGCGTTGACGCGGCGCGGATCGTCCGTTGCCAGACCCAGTTCGGTGACCTCGCCGACACGGATGCCGTTGAACAGCACGCCGGCACCCACCAGCAGGCCGGGCACCGAGCCCTCGAACTGCACATGATAGGTGGTGCGCGCGCCGAGGCCGCCGGTGTTGTGCAGCCAATAGACGAAGCCGAACACGGCGACGATGGCCGCCAGCACGAATGCTCCGACGATGACGAAGGGGGCGCGTGTTTCCATGGCTCAGCTCGCTCTTGGTTGCAGCATCTGGGATCGCTTGCCGTGGAAATAGGCTCGCACCCAGGGATGTTCGGATCGCATCAGTTCGGGCAACGGCCCGATGGCAACGATCTTGCCGTCGGCCAGCGCGGCGACGCGGTCGCACACGGTATTCAGGCTGGCGAGATCATGGGTGACCATGAACACCGTCAGGCCCAGCGTCTTCTGCAGCGTCTTGATCAGCGTATCGAAATCGCCGGCAGCGATGGGATCGAGGCCGGAGGTCGGTTCGTCGAGAAACACGATCGCTGGGTCGAGCGCCAGCGCGCGCGCCAGCGCCACGCGCTTGGTCATGCCGCCGGACAGCTCCGATGGAAACTTGTCGCCATCCTCCGGTTTCAGTCCGACCATTTCCAGCTTGGCGTTGGCGATGTCGTCCATCAGCGAGGCGGACAATGTCAGGTTCTCACGCAGCGGAAACTGCACGTTCTGCCGCGCCGTGAGCGAGGAGAACAGCGCGCCCTGCTGGAACAGGATCCCCCAGCGGCCGGCGCTCTTCTGGGTGATGCGGTCGTTGACCCCACCGATCGGAACGCCCATCACCTCGATCTCGCCGCTGCGGCGCGGGATAAGGCCAATAATTGTCCGCAGCAACACCGACTTGCCGCCGCCGGAGGCGCCGACGAGGCCGAGGATTTCGCCGCGCCGGACGTCCAACGACAGGTGATCGATCACCACATGCTTGCCGAAGCCGACCACGAGGTCGCGAACCCGGATCGCGAAGGGGACTGCTGTCTCGGTCATCTTCACATTCCGATCGAAGCGAAGAACACCGCGAACAGCCCGTCGAGCACGATGACCAGGAAGATCGATTTCACCACCGAGGTGGTGGTCTGCTTGCCCAGGGATTCCGCGCTGCCCTTGACCCGCAGGCCTTCGCTGCAGGCAATGATGCCGATCACCAGCGCCATGAATGGCGCCTTGATCATGCCGACCTCGAAATGGGTGACGGTGACCGCGTCATGCAACCGGGCAATAAAGATGGCCGGACTCATGCCGCCGTAGAACCAGGCGGTCAGGCCGCCGCCGTACAATGCGGCGATCGACCCGATGAAGGTCAGGATCGGCAGCGCGCAGACCAGCGCCAGAATGCGCGGCAGGATCAGCACATCGACGGGATCGAGTCCCATGGTCGACAGGGCATCGATCTCCTCGCGCATCTTCATGGAGCCGAGTTCGGCCGTATAGGCGCTGCCGGAGCGGCCTGCGACCATGATGGCGACGATCAGCACGCCGAGTTCGCGCAGAACCAGGATGCCGACCATGTCGACCACATAGGAATCGGCGCCGAACCTGCGGAAATGAAAGATGCCCTGTTGGGCGATGATGGCACCGATGAGGAAGGTAATGAGCACGACGATGGGGATTGCCTGCCAGCCGACCCGGTAAAGCTGGTACACAAAGGATGTGAGCCGGAGCGAGCGCGGCCTGGCGACGATACGCAGCAATGCCATGCAGAGCGAGCCGAGCATCTGCAGGAAGATCGAGATGTCCTCGGTCGCGCCGAGCGCGGAACGGCCGAGCTCGTCCAGTTTGGTGACGACCATGCCGCGCGGCGCCGATGGCTTGGGAGCGTGGCGGTTGACCTGGCGGACTTCCTCGATCAGTCCGGCATAATCGGGCGACACGTTGACGATTTCGGCACGGTGACCGGCAAGTGGGACGCGCCGGGCAAGTTTCTCAAGCAGCCAGGCGCCGATCGTGTCGATCTCCCGGACACCGGCCAGATCCATCGTCACGCGGGCGGCGCGATCGATCTGGG
The DNA here is from genome assembly GCF_026015985.1 of Rhodopseudomonas sp. P2A-2r. Taxonomy (GTDB): domain Bacteria; phylum Pseudomonadota; class Alphaproteobacteria; order Rhizobiales; family Xanthobacteraceae; genus Tardiphaga. The sequence continues at coordinate 43,584 of NZ_CP110389.1, read as the reverse complement.
GGCCACGGCTGCTGCCAGCGTTTCCAGTGCTTCAGCATGGACTGCCGTCCACGCGCCGCTTGGACGCAGTTCCAGCGCGGCGTCCGTCGCCGTGGCAGTTAGCAGAGGGGCAGTGGACACGACGACCGTCCTTTTGCGATTCGGCTCCAGGGGGAAGCCGGGCTGTGCGAATGCTTGACTGTTGAGGAAGCGTGCACTCTGCGCACGCGAACCGTTTTGACGCACGTCAATGGGTGCCCGAACGGCTGGCGTACCGTCGCTATGGTTCGAAGGCAGCTCGATGCTTCCATCAAGGGGACCGGCCCTGTTGAGTCCGGGAGCCACCTTGGTCCGGTCGATGACCTCACTTGTGCGATCCTCGTTTGGCGACGAGCGGTTGATAGTGGGGAAGTATGTTTCGATCAGGGCAGGCTGCGGCATCCCGACATCGCAGGTGGCGCCGGTTGGATATCTTTGATGCAGGCCGCATTCTGGTTCGTCCGGATGCAGGCCATAACGCACGGTAGGCATGATGCGAGCAATGGTATTGTCGGGTCCGGGTGCTCAACTCCGTATGCAGGAGCGCGCCGACCCGCTTCCCGGTGCGGGACAGATTCGCGTCAAGGTCAGCGCCTGCGGCGTCTGCCGCACCGATCTGCATGTGTTCGATGGCGAATTGCCCGATATCAGATATCCGATCGTGCCGGGCCATGAGATCGTCGGCCGGGTCGATCTCGTTGGCGCCGAGGTCACCACGCATCGGATCGGCGATCGGGTCGGCATTCCTTGGCTGGGCAGCACCTGCGGCGTATGCCGGTTCTGCCGCGAGGGCATGGAGAACCTCTGCGACAACCCGACCTTCACCGGCTACACCCGCGATGGCGGCTTTGCCACGCACACCATTGCCGATGCGCGCTTTGCCTTTGCCCTTGGCGAGCACGGCGACGACGTGGCGATGGCGCCGCTGTTGTGCGCAGGCCTGATCGGCTGGCGCTCGCTGGTCATGACCGGCGACGCGCCGCGACTCGGCATCTACGGCTTTGGCGCCGCGGGGCACATCATCGCCCAGGTGGCGATATGGCAGGGCCGCTCGGTCCATGCCTTCACGCGTACCGGCGACACGGCGGCGCAGGATTTCGCGCGCCGTCTCGGCGCGGTCTGGGCAGGCGCCTCCGGCGAACTGCCCGACGCGCCGCTCGATGCCGCCATCATCTATGCGCTGGCCGGCGAGTTGGTGCCCATGGCGCTGCGCGCGGTGCGCAAGGGCGGGCGTGTGGTCTGTGCCGGAATCCACATGAGCGACATTCCGACGTTTCCTTACGACCTGCTTTGGGGCGAGCGGAAACTGTTGTCGGTTGCCAATCTGACGCGGCAGGACGGCATCGATTTCTTTGCCATCGCGGAAAAGGCGGGCATCCATGCCCAGACGACGGCCTTTCCGCTCAGCCAGGCCAACGACGTGCTCGCCAAATTGCGCGGTGGGGAGCTCCTTGGCGCCGCGGTGCTGCAGCCATAGGGGTCTGCGGTTACGGCTGGCGAACATAGTCGCCGGGCGCGTCTGGCAGGGAGCGAGCATCCGCGCCGCCGCCGCCCATGGGCGGTGGATCGCAAAGCGCGCCGGATCGCGCGGTCAGCCAGGTCGTCCATTCCGGCCACCACGATCCGTCATGATGCGGCGCCGTCTTCAGCCATTCATCCGGGCCGATATAGGACCCGTCGGCGGGCTTGAGGAGAACCTGATAGCTGTGACTGGGCTGGTCCGGCGGCGCGACGATGCCGGCATTGTGGCCGCCGCTGGTGAGCAGGTAGGTGACGTCGGCATCCACCAGGAAATGGATCTTGTAGGCTGACTTCCAGGGCGCCACGTGGTCGCGCACCGTTCCGACCACGAACATCGGCGTGTGAATGTCTGACAGCGAGATCGGCCGGCCGTCCACCAGATAGCGGCCCTCGGCGAGATCGTTGTGCAGGAACAGCTGGCGCAGATATTCCGAATGCATGCGGTAGGGCAGCCGCGTGGCGTCGGCATTCCAGGCCATCAGGTCCGACGGCGGCGCGCGTTCGCCCATCAGGTAATCGTGCACGATCTTCGACCAGATCAGGTCGTTGGAGCGCAGGATCTGGAACGCGCCGGCCATCTGCGTGGTGTCGAGCACCCCGCGCTGCCACATCATGTCCTCGAGAAAGGCCACCTGGCTTTCGTTGATGAACAATGAGAGTTCGCCGGCTTCGGTGAAGTCGGTCTGCGCCGCGAGCAGGGTGATCGATTTCAGGCGGGTATCGCCATCGCGGGCCATCGCCGCGGCGGCGATCGACAGCAGGGTGCCGCCGAGGCAGTAGCCCAGCGCGTGGATGCCGCGATCAGGCAGGATGTCGGCAATGGTCGCGACGGCGGCGTCGACGCCGAGCCGGCGGTAATCCTCCAGGCTGATGTCGCGATCCGCCGAGCCGGGATTGCGCCACGAGATCATGAACACCGTGAAGCCGGCATCCGTGAGGAATTTCACCAGCGAATTGTGCGGCGACAAATCGAGAATGTAGTATTTCATGATCCAGGCCGGCACGATCAGGATCGGCTCGGGATGCACCTTCGCGGTGGTCGGCTGGTACTGGATCAATTCAATCAGGCGATTGCGGAACACCACCTTGCCGGCTGCGGTGGCGACGGTCTTGCCGACCACGAAGGACTGATTCTCAGTGCTTTTTTCGCCGGCCAGCGCGTGGCTCCAGTCGCTGCAGAAATTCTGCCAGCCACGGACAAAATTTTCGCCTCCGGTCTCGATAGTTTTCCGCAGTACGTCGGGATTGGTGGCGGCGAAATTCGAGGGTGCCAGCACGTCGAGCAGCTGCCGCATCGAAAACTCGACAATGGCCTCGTTGGCCGGCGCCACGCCGCGCACCCCGGTCGTGGCATTGTGCCACCATTGTTCGCTGAGCAGGAAGGCCTGCGCCATCAGATTGAACGGCGGTAACTGCCAGTCCGGCCCGGCGAAGCGGCGATCCTGCGGCAGCGGCGCAATCAGCGGGGCAGGCTGGTCCTTCGATGAAGCCGCGGCTACGGCGTAGGTTGCGAGCTGCCTGCTGCGCTGCACGGCGTCCCGGGTTGTATCGAGCCGCTTGGCCGGCGCCGAAGCCAGATGCGCGGCCCAATCGAGCCATGCCATCGCCAGCGCCGTCGGCGAAAGGCCGCCGGTGAGCTGCGCCAGCATGGCGTGGAAGGCGCGATCGGCATCGTGCGGTTCATGGAGCGCCTGGTCCCCGGCGGCGGCGACCGGGTGCACAATATCAGGCACGGCGACCGGCGCGCGATGCGGAGGCGCGGGCTCTGCCACGCGCGGGAGCGGACTGCTTGAAGCCATCCGCTGCTCGACCTTGGTCATGTAGTCGTTCCCGGCCGTGCTCAGTCGTTGCGGGGGTGGTTGGTCAACTGCGCCATTGCCTGGACGACGCGCTCGCCATGGCGGAACAGGCGCTCGGCGTCGCGGCGCAGGAAGTCGAGCTGATGCTGGCTACATTCTGTCCACATGGTCTTGATATCGTTGGTGGAGTGCGCACCGGCCATCTTCGAGACGAGCTCGTTGAACAGGTGCGTTTCGGTGCGCGCGCGCTCGAACATCTCGTTGCCGGCGACCATCCATTCGTCGAGGAATACCCGCTGCGCGGTGAGCAGAATGTCGAATGTGCGCTTGCCGGCCACTGTCGAGCGCGTGACCGCGTCGGCCGCGGTTTGCTCGCCTGTTGCGATGTGCTCGGAAAGTTCTGCCATGACCGTCTCCGTGATCCAGAGGGTTCGAAAAAACAATGCCAGCGTTGCGCCGCTCCCGCGTTGCGCTGAATCAATTCAGCGGGAAGTCAGCAGTATAGCGCGGCGCCCGCGACGGGATCTTGATTCAGCTCAAGCGGGCCGGCGTCATTCCGGGGCATTCAGGTTGCTCTCGGAATCTGGCTCAATTCGTTCGACGGCGACCGGCACAGTCCATGACATTTTTCGTCAAGCACAGCTTTCCCATGCGGCGGCAGCGGCATGCCGCCAACGCTGCACCGGCCGATCTGTTCTGGCAGAAGCCGCCGGACGCCCTGCTGGCGGGCCTGCAAAGCCGGCGCGAGGGGCTGACAGCCTCGGTCGCTGCTGACCGGCTCGCGCAAGTTGGACCGAATGCCTTTCACGAACCGGTCAGGCAGCGCCTGCTGGCCAAGATCGCCAAGCGGGTGCTCAATCCGCTGATCGCCATCCTGCTGGTCGCCGCCGCCATCTCCAGCATCAGTGGCGATATCGCCAGTTTCATCATCATCGTGACGGTGATCGCCGGATCGATCGGGCTCGATATTGTTCAGGAACACCACGCCGAAGTCGCGGTGGAGACGCTGCGGCGCTCCGTTGCGGTCAAGGCCGATACCCGCCGCGACGGCAAGGTGATCGCGGTTGCCGTCGAGGATCTGGTGCCCGGCGACATCGTCGAGCTGCGCACCGGCGATCTGGTGCCGGCGGACGGCGTGGTGCTCGAAGCACACAATGCCCAGGTCAACGAATCGCTGATGACCGGCGAGGCATTTCCGTCTGCCAAGAACGACCAGTCGTCCAGCAGCGCGACGCCGAGCGATGCCGGCAATGCGCTGTTCGCGGGGACGTCGGTCGTCGGCGGCAGCGCGCTGATGCTCATCGTCGCCACCGGCCCGAACACCCGCTTCGGCGCCATCGCCGCGGCGCTGTCGTCGAACGAGCCGCCCACCGCGCTGGAACGCGGCGTGCACAATCTCGGCCTGCTGATCCTGAAGCTGACCATCTTCCTGACGCTGTTCGTGCTGTTCGCGCATCTGGTGGCCGGGCGGCCGCCGGTCGAGTCGTTCCTGTTCGCGGTGGCGCTGGCGGTTGGCCTAACGCCTGAACTGCTGCCTATGGTGATGACGGTGACCCTGGCGCGCGGCGCGCTGCGCATGGCGCGGAAGCAGGTGGTGGTGAAGCGGCTGTCGGCGATCCACGATCTCGGCGCCATGGACGTGCTGTGCGTCGACAAGACCGGTACCCTGACCCAGGCAAAGATCACGCTGGTCGATCACATCGGCACCGACGGTCGCGGCAGCGATCGCGTGCTGACGCTGGCATACCTCAATTGCAAGTTCTCGACCGGTATTCGCAGTCCGCTCGACGATGCCGTGTTGTCGCATGCCGACTTGCCGGCGGTCACCGAATGGACCCGGCACGGCGAGGTGCCGTTCGATTTCGAACGACGTTGCGTCTCGGTGCTGGCGAGCTATCGGGATAAGCCATTCCTCATCATCAAGGGCGCGCCGGAAGCGATCCTGTTGCGCGCCACGGCGATGGAGGACGGGAGCGGAGCCGCCCGTCTGATCGACGATACGGCGCTCGCGGCGCTGCACGAGGTCGAGACGCGGCAGATTGCGGCCGGATATCGCCTGCTGGCGGTGGCCATCAAGCCGATGCCGACCGGGACCGTCGAAGCCCACCTCGCTGACGAATGCGACCTGACCTTCGTCGGCTTCTGCGTGTTCTCCGATCCGCCGAAGCAGGACGCAAACGCCGCCATTGCCATGCTCCAGCAACTCGGCATCCGGCTCAAGATCATCTCGGGGGACCATGCCGCAGTCGTGCAGCATGTCGCCGGCGCGGTCGGGCTGACCTGCGAACGGGTGCTGACGGGCGACGAAATCGCCGAGCTGACCGACACCGCGCTTGCCACCGCGGTCGACGGCGTCGACCTGTTCGCACGCGTCGCCCCGGACCAGAAGACCCGCATCATCAGGGCGCTGCAACGCCGCGGCCACGTGGTCGGCTTCCTCGGCGACGGCATCAACGACGCGTCGGCAATCCACGCCGCCCATGTCGGCCTGTCTGTGGAGGGCGCCACCGACATCGCGCGCGGCGCCGCGGACATGATCATGCTGGCGCCGGATCTCGGCGTGCTGGCCGACGGCGTGCGCGAGGGCCGCCGGACCTTCGCCAACATCCTGAAATATGTCCGCATGGGCACCAGCTCGAATTTCGGCAACATGCTGTCGATGGCGCTGGCGTCCATCGTGCTGCCGTTCCTGCCGCTGCTGCCGATGCAGATCCTGCTCAACAACTTGCTTTACGATCTGTCGGAAATAGGCATCCCGTTCGACAGCGTCGATGCCGAAGAGGTCGACAATCCGCATAGCTGGGACATGAAGAGCATCCTGCGCTTCACCATCGTGATGGGCGCGGTGTCGTCGCTGTTCGACGCCGCGACCTTCACCCTGCTGCTCAAGGTGTTCCATGCCGATGCGCCGACGTTCCAGACCGCCTGGTTCCTGGAATCCATCGCCACCCAGATCCTGGTGATCTTCCTGATCCGCTCCCGCGGCGCGTTCTGGAAAAGCCGGCCGCACTGGATTCTCGTCGCGACCTCGCTGGGCGCGCTGGCGGGCACCATCCTGATGGTGGTCAGTCCGCTACGCCATCTGTTCGGCTTCGTAGCGATCGGCGCCCAGCTCGGCTGGACCATTGTGGCAATCGTGATCGCCTATCTGGCCTGCGCCGAGGCGCTGAAGCGGTTTGCCATTCCGCGCTCAGCGCGACAGCAGCGAGCAACGCGTTGACGGGTTGACCAGTTGCCGCGTTACGCCGCCGAGCACCCATTCGCGGAATCGCGAATGACCGTAGGCGCCGGCGACGATCAGCCCGGCGCCGACATCGGCGGCGATGCTTTCAAGTTGCTTTGCGGTATGGCCGTGGTCGTTGGCGACCTGAGCGCGGGCGGTGACGCCGTGCCGCGACAGCCAGCCGACCACGTCGTCGAGTCGCGCTTGCGCCGCCGGACGCCGCGTCTCGTCGTCGATCAGTTCGGCCACCGTCACGTCCCTGGCCTTGCGTAGCAGCGGCAGCGCATCGGAGATGGCGCGCCGCGCCTCGGTCGTATCCTTCCAGGCCACCAATACGCTGCGCAGATCCAGCCACGTTCCGGCATCGGGCACCACCAGCAGCGGCCGTCCGGCCTGCATCAGGAGATCGCTGGGACTGGCCTTCTCGAAGGGATCGCCGAGCCCGCCGCCGCCATCCTGGCCGACGATAAGAATATCCGCCGCGCGCGCTTGCTGGACGATATAGCGTGCCGGGAAATCTTCCGCGCTGCGCCACTCCAGCCGGTCCGAACGGGAGTGCAGCGCCTTGCGAAACTGCGCTTCCAGCGCGGCGACGCGGTTGCTGATCTCGGCCCGACCCTGGTCGAGGAGTTCCTGCGCTTGATTGCCGTCCGTGAAGTAAAGCGGCGGGCTGAACTGCGCAGCGGTGATTCCGATAACATGGGCGTCGAAGCGTTCGGCCGTCTCCCGGGCGATTTCCAGGCAGGCGTCATTGGATCGGTCCAGTGCAAGGCCGACCATCACCGTTGCGTACGTCATCGTTGCTCCCTCATTGCGGCTGCCGTCACCGCTTTTCGCGCGCCCGGCACCGTCAACGCGCGCAGGACGCCGTGGCGTAGTCATTCTTGATAGCGAGGAATTAGGCCGAGAGGATGAGCTAGATCAAAGTATCGCAGCTGGCGACACGTCACAATATGAGCGCGGTCATGAAATCCGACCAGGTACCCCGACGAGAAGGCGTAGCTCATGCTGAAAGATATCGTCGTCCATATACCGGTTGAGCGGCCTGCGGCTCCGCTGATCGACTGCGCCCTGTCGGTGGCGACCATGTTCGGCGCCCATCTGGATGGCGTGGTCTGCACCTACCAGAGCATCAATCCGGCCATGTCGGTGGGCCCGACGGCTGCCGCCTTTGCGCTGCCCACCGAGTACAATACGGATCCGCAGCTGGCCGAGAGCCGGCTCGACAAGTTTGTGGCGGCCGCCGCACAGGCTGGCATCCCAGCCGGTCGCGGTTGCGTGTCGGACACGCCGTTCCTGGCCAATCGTGCGCTCGCCGAAATCTCGCGGCTGTACGATCTGGCCATCGTGGCGCAGGCCGATTCGGCGCAGCCAACCCATGACGGGGCGTTGCCCGAGGCCTTGCTGTTCGGCTCCGGGCGTCCGATGCTGTTGGTTCCGTATATTCATCGGGGCCCCCTGAAGACCGGCCGTGCCTTGATCTGCTGGGATGGTAGCAGCCAGGCATCGCGGGCCGTTCACGATGCGTTGCCGCTCCTCAGGCGGGCGCAGGCTGTCGATGTGGTCAGCGTCAACGGCAGCAATTCCGCTGCAGGCGAAAGTTCGGCGCCGGCGCTGATCAGCCATCTGGCGCGGCGTGGCCTATCCGCAAATCTGCAGCATGCGACCGCCGAATCGTCGAATATCCATAACGTCATCCTGTCCCTGGCGGCGGATCTCGGCAGCGATTTCCTGGTCATGGGCGGCTACGGTCATTCGCGGCTGCGTGAAATCATCCTCGGCGGCGTGACCCGTGGTATGCTGGAATCGCTCACCATCCCGGCCCTGATCTCTCACTGAATCCGGAGCGCGATGTGACCTACCGATCGCTGATGGTCTATCTCGACCCCGACCATTCCAATGAGTCGGCGTTGCGGGTCACCGCCGAACTGGCCACCCGGTTCAAGGCGCAGGTGACCGGGGTCGCCGCCGGGGTGCCTGTAATGCCGGTTCACGCCGATGGAATGATCGCCACCAGCGTGCTGGAAGTCGACTACACCCAGCTGGAAGAAGCGCTTCGCCGCTGCGAGGGCCGCTTCCATGCAGCGCTGATGCCGGTGGGCGATGCGCTGCAATGGCGCGCGGCGATTGCCGCGCCCGCCGAATACTTGGCGAGCGAAGCGCGGGCTGCCGATCTGATCATCGTCGGTCGTTCTGCAGACGAAGCCGGACCATTGCTGAACCAGTCGCTCGACATCGGTGACATCGTGATGGGCGCGGGCCGGCCGGTGCTGGTCGTGCCGCCGGGAAAAACCAGCCTCGCGCCGGACCGCGTCCTGGTGGCGTGGAAGGACACCGCCGAGGCGCGCCGCGCCATCGTCGCGTCGCTGCCGTTGCTCAGGCAGGCTGTTGACGTGACAGTCGTCGAGATTGTCGCCGGCGATAGTGATATTGCCGACGCGGCCGTTCGCCTCGCCGATGTCGCCGCCTGGCTTCAGCGTCACAACGTGACCGCAACCGCCCGCGTCGAGCTCTCGGCCGGCCCGGCCGGCAATCATCTGGACCTGCTGGCCGAACAGAACGGCGTCGATATCCTGGTGGCCGGGGCCTATGGCCATAGTCGTCTGCAGGAGTGGATCTTCGGCGGCGTCTCGCGCCATCTCCTCAAGGCGTCGTCGGTCTGCACGCTCTTGATGCATTGACCGAAAGTCCGCCGGCAATTGACCTGCGTCAAACGGCGGCGCGGGCTTTGGAATAGCATTTCACCATCGATTTTACGTCCAACCCGGAGGTCGCACATGCGCGCACATCAGATCATGACCCGGCAGGTCGTCACGATTCGGCCCGAAGCCACCATCGTCGAGGCCGCCGGCACGATGCTGCAGAAGCATATCAGCGGGCTTCCGGTGGTTGATGCCGCCGGCAAGCTGATAGGCATCGTCTCTGAGGGCGATTTCATCCGCCGCTCCGAAATTGGAACGCAGCGCAAGCGCGGTGGCTTTCTCAAGTTCCTGCTCGGCCCCGGCGCGTCCGCGGCAGAATTCGTGCACGCGCAGGGTCGCAAGGTCGGCGATGTCATGACGCGCGAGCCATTGACGGTGACCGAAGATACGCCGCTCGAGGATATCGTCCAGCTGATGGAGAAGAACCATGTCAAGCGGCTGCCGGTGATGCGCGGCGCGGACATCGTCGGCATCGTGTCGCGCGCCAACCTGCTGCAGGCGGTGGCCGATCTGGCGCGCGCGGTGCCCGATCCCACGGCCGATGACGATCACATCCGCAATCGCATCTATGCCGCGCTGGAAAAGAACGACTGGATGCCGTTCGGTCTCACCATCACGGTGCGCGACGGCATCGTTCACATCAGTGGCGTGATCACCGAGGAGCGCGCCCGAAAGGCGACGATCGTCGCCGCGGAAAACGTTCCGGGAGTCAAGGAAGTGCACGATCATCTGTGCTGGATCGAGCCGATGTCGGGCATGTATCTGAATTCCGCGGAAGACGAAGCGATCGCGAAAGCCGGCTAGGCCGGCTGCGAAAACGACACTGAGGAGCCATTCATGCAGCCGCACTATCACGCCATCATCTGGATCGACCATCGCGAAGCCAAGGTGTTTCACGTTGGGCTGTCCGGTGCCGATCAGATCGATCTGCATCCCCACCTTGAGACCCGGCACATTCACCACAAGGCCAATACGGTCGGCAGCGGCCATGTCCATGAAGACAAGGACATGATGAAGGCCGTCGCGGACGCGGTGGCGGACGCCGGCGAGATCCTGATCATCGGTCCGGCGCAGGCCAAGACCGAACTTGCCGGCTATTTGCGCGAGCATATGCCGAAGATCGGCGCCAAGATTGTCGGCGTAGAACCCGCCGATCATCCCAGCGACCGTGAAATCTTGGCCTATGCCAAGAAGCACTTCAAGATCGGCATCCTGCGCGCCGCAGCATCCGCGGGCCATTAAGCGCGCTTGCGCGGCCGGCGAAGTTGTGCCGGCCAACCCTGACATGCGGCGGTCGTGATCCGCGATCTATAAATTGCAGTGGCGGCGAGGGTCCCGAGGGACGCTCGCCGCCATGCAAGTTTATTGCACGAGCAATGCCACCATTGCGGGTCCGCGACGTTTAGTCTTCGCGGTCGACCGCGACGAAAGGTTCTCCGATGCAAGATGTCTCACGCGCCCCCGAATCGTCGCTGAGCCCCGGCGAGATGGACCTGATCGATCGCTACTGGCGCGCAGCCAACTATCTGTCGGTCGGGCAGATCTATCTGCTCGGCAATGCGCTGCTGCGCGAGCCGTTGCGGCGCGAGCACATCAAGCCGCGCCTGCTCGGCCACTGGGGCACCACGCCGGGACTTAATTTCATCTATGCCCATCTCAATCGCGCTATCCGCGCCCGCGATCTCGACATCATCTATATCTGCGGTCCCGGCCATGGCGGCCCCGGCATGGTGGCCAATACCTATCTGGAAGGCAGCTACAGCGAGATCTATCCGGATATCAGTCGCGATGCCGGCGGCATTCAAAAACTGTTTCGGCAGTTTTCCTTTCCTGGCGGCATCCCCAGCCATGCCGCGCCGGAGACCCCGGGCTCGATCCATGAAGGCGGCGAACTGGGCTATGCGCTGGTGCACGCCTATGGCGCGGCGTTCGACAATCCCGATCTGATCGTGGCCTGCGTGATCGGCGACGGCGAGGCCGAGACCGGACCGCTGGCGGCGTCGTGGCATTCCAACAAGTTCCTCAGTCCGAAGCATGATGGCGCGGTGCTGCCGATCCTGCATCTCAACGGCTACAAGATCGCCAATCCCACCGTGCTCGGGCGCATGAGCGACGACGAGATCCGCCACCTGTTTCTCGGCTTCGGCCATGAACCATTGTTCGTCGAGGGCAGCGATCCCGCGCTGATGCATCCGCAGATGGCCGATGCGCTGGGCAAGGCGTTCGACATGATTCGCGCGATCCAGCTTGCAGCGCGCGACGGCCGTGCCACCGTCGAACGGCCGAAATGGCCGATGATCGTACTGCGCAGCCCGAAAGGCTGGACCGGGCCGAAGGAAGTCGACGGCAAGCGGGTGGAAGGTTTCTGGCGCGCGCATCAGGTGCCGATCGCCGATCCGCGCAGTAATCCGCAACATCTGCAACTGCTCGAACAGTGGATGCGCAGCTACCAGCCCGATACCCTGTTCGACGAAAGCGGCCGGCTGATGCCCGAACTGCAAGCGCTGGCACCGGACGGCGCGCGCCGCATGGGCGCCAATCCGCACGCCAATGGCGGTTTGCTGAAGCGTGAGCTCAAGCTGCCGGACCTTCACGCCCACGCGGTCGATGTGCCGCAGCCGGGCGGCGTCGAGGCCGAGGCGACCCGCGTGATGGGGCAATTCCTCAAGGACGTGGTGACGCTCAACGCCGAGGCACGCAACTTCCGCATCATGGGGCCGGACGAGACCGCGTCGAACCGCCTCGACGCGGTGTTCGACGTCACCGAGCGGGTCTGGATGGAGGGCATCGAGCCTTATGACGTCCATCTCGCCCAGGACGGGCGGGTCATGGAGGTGCTCAGCGAGCACCTCTGTCAGGGCTGGCTGGAAGCCTACCTTCTCACCGGCCGCCACGGTCTGTTCTCCTGCTATGAGGCCTTCATCCACGTCGTCGATTCCATGTTCAACCAGCACGCCAAATGGCTGAAGGTGTCGCGCGAACTGCCGTGGCGTCGGCCGGTGGCCTCGCTCAACTATCTGCTGACGTCCCATGTCTGGCGCCAGGATCACAACGGCTTCAGCCACCAGGATCCCGGCTTCGTCGATCTCGTGGTCAACAAGAAGGCCGACGTGGTCCGGGTCTATTTCCCGCCGGACGCCAACACGCTGCTGTGGATCACCGACCACTGCCTGCGCACCTATGACCGCATCAACGTCATCGTCGCCGGCAAGCAGCTGGCGCCGCAGTGGCTGACCATGGCCCAGGCCATCACCCATTGCGATGCCGGCGCCGGTATCTGGTCATGGGCCGGCACCGAGGTCGAAGGCACCGAGCCCGACGTGGTCATGGCCTGCTGCGGCGACGTGCCGACGCTGGAGACGCTGGCCGCCGTCGACCTGTTGCGGCAGGCGCTGCCGGCGCTCAAGATCCGTGTCGTCAACGTGGTCGACCTGATGACGCTGCAGCCGAAGGAACAGCATCCGCATGGCTTCAGCGATCGCGATTTCGACAGCATGTTTACCCCCGATCGGCCGGTAATCTTCGCCTATCACGGCTATCCTCACCTGATTCATCGCCTGACCTACAGCCGCACCAACCACGACGGCATGCATGTGCGCGGCTTCGAGGAAGAGGGCACCACGACCACGCCGTTCGATATCGTTGTGATGAACCAGCTCGATCGCTTTCATCTCGCCATCGAGGTGATCGAGCGCGTTCCGGGGCTTGCCGTCGCCGCCGCCGAGGTCAAGCAGGGCTTCCGCGACCGCCTGATCGAGCACGGTCGCTATATCCGCGAACATGGCGAGGACATGCCCGAGATCCGCGACTGGAAATGGCCCCATGGCACGGCGGCCCATGCGGGCGATTGAAGCAAAGGCAGGAATCGCGCAGGGTTGCCTTCACAGCCCTGCAACGCAACCAGGTTTCCATTGATGTCCGACGCCATCCTGGTCCTGAACGCCGGCTCGTCGAGCATCAAGTTTGCGCTGTTTGAGGTCGCGCAGGACCGCGAACCGGTGTTGCTCTGCAAGGGCATGCTCGATGAGCACGACGCCGAGCCGCGGCTGATCGTCAAAGATACAGCCGGAGAGGTGCTCTACGAGAAGCATCGCCATGCCGCCGACAGCGACAGCGAAGTGCTGATGCTGGATACGCTGAGCTGGGTGGACACCTATCTCGCTGCCGACGATCTGCTCGCGGTCGGGCATCGCGTTGTCCATGGCGGCCAGGAATTCTCGGCGCCGGTGCAGATCGACGAACGGATTCTCGAAGCGCTGAACGAGCTGACGCCGCTGGCGCCGCTGCATCAGCCGCGCAGCCTGGCACCGGTGCGCGTCCTCATGAACCTGCGACCGGAAATGCCGCAGATCGCCTGTTTCGATACCGCCTTCCATCACAGCCTGATGCCGGAGGCACGTCGTTTCGCCATCCCGCGCAATCTGGACGAAAGCGGCATCCATCGCTACGGATTCCACGGCCTGTCCTTCGAATATGTCGCCCGGCGGCTCGGCGCCATTGCACCGGAGCTGCCCGGCAAGCGCACCGTTGTGGCGCATCTCGGCAGCGGCGCCAGCCTGTGCGCGCTGCGTAACGGCCTCAGCATCGACACCACCATGGGGCTGACGCCGCTCGACGGGCTGATGATGGGCACGCGCTGCGGCGCGCTCGATCCCGGCGTCGTGCTCTATCTGCAGCGGGTGCGCGGCATGTCGGCGGATGCGGTCGAGCGCATGCTGTACGAAGAATCCGGCCTGCTCGGCGTCTCCGGCATGTCCGCCGATATGCGGGCGCTGCTCGCCAGCGCGGATCCGCGCGCTGCCGAAGCCGTCGATCTCTTCACCTTCCGGGTGGCGCGGGACGTGGCGATGATGGCCAGCAGCCTCGCCGGCCTCGAATGCTTGGTGTTCACCGGCGGTATCGGCGAGCACTCCGCGGAGGTCCGCCAGCGCGTCTGCGACCGGCTGGGCTGGCTCGGCGTCGCGCTTGACGCGGCGGCAAATGCGCAGGCGATGCCGTGCATCAGTTCGGCGGACAGCAAGGTGATGGTGTTGATCGTTCCCACCAGCGAGGAAACGATGATCGCGCGGCACTGCCGAATGGTCCTGAACGAACGTTGAGGCGGCCGCCGCCGTTTGCCCTGGTCGCCATGATCTGACGTGCACCGAACATGCAGGCGACGTCGCTGCCAGGGCGCCGCGGGCGGCCGAATGTCAGGAGTCGTGGCTGGCGTCGAGCACGATGCGGATGAGGTCCGTCGAATTCTTGGCGCCGAGCTTCTTCATGATGTTGGCGCGGTGATCCTCGATGGTGCGCGGGCTGATGCCGAGCTGCCGGCCGGCGTCCTTGTTGGAAAGGCCGGATGAAAACAGTTCGAGCACCTCGCGCTCGCGCCGCGTCAACGGCTCGCGTCCGGGGAAATTGAGCGACAGCACCTTCGATGCACTGGGCTGCGTCCGGCGTCGGGTGAACGCGCCGATGGCGTCCTCGATACGCTGCACGATCTCGCTGCCGCGAAACGGCTTCTCGATGAAATCGAGCGCGCCGGACTTGATCGCATCCACCGCCATGGCGATGTCGCCCGATCCGGAAATGATGAAGATCGGCGCCGGATAGTCCTGGGCGCGCAACTCCTTCAGAATATCAAGCCCGGATTTGCCGGGGATATGAACGTCGAGCAGCATGCACAGCGGACTGCGACTTCGCGCGGTCGCCAGCAACGCGGCGCCATCGGCAAAGCAAATCACCTTGTAACCGGCCGCCGACAGCACGATCGACAGCGTCTCTCTGACCGCTGGATCGTCGTCGACCACATAGATTTCACCAATGGAACTATCCAAAATATCCGGGCTCCGTCGTGGCCGACACTGCGTATTTTGCAATCGGCCGTCCCGTAGTCGTACGGGGAAACAGGTTAACGCTCAAGTAGCATCGGGCTCACTATATCTCCAAGGCGAGGAGAATGAGATGCGACAGGCAATCACCAATCATAACAGAGGCGTGGCAACTCGATTTGACGGACATCAAGGTATGAGCAGTTTCGAACTCGCTGAAGGTCTCGATCATTGCGCGGGGAGGCAGAGCGAAGACTCCCCTCAGATCGCGGTTGTCAGCGACGAAGGTAACTTCTTAATTCTCGACGACACGCATCAGAGGTATTCCAGTATATCCGCCCGGAACTCCGATTCGAATGCCCATCTTGAAGGGGTACCTCCGTGTCCTGCAATCCATCGTCGGCGGGTCGCGACCAAAAGAGATCTGACAGACGCGTTGACGGGCACAGGACGTTTGCCGCGCAGGCGACCAGGACTCGCGAGCTTGGCGGTGCCTCGATGGGCATCTCCGGCTGAGCGGTCGAAACGGAGCAGGGATTCACATGCAGCGTAAACAGAAGGTCCTGGAGGCTGCCGCAGGCGCCGCCGCGGTGAAGCAGCAGTTGCACCTTCTGGTTATCGATGACGACGCCACCCAGCGCAAGCTTGTGAGCCTCGCTGCGGCCAAGGCCGGTCATGCCGTGACCTTCGCGATCTCCTGCGCCGACGCCATTGCGAGACTCGGCGAGCGGCAGTTCGATTGCGTCACGCTCGATCTCGCGCTCGGCGATGGCGATGGCCTCAAGGTGCTCAAGGCGATGAATGCGACGGGCCAGGTCGTTCCGGTCATCGTCATAAGCGGGATGGACAGGGGCCGGCGCGAGGAATCGCGTTTCATGGCGCGCGCACTGGGCATCGAGATGACGAGCCTGCCGAAGCCCGTGGATCTTGCCGCGCTTCGCGTTCTCCTGGCCAATTTGCGCTATCAGTCGCTCGGGCTGCCGATGATCCACATGTGGGGCGGCGTGGCAGTCAGCAATCTTGCCGACGACCACCGCAACTAGGTCCCGCTCAGCCGGTTGCGCGCGCCGCGGCTGCGCGATTGCCACGGCTGGCCCTGCCACCGCGCCGCCCAGTCGAAGAAGTCCTGTTCGGTCAATCCGGCGCTGATGACGAAACCCTGACCGAGGTCACAGCCCGCAGCGGCGAGCGCGTGCCATGTTTCCTCGTCCTCGATACCCTCCGCGACAACCTTCATATTGAATTCATGGCCGATGGCGACGCAGCCGCGCACGATCTTCCACATGTCGGGGTCGGTCTGGCAATTCCGGACGAAGGATCTGTCGATCTTCAGTTCGCTGAACGGCATTCGTGCCAGCGCGGACAGCGACGAATAGCCGGTGCCGAAATCGTCCATCGAAACGCCGATTCCCTTCAGCCGCAGCCGCAGGATGATATCGATGGCGCGCGCGACATCGGACATCGCCGTGCTCTCGGTCACCTCGAGCATCAGCGAACTCGGCGACATGTTTATGTCGGCGAGAAGGCCTCTGACATATTTGGGGATCGACAAATCGGTCAGCAAGGTTGCCGACAAGTTGACCGCGACAACGAAATCCGGGATCAGCTTTGTAAACGTGGAAGCCGCGGCGATTGAACGGGTCAGCACAAGTTGCGTCAGCGGCAGAATGTGGCCGGAGCGTTCGGCCAGAGGGATGAACAGTTCGGGCGAGACCATGCCTAATTCGGGGCTACGCCATCGTGCGAGCGCTTCGCAGCCGACCACCTTGCCAGTGGCGAGGTCGACCTTGGGCTGGAAAACCGGGAAGAACTCGTCGTTGGCCAGCGCGCGCGCGAGGTCGCGCTCGTCGACGGCGACCGCATGTCCATGGTCGCGGGTCGATGCAGGCCGTTGCGGTTGCACAAAAGCGAGTGTCGTGCGCAGCAGTCCGAAATCGACCGGCTTCGGAACCGATCGCACGTCCATGATGCCCGCTGCATGCGCCATTCGCACCGTCGCATTCAGGATGCGGGTATCGCAGCCGCTAATCACCACCACCTTCGGGGTGGGGCGCAGCTCGCCGATCAGACGCAGCAACTCGATACCGTCGTGTTCGCCAAGCGAAAGGTCGACGGTGATACAATCGAAGCGGCGATCGGTGATCAGCTCTGCCGCTTCGTCGAACGACACCGCCATCGTCGTTTCGTAACCAAGCCGCTGTGCGATCCTGCTGATGACGCTGCGTTGGGTGGCATCGTCGTCAACGACGAGGAGCGTTGATGCGCCCGGTTGCTCAGAATGAGTTGACATGTGTGCATCCGATTTCGCGCATACAGTTGAATGGCCGGCGACGATTGTAGCGGTCGGAAGCGGCTAATCCGTAAACACCCGCGCATAAACTTCGATGTAGTCGCGCATTCGAAGGTGTCTCAATTGGAGATTGCGTTCAGCCGTTGACGGATAGCGTCACGGGCATGGCACCGCGTGCTGTGGGATGGCCTGCCGAAACGCCGCGTCGAACTGCGCGAGACCGGTGGCGAACGCCGACCCGAGTTCGATGACCATCGCGCGGAAGTCCGGGTCCTGGATGGTCGGTGCCGATTTCTCGAGGCTGGCGGCGAGCGTCGCCAGTTGGGTAAAGCCGAACGTTGCTGCCGTCGATTTCAGCGAGTGCGCGTCGGTCTGGATCTCTCCGCGATGGGCCTCCAGTCCGATAGTTTCCAGCGCGAGGAGGCGCCTTTGCGTGTCCGTCTGAAATACCGCAAACGTCTCCAGGGCGCCCTCGACCTCGATTTCCGCGGCAAGCCGTTCGAAGGCGGTGCGGTCGATCTGCGACTTGTAACGCAGCGGCATTGTCTCACTCCGTTCGGTGGTCTCGCATCGGGACACGGTCAGGTTGAGATACCAGCCGACTATTGAATCCTGCGTTAAACGAAGCTGCGGAATCCGCGGCCCCGTAAGACTACGGGGTTCATCAGAGATGTGTAGCGCGAGCAGCCAAATACCACGTACTAATACGGTGCGTCGGCGTAATACGTAGTTAGTGAGCATTAGGCGATGGTCATTTCGAAGGTGCGACTCGGCTGGATCGAATCGATCCGCGTTATCCGAGCGAAGCCGTCATCAGGCGGGATCAATAATAGGGATTTGAAAAAATGCGCGAGAATGTGAACCGTAAACGGTCGATTGTCGTTTCAGGCAAACGGACCAGCGTCAGTTTGGAAGACAGTTTCTGGTCCGGGCTCAAGGCGATTGCCCGGATGGAAAACATGACCATTGAAAAGTATATCGAGCAGATAAACCTGCATCGCAAGACGCCGAATCTGTCGTCGAATCTCAGGATCGCCATTCTGGAGTACTTCCTGAAGAACGGCCGCAGCGAATGGCAACAGCTTGTCATCAGCAGCAGCCCGGCGCCTGTGGCCTATCTGGGCGTTCACGAAGAGCGCGCCTGAAGCTGTGCCCCGCGAACATTTTGCTGGTCGTTGGCCGCTGCGTTTGACGCAAGAGTCCGGCGGCCAGCGACCGCGGCCATGATGGCGCGGGCTGTGATTGCGCTCCGATTGCGATCGTACGATTGATCGCCCTGGATGCGTGTCCCCCGATGCCGGCCCACCGCGCTGTGCAGAAATGATCCGCAACCGCCTCTCCCGTTGATAAGCTCTGCAGGCAACGATGGCGTTGCTGAGTTCCTGTGAGCAGGATCGTCGTCGCCACAACATTCGTTCCCCGGTCGCCGCGTGCTAGTCCCGGTGAAGCGAATCACCGCGATGCGGTGTCGAGATCACGCGACAGAGAATCCATTTTCATTCGAAGCTGATTCGCGCAGCAGACGTTTGTTCGACGCGGCATGTGCCGGGCTGTGCTCGCTCCCCGACAGTCGTAACGTATTTCACAGGCGTGGGTTCCCCCATCGCTGATCATCCATCGCGGCGCCGGATGGTGTCCGAGTAACGTTGCCTTGCATGGAACTGCAACGTGGCATTGCGCGTCACCGATTGCGTACTACGAATTGCAGTTGAGCAGTAGTTCCACGGGCGTAGTTCTACGTGCGTAGTTCTACGCGGGTATTTTCCCTTGGTGTAAAGTTAACTGCTGCCTAAGATGCAATCGACAGACTACGTATATCGCGCAATGAGCGCGCCGGATGGGATGAGATTTATCGACTACCGGACACAGGTATCAGTGTGCGGATAGACGTTGCCAACCGCAGATCTCTCGGGCTCCCGGCTATCCAGCGTTTGCGCAAGTTGTCGACGTTGTCGTCATGATTGGACTATCTCGATGTCGCTGATGAGCTTGAAGATAGAGAGCGCGAGATCCGCACAGGGCGGTGACAAGCGAGCGCATGCTATGGTCGATGCTGTCGCCATGTCGAGCGCACGGCGCTGGGCGGTCAACGAGGTCGGCGCGGCGATCGCGCAGCAACTCGTCGAGCCGCTGACCGCGCTGATGGTCTACGTGCAGGAAATCAAGCGCTTGAACACCGGGCGAACTGGTGCCGCGCCAAACCCGATGCAGGAAGTGATCGACGGCGCTCAGCGCGAGACCGAGCGCGTGTGCGCCATCATGGAGCGCATTGGCAACAGAAGCGACAGCACTGCCGGCTCCGAATTTGCGACCGGTGGCGGGAATAGTGCCCCGACCTGGTGGTCGCCCTCCGACGCTGCTGATGGCTCCGCAGAGACCGTGGCAGACGCCGCGCCGGCCGGCCATCACGGGCTGACGCCGCGCGAACAGGAAGTGTTGAATCTGGTCAGCGGGGGCGTCACCAACAAGGAAGGCGCGCTGCTGCTCAAGATCAGCCCGCGGACCTTCGAGGCGCATCGCGCCCAGATCATGCGCAAACTGGGCGCACGCAATGTCGCCGACCTGCTCCGCAAAGTGCTGGTCGAACCCCGCCCGGGTTGATCTACAAAATTTCAGCCGCTCGATCGTTTTCCGGACACGGTGCAGCGCTCTCAGGCGATGCACTTGCATCGCCATCGCGCTGCTCCGCAGATCCGGGCTCCCGGTGGGGTGCTGCGTGCAGGCAAGGCCGTGTTGGGCAACAGATAACCCTGACTCCGGCCGGAAAAATTCCGCTGCGAAATCAATGGTTTGATACTGCGCTCCAACACATAAACCTGACTCCGAACAACCCACTTCCCTGACTCTATGGCCACGAATAACAACCTTCCCTGACTCCGGACGAAAACCGCGCCCCTTCAGGTTGCAGCACGCAGGCGGAGGTTGGCTCCGGTCAGGCTCAAGGGCGCTACGGCAGGTTGCGGAAGGATGGTTAAGGCCGTTCGTCGTTTCGGTGTTGCTGAGGCCCATCCGCCTGGTAGGTTGTTCCCGCTGAGGGAAACGCCGTGCTTGATCTGCCAGAAGACGCACAGATGAGGATGGCGGCGTTCGCCGCGCTCGACCGGATGCTCGCCGGCCGGGGCGTGCTGCCGTGGGCGGAGATCGATAAGGGTTTCGCCGCTCCGGGATTTCCCGAGCCGATTCGGTTCGCCGGCCGGGCTTCCGGCATCTTCAAGCCAAAAGAAATGAAGGGTGTCCTGTCGGTCAGAACCGTGGTGCCAAGGCCTGGGCGGAAGGTCTGGTACCACGATCAGAACGCCAGCCGTGACGCCCTGTTCGCCGCCGACACCGAGGTCAAGTACGCCTTCAAGGGCTCCGATCCCAACACCTGGGAGAACGTGCTGCTGCGGGAGGCCGCCTATCGGCAGACGCCGCTGATCTACTTCGTGGCCGTGGCGCCGACGATCTATGCCGCCCTCTATCCGGCCTTCCTGGTCGACTGGGATCCGGTCAGGCTTGAGACCGGCGTCGTGTTCTCCAAGCCGGCTTCACGTGGCGCCGGCGCTTCCTTCCCAAAGAGCGAAATCGAGCGGCGGTACCGCATGGTCGAGGTCAAGCGGCGCGTCCACCAAGCCGAATTCAGGGAAGCGGTGCTCGACGCCTACGGCAACCGTTGCGCCATCACCGGGCTGCCCGTGAAGGATCTGCTCGACGCCTCCCACATCGTCTCCGACGGCGACGAGGACTGGGGCCAGCCGGTGTTACCGAACGGGCTGCTGCTCAACAAGATCCACCACGCCGCCTACGACTCCGACCTGATCGGAATCGATCCCGACCGACGCGTCCATATCTCCGACAGGCTGCTTGCTCAGCAGGATGATCCGATTCTGCTAAGGACCATCCGCGCTATGAGCGGCGCCGTGCTCAGGGCACCGAGGCGGGAGGAAGACCGGCCGGATCTGGAGCGGTTGGCGCGGAGGTTCGAACGATATCAGATTGCGAACTAGGACACTTCTGCAATCATATTTTGGCTATTGGCCGCTTTGCGCCAGAAGCGGCCGATCACCATGCATAACGCTAGATAGCAGTCGTCCGAACTCAGCTTCCGAAAAATGCGTGGCGAGGTCGGCCCATACTTACGTGAAAGATTGGTAGGCAATCTAATTTGCTGCCGGGCATAAGCCGTCGGCGGCAGGCCCAGCAAGCGTCCTGTGATTATCTTGCATCGACGGGCTACACGACGAGGGAGGCCTGGCATTCCGAACGCCGGATGGTCAGTTGAGCGCTGCTCACGGTCGGTGGTACTCGGCGATCCGGATTAAATCTACTAAGCTTACCCAAGGATCGCCAGCCGTCGTCCGAGCTAATCGGCACGCGGCAGTGTCCAAAACAGATCAGGCGGGTTGATACGCTTATAGGCTCAGCGGCGATGGTCGTCCTAAACCGTCAGCTCCAATGCCGCATTTTCGTCTGTAATCAGTACATGGCACAGCCCGGCGCGAATGCTGGCGAGAATGATCGCGGTTTTTTGCCGGCCACCTGCGGCCAGAACGATTTCGGGTAAACGCAACAGGTCGTCGAGCGCGGGATTGACGACGCGCGACGTCAGAGGGTGGTCGATGATTCGGCCTGCCGCGTCGAGATAATGCCCGCAGATATCACCCACCGCTCCGGCATCGCGCAGCGATTGCCAGGTTTCTCGGCTGATGACGCCGTATTCGAGCGACTTCGATTGTTCCGACAGGTCGATGGCGCTGAGCAAGGCCAGATCGAGGGTCGGCACCATCGCCAGCACGCCGCGGATCGGCTCGCTGCGGACCAGCACGTTGCGCAGTTCGGGCGTCTCGGCGAACATCGGCGCCGTGATGTAATAGCATCTGGCATCCAGAGCGCGCGCCATCATCGCCGCGTTGTCATACGGATTGACCAGCGTGCTTTCCGCGAGTCCGCCGCACAGCAGCACCACCCGGTTGTTCATGCCGGCGCGCCGCCTCAGGTTCTGGGCGGCGGCATTGATCGTGCCTCCCCAGCTGATACCGATAGATGCTGACGGTCGCAGATTGTCGGACACATATTGCCCAGCTGCAGCGCCGACCATGGCCCTGACATCGGTGCCTGCCATCGGCGAAGGTACGACGACCGCGTGACGCAGCCTGTATCTGGCGACCAGCTTGGTTTCGAGATCATGGCACGGCCCGGTCGGACCGGCGATGGTGATTTGCACCACGCCGCTCTCCCGGGCGTCGCCGAGAATCCGGTTGACCCGCTTGCGCGTGATTTTCAGCCGCCGCGCGATCGCATCCTGGGTCTGGCCTTCCTTGAAATAGTACCAGGAGATCCGCGCCATCAACGCGGCGTCCGCAGGCTCCTCGCTTTTTCCGGCGCGGAAGTCGGCTCGTTCTTCGCCCGAATCAATAGCGTCGTCCTTTGATCGCCCATCAGCATCGCACATCCCTACCAATAGGCGTGCGACAATGAAATCCCAAATGTGCCGGCTGCGTCACATATGTGTCGCCGGACTTGCCTATGTCTTTCGTTGAACGAAGCCGCGGGCCCGATGGCCCTGAAAAGGTCTCCGACGACATGACATTTCCGTACGCCATCCTTGCCTTCGCCTTCGCCGATGGGGAGGCCTCATAATGCGCCGCGCCATCATCGTCACGCTGGACGGGCTTCGCCCGGACATGATCTCGCCCGAGACCACACCGAACCTGGTCGCTTTCGCCGAACAGGCCGAGCGGTTTTCCGACTACCGCACCGTGTTTCCGTCCTGCACCCGCGTGGTTTGCTCCAGCCTGGCGACTGGCTGCCATCCCGCCCGGCACGGCCTGCAGGGCAACTCGGTCGCGCTGATGGAAGATGGCCAACTGGTGCTGCGCGACGCCGGCGATCCGGATTTCCTGCAGCACAAGCGTCGCGTGACCGGTCAGTCGCTGGCGATGCCGACGCTAGCGGAGCGGCTGAAAGACGATGGCGGCGTCATCATTTTCAGCAACGTTTCGCCGGGCGCTGCCTATGCGCACGATCCCGACGGCTATGGCCATGTCTATCATCGCGCCGGCTCGTTCGGCCCGGGACGCGTGCCGGTCTCGGCGGACGATGCGCTGGATGCGACACCAGACCTGGCGGGCGACCGCCGGATGACCGAGCGTTTTATCGAACAAGTTCTGCACACCGCCAGGCCGGCGCTCGGCATACTGTGGCTGTGCGAGCCCGACCATATGCAGCATGAGTCGCCGCTCGGATCGCCCGAACATCTCGCGGTGCTGGCGCAGGCCGACATCCACGCCGGACTGGTCATCGATGCCGTGGCCCGGCTGCGCGCCGCCGGCGACGATATCCTGCTGCTGATCGGCTCGGACCATGGCCATCAAACGGTGACCGGTGTCATCGACATCGACGCCGAATTGATCGGCGCCGGCCTCAAGGCCGATCCCACGTCCGGCGACGTCATGGCGGTGTCCAACGGAACTGCGGCGTTGATCTACGTGCATCCGGATCATGCCGCGGCGACGCCCCGCATCCATCAATTCCTGATGTCGCGCGAGTGGGCCGGGCAAGTGATCGGCCCACAGGACCTCGGCGACGTCGGACAGGCGGCGATGGCGAGCCTCGCCTTCGCCGTTTCGATGCGCTCGGACGATGCGCCGAATGCATTCGGCATCCCGGGTTCGAGCCTGGCCGCCAAGCCTGCGATGGGCAAGCCGGACCGGCTCGGCTGCGGCCAGCACGGCGGCCTCGCTGCCTGGGAACAGACGCCGTTCTTGTTCGCTTCCGGCGCCGGCTTTGCGCCGGGTGCGACGCGTCCGGGTCAGGCCCGCATCATCGACATCGCGCCCACCGTGCTCGCTTATCTCGGCATAGCTGCGGACGGCATGGACGGACAGGCGCTGCAGCACGATGCCGATATTCATACCCAGGGAGCGGCATGATGGGCGGCATCACGTTGACCGACATTGCCAAGCGGCACGGCGATACGCCAGTGCTGCGCGGGCTGTCGCTGGACATCCATGACGGCGAATTTCTCACCCTTGTCGGCCCCTCGGGCTGCGGAAAATCCACCCTGTTGCGCATCATCGCCGGCCTCGACAGCCAGGACAGCGGCCGCATCGCCATCGCCGGCCGCGGCGTGGATGGCCTGCGCCCCAAGGACCGCGATGTCGCGATGGTGTTCCAAGCCTACGCGCTGTATCCGCACATGACGGTCTACGACAATATTGCTCTGCCGTTGCGCGTCCGCCGGCTGTCGGGAATGCAGCGCACGCCGCTGCTGGGCCGGCTGATCCCGGGCCGCGGCGCCATCGAAGCGGGCATTCGCTGCGAGGTCGAGGACACCGCCGCCGTCCTCGATATCGCCCATCTGCTGGGCCGTAAGCCCGGGCAGCTCTCTGGCGGCCAGCGCCAGCGCGTGGCGCTCGGCCGCGCGATGGTGCGCCATCCCGCCGTCTTCCTGATGGACGAGCCGCTCTCCAACCTTGACGCCAAGCTGCGGGTGCAGATGCGTTCGGAAATCACGGCCCTGCACCGGCGGCTGCGCAGCACTATCGTGTTCGTCACCCACGACCAGGCGGAGGCGATGACCATGTCGGACCGCGTCGCCGTGATGATGGGCGGCGAACTGATTCAGGTCGGCGAGCCGGAAGCTCTGTACCGCGATCCGCAGGATCTGCGCGTCGCCGAGTTCATCGGCAGCCCCAAGATCAATACGGTGCCAGTGGCGGCACTGTCCGCGCCGTACCGCCGCGCCATGCTGCTTGATCCGGAAGCGACGACGCTGGCGTTTCGACCGGAAGCCTGCGCGCTCGCCGCACCGCATGACAGCGCGCTGGCCGGCCACGTCGAGATTATCGAGCATCTCGGCTCCGATATTTTCCTGACCATCGCCGTCTCGCCGACGAACCAGACCCCCGGCCTGCAGGTCATTGTCCGCGTCACGCCGTCGTTCCGCCGCATGACGATCGGCGACGCGGTCGACATCGCACCGGACTCGACGCGCGTGTTGCAGTTCGATGCGTCGGGGCGCCGTCTGCAGGCGCAGCAACGGGTCGCGGCATGAACCCGCCTGCAACGGCCGCGCCGGCGCCGGCGGGCGAAACCGCCGCGTCGCTCGGCAACCGCACGCGGCGCGAGCGCGCCACGGCGTGGCTGGCTGTGACGCCTGCCACGACCTTGCTGATCCTGTTGATGGCCGGGCCGGTCGTTGCGGTGGTGCTGATCTCGCTGACCGACTGGCAGTTCGGCGCCTCGACCTTGCGCTTTCTCGGCATCGACAATTATCGCGCGTTGTTCACCGATAGCATCTTCTGGCGGACGCTGGCCAATACGCTGCTCTATGTCGCCATCGTGGTGCCGGGCACGGTGATCTTGGGCCTCGTTGTCGCGTTGCTGATCGAGGCGCAGCCGGGCTTGCGCGGCTTTTACCGCGCCGCGCACTTCCTGCCGGTGATGTCGACGATGGCCGCGATGGCAATCGTGTGGGGCAGTATGCTTCATCCCAGCATCGGAATGGTGAACCGCCTGTTGGCTGAATTCGGCATCACCGGGGTGAACTGGTTGCGTGACGAGCGCACCGTTCTGCCCGCGCTTGCCGTCATCGGCATATGGCAGGGCTTCGGCTTCGCCATGGTGCTGTTCGTGGCCGGGCTAAAATCAATCCCGCAGTCGCTCTACGACGCCGTCGCCATCGACGGCGCTGACGGCATGTTCGAACGGCTATGGATCGTCACGCTGCCGATATTGGGGCCGGTGACGATGTTCGTCCTGATCCTCACCGCGACGCGCGCGTTCGAGGTGTTCGATACCGTGCGGGTCCTGTCGCAGGGCGGACCGAACTTCGCCTCCGAGGTGCTGCTGCATCGACTTTATGTCGAAAGCTTCGACTTCCTGCGCACCGGCTACGGCGCAGCGCTGACCGTGGTCTACCTGGCCATCGTCATGCTGCTGACGCTGGTGCAGGCCAAGGTGCTCGATCGACGGGTGCACTACTCATGAGCATGTCGCAACAGACCATCGCTGGCCGGACCATCGCGCCGCCTCGCGCGACATTCATGTCGCGTCGGCGCGTGGGCGCCGTCGGGCGTCACGCCGCCTTGCTCGTGACCGCTGCGTTTGCGCTGTTGCCGTTCGTCTGGATGCTCAGCCTGTCGCTGAAGCCGCCGGGCGAAATTTTCCAGCCCCAGTTTCGTCTGTGGCCGCAAGAATTCTACGGCTGGGAGAACTACCGGGCCGCGCTCACCGCGGTGCCGATGTTGCGGTTTCTGATCAACGGCCTGTTCGTCTGCAGCACGATCTTCATGTTGCAGATGATGGTGTGCGTTCCGTGCGCCTATGCGCTGGCGAAGCTGCGGTTTCGCGGCCGCGACACGCTGTTCTCGGCTGTTCTAGTGGGGCTGCTGGTTCCGCCCCAGGCACTGGCGATCCCTCAATTCGTGATGCTGCACCGGTTCGGCCTGCTCGATACTTACGCCGCGCTGATCTTGCCCTGGATCATTTCGACGCTCGGCATTTTCCTGATGCGCCAGTTCTTTCGCGCGGTGCCCGATGAACTGATCGATGCCGCGCGCCTCGACGGGCTCGGCGAGTTCGAGATCATCTGGCGGGTGATGCTGCCGGTCGCCGTGCCGGCGATCGCCGCGTTCGGTATCTTCTCGGTCGTGGCCCACTGGAACGATCTGTTCTGGCCGCTGATCGCCGTGCGCAGCCCGGAACTATCGACGCCGGCGCTCGGCATCCTGCTGTTCCGCGACGATGAAGCCGGCCAGTTTCTCG
Source organism: Rhodopseudomonas sp. P2A-2r (assembly GCF_026015985.1). Classification (GTDB taxonomy): domain Bacteria; phylum Pseudomonadota; class Alphaproteobacteria; order Rhizobiales; family Xanthobacteraceae; genus Tardiphaga. Next base: position 16,471 of record NZ_CP110389.1, on the reverse strand, counting down.
GCCCACTGATGGCCGGCTCCGTCATCATCGTTGCCCCTCTCGTCCTTGGCTTTGTATTCGCGCAGAAACGCTTCATCGACAGCATGTCCTTTACCGCCCGCAACTGATCACCGGAGAATTCTGATGTTCCAACTATCCGCTGCCCACGCCGGACGCCTCGCCGCAACCGCGATCGGCGCCATCACCTTCACCGCGCCGGCCTCGGCCGAGATCGTGCTCGACGTGCTCTACACCACGCCCGGCATCTTCAATTTGCTGCAGCAGGATCTGGCCAAGCGGTTCACCGAGCAGCACCCCGACATCAAGATCAAGTTTCGCAATCCGGCGGGCGGCTATGAAGAAGCAGCGCAGCAGATCCTGCGCGATCAGCTCACCGGCCGACTGCCCGACGTCGCTTTCAACGGCATCAACCAGATCGGGCTGTTCGCCGATCGCGGCATCGGCGCGCCGCTCGACGGCTTCATCGCCAAGGACGGCGGCATCGACAAGCTCGGCTACTACGCGACCCTCGCCGAACTCGGAAAATGGAAAGCAAAGACTTACGGATTGCCATTCTCCGTCTCGACGCCCGTGCTCTACGTCAACGCCGATCTCGTGGAAAAAGCCGGCGGCACCGTCGAGACGCTGCCGCGGACCTGGCCGGAGCTGATCGCGTTCGGCAAGAAGGCGGAAGCCGCGGCAGGCCCGGGCCATACCGGCTTCTACTTTCAGTGGGAGCAGACCGGCAACTGGCTGGTGCAGTCGCTGGTCACCAGCAAAGGCGGCCGCATGCTGAAGCCCGATGGCTGCGGCATCGGTTTCAATGACGACGCCGGCAAGTTCGCCCTGCAGACGCTCGAAGCGTTCGGCAAGTCCGGCATGCCGAACCTGTCGCTCGGCCAGGCCCGGCAGTCCTTTGTCTCAGGCAACGTCGCCATTGTCGCGGACTCCACGTCCTACGTCGCGGCCGCCGAGCGCCAGATCGCCGGCCGGTTCAAGTTCAGGACCGTGCCGTTCCCGCTGGCGGCTTCGAACGGCCTGCTTCCGGCCGGCGGCAACATGGCCATGGTGTTCGCCACCGATGCTGCCCGCCAGCAGGCGGCCTGGGAATATGTGAAGTTCGTAACCGGCGCCGTCGGCCAGACCCAGATGGTGAAGCTGACCGGCTATATGCCCGGCAGCAAACTCGCGGTGACGGAGCCCGAACTGTTGGGGAATTTCTACAAGACCAGCCCCAACCATCTGACCAGCATCGCGCAACTGCCGGTGCTGACCGAGTGGGTCTCGTTCCCCGGCGACAACTCGCTCAAGATCATTGAAGTGATCAAGGGGCACACGGAAGGACTCGTCACCGGCCGCCGTTCGGCCACAGAAACGATGCCATTGCTGGTCAATGACGTGGCAGCCCTGCTGCCAACCTGCGGCAAAAGCTGACCGGCCGATCTCTGCGTTACAACCGAAGACAGCGCCTCCTGGCAACAGGCGCCGTCTGACGACTGCCTTATGATATCGGCAGAATCGCGAAGTACAATGCTGAAATCTCACATATCAGATTTTTCCGGTTCGCCGCGCGCTCGCGGGGGCGCATAAAGGAAATACTTGCGCGAAAACTGCCGTTGCTCGACGATCCTGGACGCCTCGCGCAGCAACATCGCTGCAGGTCCGCGAATACGGCAATGACAACGGGACGTCGGCCGCAAACCAAGGCTGGTGCCACCGGTTTCCGTCGTTGCCCTGGCGATCAACGTGAACACCGACTTCCCGGACATCATTCAAGGATATGCCGGAGAAGATCTTTGAATTGCGCACGTGTGGATCGAGACCGCGAACCACGAAATCTCGAAGACCCCGCATACTGCCTAGACGCGTTCCTGCCCCCTCTCATCGACGCGTATGAAGCAGATCGACCTGGTCCGCTTTGCGCCAGAAGCGGCCAATGTCTCTAATTCTGGGCGATTACTGCAGAGACGCTGGCATGTCATGTCGCCGGATCTCTGGCATCGGGGTTCGAAGGACCAGCGACGACGCCTTTGCTTAGCGCTGTCTTCTGAATGTCTGGCCAAGTTCGACGCGGAGAATCTGTTCAGACGACCGGGACTACCTTACGCGCTGTTCGGCCTAGATCATGTCGCAAGTGGTGAAGGGGTCCTCGCCGCGTCGTCCTGTCCGAGTTCGACCGGATCGGGTGCGCCGCGCATCGCGGCCATCACTGCATTGACCTGGTCGATCCCGTCGCTGTGATCCCTGTTTTCAATCCGCATCGCGCCACACGGCATGCTTCAGGCAGCGGCGCCGCCCCGCGTTTTGGGACCCGGTTGGGACGCAATCCCGTAGGCCATCAATAAACTTCTCGACATCGGCTCGCTTCCAGCCGATGAGGCCGTCGCCGAATAGCCACGCTGTTAGCGATGACTTCGATTTCCGTTTGAGACTTCATCATGCGCGTCGCGTCGGTCAAATTACGAAACCAGCCCGCGTCGGATTGATGGGCGATGGTCGAAATCCACGTCCGTACGTCCTCATGCACGACATCGATCGCCAAAAGGAAAATTGGATCTAAACCGCGAGCCTTCTCTGCCAGCTGGGATTCCGCCAAGTAGAGCGAAGCATCGCAGAGCGCACACCAAGTCGATTCATTTTCAGTCTCGATCAACGCCTCAAATGCAGTCCGACCTCTTTGGGTTTTCTGTAGTCTTCTGATTGCCTTTGCTTCGACTTGTCGGACGCGTTCGCGGGTGACATGGACACGTTGCTCAATGTCATTGAGAGTGCGAGGCGGACGACCGTCAAGACCATAGCGCTCGGTCAAGACCTGCAACTCTTTTGGTTGCAGGGCTGCGAGCAATTTTTGTATACGAAAGCGTGGTGGCGACGCATCATCAATGCCGTCGTGCGGCAAACCGATCGGTTGGATATCGTCTGCGCCTTCTTCTCCGCCAACTACTGACTCGGCGCTTTTGCGCGACATCTCCACATGATGAGAGAGGAGTGCCATAGCCTCTCCTGCCGTCTTGCGACCGGAGTTCGATGCAGACATGAATTTCGAATTTAATTCACCCGGATCGGCGATGAAGTCCGCAATAGTCGTAGCGTCGAATTCCCCCGATTTTACAACGTTTGATAAGCGCGTGGAAATATCCAGTTTCAACAGGATGTCAATTATCTTTTCACTCTGCAAATATTGTTCGGCGCCCGTCAAAATCGGCGTTTCAGGGACGGAAATTCCTTTGACTAGATCGTCATCGCTTTGTAGGTGCCCGACGATCTCCCAAGGATCTCGGTGATAAAGGTCGACGAGTTCAAGGATTTCGATCGCCGTCTTTTTCCCAAGGCTTGAACATCTTACGATAGTCGAAAAGAATAGATCGCCGGTTGGCGAGAACATCCGAGACTGAAAATTGTTCGAAAACCTCCCGATTATTTGGAAAGCAGTTGTGGAGCCGCACGCTGACGTCGGCGGATTCGATTAGTTGTTCGATAGAAAGTCGACGAGGAGGCACTTCGATGGCGTCAACGGAGTCTGGTATTTTTAGACGGCTTCCAAAATCAACGACGGGCAGAAGATTTGAACTCGTTGTGTTGGCAGCCGTGACGGGAGTTGAAAGTCAAGTCAAATACCGCAGTCTTTGATTGTACGTCTACGCATATCGATAGTGCGTTGGATTTGGGCGTTCAATATCTCTTGGTTGTGTTTTTTAATGTCTTGGCAGCCAGAGACAGTCGATATCTAAGACCGTTTAGCCCAGACAGCCACTAAATCTTTCTCAAGTCGCATCCAGCGAGCCCTGCGAGGAGCCTACCTCACTTAGCCAACGGGCCGTTTTGGATCATCTTATGCGTCGCTATCTTATGGGTAGCGCAACAAGCGTGTATCGCGTCCCGTAACTTGGCACTGACAGCCAGAATTGTACAATGATCAGTTCACCGCATCCCATAGATGGATCGCCCTAACCCATAAGTTGATAATACCGCGCGATCCGTGACCCATAAGATAAAGCGATTTTAAGCGGCGGCCGAGCAAGCCGATCTTAGCTTGTGCTGTTCGGCGACCTTTGCCTGTAGAAGGTTAAGTCGGGCCTTCGCTCACCGCGAAGATGGGCTGCCAGCGACGGCCGATTGGCACGTTTTTCAGTGCGGGATCCTGGCCGACTGGTCTCGCAGCGGGTCGCGGCCCGATGGTCCGGCTTCTTGGTCTACCAGAAAGCCGTTGAGCCCGTCAGGCCAGCGGGGCCACCTGGGACAGGTTGATGGCGACTTGCTGGTCGCAATGGCGCTGTGATCGATGGCGATTGCGACGTCGAGATAGGAGCCACTTGGGCAGTTCTCCTGCGCCAGGTCGCCATCGGCGTAGAGTTTTAGCCGTTTGATCTCCTCATCAAGCGCCAAGCCCGACAGGCAATTCTCGAGACGGTCGATCATGTCTCGGGTGACGGCGGCGATCGCGGCAGCGTTCCGCATATCGGGTCCGGCCGTCTCGCCGTCGAGATGCCGGCTAAAGCTACGAAGCTCGACAAGCTCGGCGTGCTCCTTTGCCTTCTGACGGACGAAGGCCTCGCGCTTGGCGATGCGATCCTGGCGGGCGCGCTCCCGCTCCCGGCGTTCCATCTCCTCCTGATGAAGGCGCTGGCGCTCCTCGAGCTTGGCGCGGTTGTGCTTGAGCAGGGCGACGCCAGCGTACATGGCGACGACCACCTCGTTAAGCTGCTGCTCTAGTGCGGCGGCCTTGCGATCGTGCCACCGGCCCAGGATGCGGTCGGTTGACCAACTCGTCCAAGATGGTGAGACCAGCGTTAACGAGATGCGCCCGGACGGGAAGTGATCCCAGGACCGCCAATGCTTCCGGTCGGAATTGTACAGAGTCGGTGAGATCAACCGGTTAGCGTCCCACGTCGCCTTCTCGGCAAGTTCGCCTGCCGTGGGGTGGTGCTCCGACTTGTCCTTGGTTTCATGAAACAGGAGCCGCAGCTTCTCACCGTCGACGACCAGATCGACACCGTTCTTTGCGTCAGCGGTCGTGTGGCCAAGGCGCTCAAGCGTCCGCGCGACGGTTTCGAGGATGAGGACCACGCGCTGGACGCTCGGCTTGCCTAAACGCCTCACGCTGGACCATCAATGTCCTCTGTCAGAGAGAGCGCCTTTGATGCGAGTCGGTTCAGTACCGCAAGGCAACACTTCGGCCGGGTTCGCGACTGCGGACGGTTTTCTTAGGTTGCCACAACCAAAAGATGAAAATATTTGAGTCTAGGTTGTGCGTAACCTGAGTCAGGCTATTGGCTCCCCGGGGCAAGCTTCTGCGTTCCCCAACAGGCCGAAGCGCCGTCAGACGTCGACGTTGGCGCTGAGCGAGTTTTCCTGGATGAAGTCGCGGCGCGGTTCGACCACATCGCCCATCAGCTTGGTGAAGATGTCGTCGGCCTCGTCGACTTCCTTGATCTTTACCTGCAGCAGCGAACGCTCGTTGGTGTCCAGGGTGGTTTCCCAGAGCTGGCCCGGGTTCATCTCACCGAGGCCTTTATAGCGCTGCAGGGCGACGCCCTTGCGGCCTGCATCGGTGACGGCCTCGAACAGGGTGACCGGGCCGTGGATCGGGCTTTCCACATCCTTGCGGCGCAGCACGCCCGGCTTCGGATAGGCGTCCTGCAGCGTGGCGGCATACTCGTCGAGTTTTCGCGCGTCGGCGGAGCCGAGCAGCGCGTCGTCGATCACAGCCACTTCCTTGACGCCGCGAATGGTGCGCTCGAAGGTGAAGCCTGCGCCCTCGGTGAAGGCACCGACCCAGCCGCGTTCGACTTCGTCGGCCAGCGCATCGAGGCGCCGTGCGATATAGGCGGCGGCTTCGTTGGCGGTGGCGAGGTCGGAGGTCACCTGCGGATTGAGCACGCCGGCAATCGCCGCCTGCTCCACCACACTGCGGTTATAGCGGGTGTGCAGGTTATGCAGCGTGCCGCGGATGATGCGAGCATCTTCCACGAGCGCCAGCAGGTCGCGACCGCCGCGGTCCTCGCCGGACGACAGCTTGAACACGCAATCGTCGAGGCCGGTGGCGATCAGGTAGTCTTCCAGCGCGCGCTCGTCCTTGAGGTACTGCTCGGACTTGCCGCGGGTCACCTTGTAGAGCGGTGGCTGCGCGATATAGAGGAAGCCGCCTTCGATCAGCGTCGGCATCTGCCGGAAGAAGAAGGTCAGCAGCAGCGTCCGGATATGCGCGCCGTCGACGTCGGCGTCGGTCATCACGATGATCTTGTGATAGCGCAGTTTTGACAGATCGAAATCGTCGCGGCCGATGCCGGTACCGAGGGCCGTGATCAGCGTGCCGATCTGCTCGGAGCCCAGCATCTTGTCGAAGCGCGCGCGCTCGACGTTGAGAATCTTGCCGCGCAGCGGCAGAACAGCCTGGAATTCGCGATTTCGGCCCTGCTTGGCGGAGCCGCCTGCGGAGTCTCCCTCGACGATGAACAGTTCAGACTTGGCGGGATCGCGCTCCTGGCAGTCGGCGAGCTTGCCGGGCAGGGAGGCGATGTCCAGCGCGCCCTTGCGTCGCGTCAGCTCGCGCGCCTTGCGCGCGGCTTCGCGGGCCGCACCCGCCTCGATCACCTTGTTGACGATGATCTTGGCTTCCGCCGGATGTTCCTCGAACCAGGCGGCCAGCGCTTCGTTGAGCACGTTTTCGACAACAGGCCGCACTTCCGAGGATACCAGCTTGTCCTTGGTCTGCGACGAGAATTTCGGATCGGGCACCTTGACCGAGAGAACGGCGGTGAGGCCTTCGCGACAATCGTCGCCGGTCAGCGCGATCTTTTCCTTCTTCGCCACCACTTCGGCATAGCCGTTGACCTGCCGCGTCAGCGCGCCGCGAAAGCCCGCCAGATGCGTGCCGCCGTCGCGCTGCGGGATGTTGTTGGTGAAGCACAGCACGTTCTCATGATAGCTGTCGTTCCACCACAGCGCCGCCTCGACATTGATGCCGTTGAGGTCGGCGGAGACGAAGATCGGGGAGGGCACCACGGGCTTCTTGTTGCGGTCGAGATATTTGACGAACTCGATGACGCCGCCCTCGTACATCATCTTCTCATGCCGCTCGACCGGATGGCGCAGGTCGGACAGCAGGATGTTGACGCCGGAATTCAGGAAGGCGAGCTCGCGCAGCCGGTGCTCCAGCGTGGCGAAGTCAAAATCCAGCGTCGTGAAGGTTTCGGCGGAGGCATAGAACGTCACCTCGGTGCCGCGCTTGCCATTGGCATCGCCGACCTCGATCAGCGGCGCCACCGCGTCGCCATGGGCGAATTCGATGAAGTGTTCCTTGCCGTTGCGCCAGACGCGCAGGATCAGCTTGCTGGACAGCGCGTTGACCACGGAGACGCCGACGCCGTGCAGACCGCCGGACACCTTGTAGGAATTCTGGTCGAATTTTCCGCCGGCATGCAGCTGGGTCATGATGACCTCGGCGGCCGAGATGCCTTCGCCCTTGTGGATGTCGACGGGAATGCCGCGGCCGTCGTCGCGCACCGTCACCGAGCCGTCGGCATTGAGCACGACTTCCACCGCGGTGGCATGACCCGCCAGCGCCTCGTCGATGGCGTTATCGACGACCTCGTAGACCATGTGATGCAGGCCGGAACCGTCGTCGGTGTCGCCGATATACATGCCGGGCCGTTTGCGCACGGCGTCCAAGCCCTTCAGTACCCGGATCGATTCCGCACCATATTCGATCGGGGCGACGATCTCGGGATTGTCGGCCGGGAGCCGGGCAGGTTCAGTCATGAGAGGCCTTCGAGGATGTATCGAATCAGCGCGGAAAACCGGCTGCTGAATAGGTTATTTGTGCCATGAATCAAGCCATGCGCCTAGCGCAAAGTCGGCCCGCACAAGCTCTTGATTAGATGGGCGTTTTTGACGGTTTTTCAAGGCGTGAAAAGGCCGATTCGGGCGCCGCGGCAAAGCGCGCTCGAAAGCCGTTCCCGCGGCATCCTCGCCGCTCCTTGATGGTGCGAGAGCCGTCTGGATTGAGAAACAGAACGTTCAGCGTTCAGGGATAGTTTGCAGGAGGCAAGATACAGGACAGCCAGGGACACGGACCCGATGGAACATATCGTTCAGCTGACAGGCGTGGCGCTGTATGTGCTGAATCCGATCTTGTTGTCGATCCTGACCTATGCCGTCGGCTTCACCTTTGTCTCGGCCGTCCTTAAAGTACCAAAGCTTCGCAGGGCTTTGATTGTCAGCAGCCTTGCGGTGTTGGCGGCCGTCGTTGTCGATACGGGTTCACCTATCGCAGGGTTCACTACGCCCAGCAGCTGGCCATTGGCCCTCGTTTTACCGGGCGAATTGCGCCGCCGTCGTCGTTGGTTCTGGTTAACTTTCCGTGCGAGCAATTCTGCCTTGATGGGCTGGAAAGCGGCGCTATTCGTGAAGTGATTGGTGTTCGTACGCGGGACTTTCTGGCGGACGCCAATCTCAAGCCGCCATATCCAGCGGTTCGTTACACGGTGACTCGCGCTGCGCCAGGCATTTGTCCGCCCGGTCCCGACAGGAGAGCTGTCACGGAGTGGTGGACGCCGGGCTTGTTCGCCCTGCGGGACAAGGGGCTGTGCCCGGTCGTGGAGCCGGCGGCAGTACCTCGGATTGGCGTCTTCATCGTGCGGGAGTCGATACGCCGCTTGGTGAAAGAGCCGGCAGTTGATTTCCAGCCGGTCTTTCTGACGACTAGTTTTCCTGGACCCGTTAGCTACTACAACGCAACCGAGGTGCAGGTCCGGTCAGAAACCGGCGTCGAAGTGCTAGGACGCGTCGCCGGCTATGAGGCGCCGGGATATCTTGGCTTTCCGCTCATGGTTGGCTGCTTCGAGCGGCCGGACAATATCATTTTCATCATTCCGCCCGGCGAGCCGGGATGTGGCCTCTGGCGCCGTACCGTGCAGGGCAAAACCAGCGGCGATCTTCTCGACTATGGATGGATCTATTCTCAAATTTTCCAACCAGACTAGCCTCGTGACGTGATCCGTCGCGGCCGCGACGTCAAAATCTCACCGGCGCTGCCGAGATCGGCGAAGGCCGCGGGATCGGCGCCGGTCGGGATCGAGATGTGCGACCACCTCATCGAGCAGCAGCAAAGGTGTAATGCCGGTCATTTCGGCGACAAGGTGGCGTGGGTCAGGATCAGCCCGATCAAGAGTGCCGTGGCAAAGCCCGCCTGCAAGCCCCGCGCGGCGCTCAGGACGCCGCGTCGAGGGCGTCGCCCGCCCTGCGCAGGGCCTGCTCCAGCCGATCGAGCAGCGGGCGGAGGACGTCGGGTGCGATGTCGGGCGCCTGTTGCTCGATTGTGCGGGCGATCTGCGCAATTTCGGTCAGGCCGAAGGTCGAGGCGGCGCCCTTCAGCGAATGGGCTTCCATCTCCAGCAGTTCGGGATCGGGGTCATCGACCAGGCAGCGAAACAGTCCGATCCGGCGATCGGCGTCGCGGAAGAAGATCGTCAGCGTCTCCATCAGGCCGTGCTCGCCGATCTCCTCGCCAATCTGCGCCAGCAGGGTGTGATCGACGACGGCAACGTCGGGGGCGGGTGCCAGCGGCGTCGCGCGCACCACCGGCGTCCGGCGCAATGCCCGCAGCACCGCGGCAATCAGTGCCGGCTTGCGCAGCGGCTTGGCGAGAAAATCGGTCATGCCGGCGTCGCGGCACATCTTCATGTCGTCGGCGTAGGCATTGGCGGTCAGCGCGATGATCGGCAGCGTGGCGTATTTGCCGCCGCGGGCACGGATCGCCCGGGTCGCGGCGAGGCCGTCCATGTTCGGCATCCGCACGTCCATGAAGACCATGTCGAAGTCGGTATCGTCGAGCGCGACGGTGGCCTGGATGCCGTCCGCGGCGATGGTGGTTTCCGCCGCGAATTCCTGCAGCATCTTCCTCACCACCATCTGATTGGTGAGATTGTCCTCGGCGATCAGGACGCGCAGCGGATGGCCGAGCATGGCCAGCCGGGTCTGCAGATCGTCGGCTTCGAGGCGATCGTGGCGCTGGTCGGAGACGGTGGCATTGCTCCACGGCAGCGGCAGGCTGAACCGGAACGTGGCGCCTTCGCCGTAGACGGAACTGACGTCGATCTCGCCACCCATCTGTTCGACGATGCGCCGGCTGATCGCCAGGCCGAGGCCGGTGCCGCCGAACCGCCGGTTGATGGAGACGTCCGCCTGCGCGTAGTCGGTGAACAGCCGGTCGATACGGTCGGGCGCAATTCCCGGACCGGTATCGCTGACAAGCCACTCCACCTGTGCCTGTGTGTCGTCGCGCGACGTGCAGGTGACCGTGATCGCGATGCTGCCCTGCTCGGTGAACTTGACGGCATTGGACACCAGGTTGAGCAGCACCTGGCGGATCCGGCCGGCGTCGCCGCATAGCGCGGGCGGGAGATCGGCGTCGATGGTGGTGCGCAGATCGAGGCCCTTGGCCTTGGCGCTGGGCGAGACAATCGAACTCACGGCATCGAGCAGCGCCACAGGGTCAAAATCGGCGGGATCGAGCTCGAGCTGGCCGGCTTCGAGCTTCGAGAGATCGAGAATGTCGTTGAGGATATGCAGCAGGTTGTCGCCGGATTCGCGGATGGTGGCGACGGCGTGGCGCTGATCGGGATCCAGGTTGGTTTCCATCAGCGCGCTGGCCAGGCCGAGCACGCCGTTCATCGGTGTGCGGATCTCGTGGCTCATCATCGCCAGAAAGCGGGATTTGGCCTGGCTTTCCGCCTCGGCCTGCTTGGCGCGCCAGCGCTCGGTGACGTCGCGGCCGACGCCGCGATAGCCGACGAACACGCCGTCGTGGTCGTGCGCCGGCTTTGCCGTCAGCGACCATAGTCGCGGCTCTCCACCGGCCACCACGTGCAGCACGATATCGTGCATCGGCTCACCCCTGGCCATGTGCGTCGTGACGGTGGCGATCGTCGACTTGTCGCCGACGCAAAGCATGGTCAGCGCTTCTGCGAGGCTTGCGCCATGCAGCAGGTTCGGCGGCATCTGCGCGGCTTGTGCGAAGCGCTCCGGCACATGGATCAGCCGGCCATCGGCGTCGGTCTGCCACAGCCAGTCGCTGGCATTCTCCTGGAATTCCTGCAGCAACAGCGAAATGATCTCGGTCTGGCGTTCGAGCTGCAACTGGGCGCGCAGGTTCTGCAGGAACAAATCGCCCTGCGAGGCCAGATTGCGCGACAGGAACGCGCCGTAGAACAGCAGGAATAGCGCAGTGACCAGGTCGGCCTCGCGGTCGGCGATCACCAGCGATCCCGCCGAGGCCAGCACCATGGTCCACAGATAGACCAGCCCGGCCTTCGGCACCGTCGAGAGCGCGAAGGCCCCGCCGGAGATCATTCCGGTCATCAGGCAGGCGATCACCAGCTGATGGGGCGGGGCCGCCGTCGGATAGAGCATCAGCGGCAGCAGCCCCCAGGTCATGCTGAGCATGAAGGCCTGTATCACCATGTTGCGGGCGGCTCGCGCGGACGCCTCCTTGGGCGGCTTGCGGCGGGTGCGGTGCCAGGAGCGCACCGCCAGCGCCGCAGCGAGCAGGATCACCGCCGCCCAGATCGTCAGGAAAACCTGCGACGCCGAGGTCCAGAACACCACCAGGACCAGTGCCGCGTTGAGCACGTTGATGGTCATGGTCATGGGCACCAGGCGCGCGACGCTGTTGACCTGGGCGGCGCGGATTCGGCGCATCTCCTTTTCTGAGATGGCACCGGCATCGGTCAGGTTTGCCGCAGAGCGGCCCTGCGGGACGGGTGTTTTGCCATGGGTTGCCGACGGTTCGGCGGTCGACGTGTTGCTTGTCTGAGTCATCTCGCAACGACCCTCTGGACAGGCGCCGGGTTGACTGCGACTTCGCCCGCCATGATTGCCAACGCCTTGTCGCATTGCACCGGTGCCGACAATTTACACATCACATCGAGACTCATTGAGGCGCGCTGGCGAGATTCCACGGCGGGGCTCGCGATAAATCGAGGGATGCCATCCAACCGTTCCGGTCTTGTCGCCGGAGGCATCGATGATGTGGTCGCGCAGCGATGGCCGCGCCTGATCCTACTTCCGGCGAGCATGGAATGGCCCGTCTCAGCATCATGTTAAATTTGGCTCCCGTAAAAACACGGAGACCGCACCACCTCGTGGGCGGGCGAAGATCGAGGGCCGGGTGAGAGTCTCACCTTCGATGAGGTGAGGCTACGGGGATGGACGCTTGCTGACCCGGCCGTCCGCGACATCGAACAGTTCGCCGGATGTGCCGATATCGGCGAAGGCGGCGGGATCGGCACCGGTCATCCAGACCTGGGCGCCGAGTTTTGTGAGTTCGCCGAACAGCGCGCGGCGGCGGTCGGGATCGAGATGCGCCACGACTTCGTCGAGCAGCAGCAGCGGGGTCATGCCGGTCATCTCGGCGACCAGCGTGGCATGGGTCAGGATCAGCCCGATCAGCAGCGCCTTCTGCTCGCCGGTGGAGGCGTCGCGCGCCGGCATGTTTTTCGGCGCGTAGATGACCTGCAGATCGGTGAGATGCGGGCCGTCGAGCGTGCGGCCGGCCGCCGCATCACGTTGCCGTCCGTCGCGAAGAATCTGCCGGTAGCGATCCTCCACCGCGGTGGCCGGCTCGCTGACCAGCGCGTTCTCCATCCAGCCGTCGAGCATGATCATCGCCGACGGAAACACCGAGGTCTCGAAGCGCGCGCGCAGCATGGCCGCGAGCCGCGTCACCGTCTGGCCGCGCATGGCGGCGACGGCCACCGCCAGCTCCGCGGTCTCGCGCTCGATGGCGTCGAGCCAGTGGCTGTTGGTGTTGCGTTCTTCCAGCAACCGGTTGCGCGACCGCAGGCTGCGCTCCAGCGCCGACACCCGGCCGGAATGATCCTTGTCGATGGCCAGCACCAGCCGGTCGAAGAACCGCCGTCGTTCCGACGCCGCGCCCATGAACAGCTGGTCCATCGCCGGCGTCAGCCACACCATGCGCAGATGGTCGCCGAATGCTGTGGCCGAACTGACCGGCTCGCGGTCGATGCGGCAGCGCCGGCTGGTCGAGCTGCCCTCGCTGGGCGGATCGATGCCGGTGCCCAGCGTTGCGAGGCCGACCTCGCCTTCGACCTCCGCCGAGACAGCCCAGGAGCCGTCGCCCTGGACGTCGGCGACGTCCTCGAGGGTGGCGCGGCGCAAGCCGCGGCCGGGCGACAGAAACGAGATCGCTTCGAGGCAATTGGTCTTGCCGGCGCCATTGGGGCCGACCAGCACCACCATGTCGCCACGGATCTGCAGCGCCGCCGACCGATAATTGCGGAAGTGGGTCAGCGTCAGGCGATGGATGCGGGAGACGGTCATGGGCAATGAGACATATAGGTCCACGACAGCTGCCGCGCTTGTCCCCTCTCCCCGGGCGCAGCGAAGCTGCGGCTGGCGGGAGAGGGTGGCTCGAACGCGCGGAGCGTGTTCGAGACGGGAGAGGGGGCTCTTCGGAGTTCGCGGCCCTCCCTCTCCCGCCTTCGCTTCGCTCAGGCACCCTCTCCCGCGGCGCAAAGCTTCGCTTTGCTGGGGGAGAGGGAAGGAAGAAAGCAAAATCAGAGCGATCACACCCGCATGGGCATCAGCACGTAGAGCGCGCCTTTGGAATCCTTGTCCTGCACCAGGGTCGGCGAGCCGGGATCGGCGAGGCGCAGCACCGCCACGTCGCCTTCGATCTGGGCGGCGATGTCGAGCAGGTAGCGCGAGTTGAAGCCGATATCGAGGGCGTCGGAGGCGTACTCGACCTCGAGTTCTTCGGTGGCGCTGCCCGAATCCGGATTGGTCACCGACAGCACCAGCTTGCCGGCGGACAGCGCCAGCTTCACCGCGCGGCCGCGCTCGCTGGAAATGGTCGAGACGCGGTCCACCGCGGCCTCGAAATCCTTCTTGTCGACGATCAGTTCCTTGTCGTTGTTCTGCGGGATCACGCGGCCATAGTCCGGAAACGTGCCGTCGATCAGCTTCGAGGTCAGCACCACATTGCCGAGCGTGAAGCGGATCTTGCCCTGCGACAGTTCGATGCCGACTTCGGCCTCGGCGTCCTCGATCAGGCGCTGCACTTCGCCGACGGTCTTGCGCGGCACGATTACGCCGGGCATGCCGGCAGCACCGGCCGGCAGCGGCAGGTCGACCTGTGCGAGGCGGTGGCCGTCGGTGGCTACGGCGCGCAGAGTGGCCGCGGCGGCGGTGCCGGCGGCGTGCAGATAGATGCCGTTGAGATAATAGCGCGTCTCCTCGGTGGAGATGGCGAACTGGGTGCGGTCGATCAGCCGCTTCACGCCGGCGGCGGGCAGGCTGAAGGAATGCGTCATCTCGCCAGCGGCGAGGTCGGGGAAATCGTTCTCCGGCAGCGTCTGCAACGTGAAGCGCGAGCGGCCGGCGCGGATTGCCATCACGGAGCGGTCGCCGTCGGCTTCCAGCACGATCTGCGAGCCGTCGGGCAGCTTGCGCACGATGTCGTAGAACATGTGCGCCGGCACCGTGGTGGAGCCGGCGGTTCCGACCTCGGCGGCCAGGGTCTCTGTGACTTCGAGGTCGAGGTCAGTGGCCTTCAGCGACAGTTTGGCGTTCTCGGCGCGGATCAGCACGTTGCCGAGAATCGGGATCGTGTTGCGGCGCTCGACCACGCGATGCACGTGGCTCAGCGATTTCAGCAATTGCGCGCGTTCGACGGTGACCTTCATAGCAAACTCGCCCGATCCAGTTCGACATCGTGGGATGGAAGCCGGGCAGCCCGAACAGGCGCCGCGGTGATTGACGCCCGCAAGCTGGCTCAAACGGATTTTGCGCAAACCCGCGGGGGTCCGCAAGGTGGCGTGATTGCAGGCGAAGTGCAAGGGGAGAGGCGGTCGCACTCCCCACGTTTTGGGGAGTAAAGAACGATACATGCGCCGGCGTTGATGGCTCCCCTCCCCCTCGTGGGGGAGGGTGGCGCGTAGCGCGTAGCGCTGGGAGAGGGGGCCACACGCGACGGCGCTCTTGGCTCCCCTCTCCCTGACCCTCCCCCACGAGGGGGAGGGGACACTACGGCCTGCGTTTCAGATTATTCCTGCAACTGCCGCTTCAGCGATTCCACCTCGTCCTGCAAAGCGACGTCCTTGCCGACCAGCGCCTCGATTTTTCGCACGGCATGCAGCACGGTCGTGTGGTCGCGGCCGCCGAACCTGCGGCCGATTTCCGGCAGCGAGCGCAGCGTCAGGGTCTTGGCCAGATACATCGCCACCTGGCGCGGGCGCACCACATTGGCGGTGCGGCGCGACGACAGCAGGTCGGAACGGCTGACATTGTACTGGCGGGCGACGACGCGCTGGATGTCCTCGATCTTGATGCGCTTTGGCTCCTGCGGCCGGACCAGATCGCGGACCTCGCGCTCGGCCATTTCCAGCGTCACCGGCGTGGCGTTGAGCTTGCTGTGGGCGAGCAGCCGGTTGACCGCGCCTTCGAGGTCGCGGCCGTTATGAGTGATGGTGCGCGCGAGATAGTCCAGCACCGGCGCCGGCACGTCGAAGGTGGCGTGGTGGGCGCGGGCTGCTGCGACGCGCGACTTCAGGATGCCGAGGCGCAGGTCTTCGCCAAGCGAGCCCATTTCGACCACCAGGCCGCCGGCAAGGCGGGAGCGCACCCGCTCGTCGAGGCTTTCGAGATCCGACGGCGGACGGTCGGCGGCGATCACCACCTGGCGGCCGGCGTCGATCAGCGCGTTGAGCGTGTGGCAGAACTCCGCCTGGGTGGTCTTGCCCTGCAGGAACTGCAGGTCGTCGATCACCAGCACGTCGATGCCGCGCAGCGCTTCCTTGAAGGCCAGCGCGGTCTGCGTCTTCAGCGCAGCGACGAAGCCGTACATGAACTTCTCGGCGGTCAGATACAGCACCTTGCGCTCGGTGCCGGAATTGCCGGCCCAGGTCACCGCCTGCAGCAGATGGGTTTTGCCGAGACCGACGCCGGCATGGATGTAGAGCGGATTGAACATCACGCTGTCGCCGCGGCGGCCTTCCGCGACCTGGCGGGCGGCGGCATGGGCCAGCGTGTTGGAGCGGCCGATCACGAAGCTGCCGAAGGTCAGGCGCGGATCGAGCGGCGAGCCGCCGAGCGCTTCATGGCTGGCCGACACCGGCGCGATCGCGGTGTTGCGCAGTTCCGGAGCGCGGCCGTCGCGGCCCTCGCTGCGGCGCGGCTCGATCGGCGCGGGAGCTTCTTTCGCCGGCGTTGCCACGCGCATTGCCGTGCGCACGGTGACGTCGACACGATGCACCTGCGGCATCTCCGCCTGCCAGCAGCTCAGCACGCGCTCGGCATAATGCGCCTGGATCCAGCTCTTGAGAAACCGCGTCGGCACCGACAGGTGCACGCTTTCGTCGTGCACGCTTTCAAGATCCATCCGCGCGAACCAGCTGGAGTAGACGTCCTCTCCAACGCTCGAGCGCAGCCGACCTTTGACCCGAGACCAGCGATCCTGTTCGATATTTGACAT